>NZ_JAQYWZ010000911.1:0-288568 GCF_036290945.1 Streptomyces sp. BE303
CGGTCAGGCGGGCGTTACGGTGGGACACGAAGACCTCCGGTGCGGTGCAGTCCTAGACAGCTCCACCACACCGGAGGTCTTTACGTTTGATCAAGCCCGACCACTGTCAACAACGCTCGTGATCAATACAGCTAGCGGGCGCGCGGAGGTCCGCAGGCCCCCCGGGACCGGGGGCGGCCGGGCCGCGCCTCCCGGGAGGGGCGTTCCGGACGGGGAGTCCGGGGCCTCGCGTCTCACTACGGGAGAAGAAGGGTGAACGGCGGAGCCCCGGTGCCCCGCCGCTCGATAGGCTGGCTCCGTCCCTACGGTCCATCCCCGTACACCGGGGAGCGAGAGCTGGAGTCAGCCATGGTGAACGCGCACCCTGCGAACGGCGGTAGCGACCCCGCGCAGGTGGTCCGCACCTGGCCGGACATCCTGACGGTGCTGCTGCGCGGGGAGGACCTCGACCGCTCGGCCACCGCCTGGGCGATGGACCGGATCATGAGCGGCGAGGCGTCCCCGGTCCAGGTCGCCGGGTTCATGGTGGCGCTGCGGGCCAAGGGCGAGACGGTCGACGAGATCTCCGGACTGGTCGACTCGATGTACGCGCACGCCGAGCCGCTGTCCGTCCCCGGCCCGGCGGTGGACATCGTCGGTACCGGCGGCGACCGGGCGAAGACCGTCAACATCTCCACCATGTCGGCGATCGTCGCGGCGGCGGCGGGCGCCAAGGTGGTCAAGCACGGCAACCGGGCCGCCTCCTCGTCGAGCGGGTCCTCGGACGTGCTGGAGAAGCTCGGGATCCGGCTGGACCTGGCGCCGAGCCGGGTCGCCGAGGTGGCCGAGGAGGTCGGGCTGACGTTCTGCTTCGCGGCCACCTTCCACCCGTCGATGCGGCACGCCGCCCCGGCCCGCCGCGACCTCGGGGTGCCCACCGCGTTCAACATCCTCGGGCCGCTCACCAACCCGGCGCGGGTGACCGCGCACGCGATCGGCTGCTTCGACACCCGGCTCGCTGAGCTGATCGCCGGCGTGCTGGCGCGGCGCGGCTCCACCGCACTGGTCTTCCGCGGCGACGACGGCCTCGACGAGCTGACCATCACCACCACCTCGCGGGTCTGGATCGTCCGCGACGGCGCCGTGACCGAGACCGTCCTCGACCCGCGCGACGTCGGGATCGAGCCGGTCGGCATCGAGGCGCTGCGCGGGGCGGACCCGGCGTACAACGCGGACGTCGCGCGCCGGCTCCTGGCCGGGGAGCACGGGCCGGTCCGGGACGCCGTCGTGCTGAACTCGGCGGCGGCACTGGTGGCACTCGACCTGACCGACGCGCCGCTGTCGGAGCAGCTGGCGGCCGGGATGGAGCGGACCGCGGCGGCGATCGACTCGGGCGCCGCCCGGGACCTGCTGAAGCACTGGTCGGAGGCCACCGCGCGGGTCTGATGCGGCGACAGGGGCCGGCGGGGCGTCTCCCGCCGGCCTTTCGCGTTCCCGGCCGCAGCCCGGCCGCAGCCCGGTCCGCCGACCGCTGCCCGGACGGCCGTCCGGGATGTGGACCCGTGTTTGACCACGGGACGGACGCGACCTAGAGTCTTCGCCAGGTCATGAGTGACAGCATCAAGCCCCAGCTGGCTGTCCGGCAACCCTCCGTCCGTGGCGGGGTGCCCTGGGTGAGGACCGGGTCATGCGGCAATCCGTCCGCGTGACAAGCGCGGACGCCGGACGAGGTGTACTCCCGGGGTCCAGGCCCGTAGAAGGAGTGCATCCCCATGTCCCTTTCCTCCCAGTTCCCGGCCGCCGTCCTCGACCAGACCGACGCCGCGCAGCCGCTCCTCGCCGTCCTCGGCCACGACGTCCAGGTCCCGCTCGCCACCGGTGAGAAGGTCGGCTACGCGGCGCTCGACTACGCCGCCAGCTCCCCGGCGCTCCAGCGGGTCTGGGACGACGTCGCCGCCTACGCCCCGTACTACGGCAGCGTGCACCGCGGCGCCGGGTACCTCTCGCAGCTCTCCACCGACCTGTTCGAGCAGAGCCGCCGCACCGTCACCGAGTTCCTGGACCTGCGCGAGGGCGACCAGGTGGTCTTCACCCGCGCCACCACCGACTCGCTGAACCTGCTGGCCGCCGCCGTCCCGGCCGGCACCCGGGTGTTCGCGTTCGAGACCGAGCACCACGCCTCGCTGCTGCCCTGGGCGCACGCCGGCCTGGCCGTCACCTACCTGCGCGCCCCGCGCTCGCACGCCGAGGCGGTCGCCGCCTTCGACGCCGCGCTGGCCGAGTCGCCCGAGGGCCCCAAGCTGCTCTGTGTCACCGGCGCCTCGAACGTCACCGGCGAGCTGTGGCCGGTCGCCGAGCTGACCCGGACCGCCCACCGCCACGGCGCCCGGGTGGTGCTGGACGCCGCACAGCTGGCCCCGCACCACCGCGTCTCGGTGCGCGAGCTGGACGTGGACTGGATCGCCTTCTCCGGGCACAAGCTGTACGCGCCGTTCGGTGCCGGTGTGCTGGCCGGCCGCTCCGACTGGCTGGACGCGGCCGAGCCGTACCTGGCCGGCGGCGGCGCCACCCGGACGGTGGCCCGCGAGGAGGACGGCTCGGTCGCCGTGCAGTGGCACACCGGCCCGGCCCGGCACGAGGCCGGCTCCCCGAACGTGATCGGCGCGTACGCGATCGCCTCCGCCTGCCGGGCCCTGACCGAGGCCGGCTTCGACGCGCTGGAGGCCCGCGAGCGCGTGCTGGTCGAGCGGCTGAAGGCCGGACTGGCGGAGATCCCGCAGGTCAAGGTGCTCAACCTGTTCGGCCCGGAGTCGGCCCGGGTGGGCGTGCTCTCCTTCGTCGTCCAGGACTGGAACAGCTCGCACTTCTCGGCCGCGCTCTCCGCCGAGTACGGCATCGGCGTGCGCGACGGCCTGTTCTGTGCGCACCCGCTGCTCCGCACCCTGCTCGGCGACGAGGACGTCGCGCCGTCCGAGTGCGGTGCGCCCGAGCCCTCGCTGCCGGGCGAGCGCAGCCTGAACGCGATCCGCGTGAGCTTCGGCGCGGGCACCCCGGACGAGCACATCGACCGGTTCCTGACCGCCGTCCGCGACCTGGTCACGGACGGGGCGGCCTGGAACTACCGCAACGAGGGCGGCCGTTGCGTCGCGGACACCCGTCGGGGAGCCTGACGGAGCGCCGGCCGGGCGCCCGACGGGGTCAGGCGTCGAGGCCGATCGCGAAGGCGGCCTCCAGGTCGTGCTGGGAGTAGGTGCGGAAGGCGATCTGGGTCTCGGTGTGGGCCACGCCCGGGACCTTGTTGAGCCGGCCGGGGATCACCTCGGCGAGGTCGTCGTGCCGCCGCACCCGCACCATCGCGACCAGGTCGTACCCGCCGGTCACCGAGTAGACCTCGCTGACGCCCTCGATGGCGGCGATCGCCTCGGCGATCTCCGGGATGCGGTCGACGCTGGTCTTGATCAGGACGATGGCGGTGATCACGGTGCGAGCTCCTTTGTGAGGTGCCGCCAGCGTATCGGGCGTCAGCCGGACGGTCGCGGGCGGCGGGCGGCCCGGGGGCGGCGCTCGGCCAGGGTGCAGGCGTAGAGGAAGCCGGCCGCGAAGCCGATCACGTGCACCAGGTAGGCGACCCCCGGCCCCGCCGAATGGACCGACCACCACTGCAGGGCGAACCAGAGCCCGAGCACCAGCCAGGCCGGGAACCGCAGCGGGAGGAAGAGCAGCAGCGGGACGAGCGTGGTGACCCGGGCCCGCGGGTGCAGGCGGAGGTAGGTGCCGAGAACGGCCGAGATCGCCCCGGAGGCGCCGATCAGCACCCGGGTCGAGTCCGCCGTGTGCGCCTCGGCGAGCGCGAAGCCGTAGGTGGCCACCGCCCCGGCCGCCAGGTAGAAGAGGACGAACCGGGGGCGGCCGAGCCGCCGTTCGACGGTCGGGCCGAAGACGTGGAGGAAGAGCAGGTTGCCCAGCAGGTGCAGCCAGCCGCCGTGCAGGAAGAGCGCGCTGAGCACCGAGAGCGCCGGGTGCTTCCCCGGGGTCGGCGCGGCCGGGCAGCCGGGCACCGGGTCGGGGGCCTCGGCCAGCTGTTCGGCGGTGAGCGGATGCCCGGCCAGCAGTTCGGCCGGCACGGCCCCCCAGCGCTGTTCGTAGCGCTGCTCGGCACAGACCCGGGCCTGGTCGCGCCCGTACAGCGGATTGAGTCCGGCGGCCGGCCCGAACAGGAAGACCACGGTGTTGAGCGCGATCAGCGCGTAGCAGACGGCCGGAGCGGCGGCGGCCGGTCGGCCGTCGCGCGCACCGGCGTGGTCGAGGACCGGGATCGCCATGCCGCCTAGCATCCCTCCGGCGGACCGGGCGGGACCGCGTCGTTACGGCAGGTGGCCCAAGGCGGTGATCGCCGTGACCGGTGGTCACGAAGGTTGCCCCAGGCAATAGGCTTGGGGCGGGCCTTCCCGCCTCCCGCCGCCGACGCCGGGGCTCCGGGGGGAGCGCCTGAGCCCGTCCAGGGACCACCCGAGAGGACCCCCGATGACTGTCCCCGCTCTGACCGCCGAGACGCGCTGGCGCTGCACGCTCTGCGGAAACCTGACCCGTTTCGACGTCACCCGCACCGCCCGGGTGACCGAGTTCCTCCACTTCGACCTGGCCGGCGATTCCAAGGTCGAGGAGACCCAGGTCCTCAGCGAGACCGTCGAGTCGGTGCGATGCCGCTGGTGCAACGCGGTGGACCAGGTCGAGCTGGTCGCCCGCCCGGGTGCGGCGGACGCCGGGCCCGAGGTCGTCGGCGAGCAGGGCTGATGCCCCGCCCGTGCGGTGGACGGCACACGGCGTGGCGGTCCACCGCACGGGACAATACAGAGAGAACGCACGGGGTGTGACGCGGGTGGCGGCCGCCGGCCGTCGCCCGCTGGACCAGGATCGGAGCCGAGGACGTGGTGGACGCAGCGAAGGAGCCCGCCGGGCCGCAGGGGCAGCAGCCCGCTGTGGACGCGCAGGCGCCGGACGCGGCCGTGGCCGCTCCCTTCGGTTCCGGCGCCGCGGCCGAGGTGGCCGGCGGTGAGGAGCCCGGTGGCGGTGACGAACCGGCGGCAGCCGTCGACGGGCCGGGCGAGCAGGGTGGGCACGACGGGCCCTCCGGTGCCGGTGGGGCGGGCGACCGTGACGGGCTGACGCCGTCGACGGCGGAGGAGCCGTCCGGCGAACGGCCCACCGAGACGCCTGCCGATGCGCCTGCCGATGCGCCCGCTGAGACGCCTGCCGAGAAGCTGGACCGGCCGCTGCCCGAGGGGGTGCGCCGACGGGTGGTCGGCCTGGCCGCCGACGCGCTCGGCGGGCTGCCGCTCGGCGAGCTGCCCCAGTCGCTGCGCCAGTACGCCAAGTTCACCCCGGCCCGTCGGGCCAAGTACGCGGCCACCGCGCTGGCCGCCGCGCTGGAGTCCGAGCCGGCCTTCCGCGTGCGGATAGCGGAGCGGCTGCGGCTGGGCCAGCCCGATCTGGTCCGGGCGCTGGAGTCGGGCACCGTTCCGGGTGCCGCCGATCCGATGGACGTGGCCGCGGCCGCGTACCTGGTCCGGTCGGCGGGCTGGAGCCGCCTGGTCGCGGAGGCGGGCGAGGAGGCCGAGCGGGCCGGCGCCGAAGGTGCGGCGGCCGAGGCGGCCCGGCTGGTGGAGAAGCTGCAGGCCGAGCTGGCCGAGGTGCGGGCCGCCGCCCGTGCCGACCTCGACCGGCAGCGGAGCGAGTCGGAGGACGTCCGCAAGGAGGCCGAGTCGCTGCGCCGGAAGGTCCGTTCGCTGGAGAGCGACACCCGCCGGGCGCAGGCCGAGACCCGCAAGCTGGCCGTCGAGTTCGAGGCGGTCAAGGCGCAGGCGGCGGCCGAGCGGAGTGCCGGCGAGAGCGAGACGCGGCGGCTGCGGCACCGGGTGTCGGAGCTGGAGACCGCCGTCGAGCAGGGCCGCCGGTCGGCCCGCGAGGGGCGCAGCGTCGAGGACATGCGGCTGCGGCTGCTGCTGGACGCCGTCCTCCAGTCGGCCCAGGGGCTGCAGCGGGAGCTGGCGCTCCCGGTGTCCCAGATCCGTCCGGCGGACCTGGTGGAGGCGGTGGTGCCGGGTTCGGCCTCGCCGCACGACGTGGCGCGGCGCGGTCTGGCGGAGGACGACCCGGCGCTGCTGGACCAGCTGCTGGCGATCCCGCAGGTCCATCTGGTGGTGGACGGCTACAACGTGACCAAGACGGGCTACCCGACGCTGCCGTTGGAGCAGCAGCGGATCCGGCTGCTGGGCGGGCTGGCGATGCTGGCGCAGCGCACCCAGGCGGAGGTCACCTGCGTGTTCGACGGGCAGGACCTGGACGTGCCGGTGATCATGGCGCCGCCGCGCGGCGTGCGGGTGCGGTTCAGCCGAACGGGGGAGACGGCGGACGAGCTGATCCGCCGGTTGGTGCGGGCCGAGCCGCAGGGGCGCCCGGTGGTGGTGGTCTCCACCGACCGGGAGGTCGCGGAGGGCGTACGGAAGGCGGGCGCGCGCCCTGTAGCCTCCGTTCTGCTGCTCAATCGGCTGGCCCGGCCGTAGCCGTGCGCCGGTTCCGAGCGGGCGGGAATGACGCCTGGTCAGCGCCGGGATTGCGGCGATGTGAGGGTCTCGTGAAGTCAGGGAGTGGGGGACGGGTTCACGCCAACGGGGGAGTGGCGCAAAGCATGGATCTTCACTAGTGTCTGGCGTCAAACCTATTTTCCGGATTCTCACCCGTTCAGGTGAGTCCATTGGAAGAAGGAGCCGGTCTTTTGGCCTCCCACCGCCGTCCCAAGCAGCCGAGCCGCGCGCGAGTCACCGTGCTCACCGCGGCCGCTGCGACCGCGGTCGCTCTCTCCGCCCAGGTCGCCGCTCACGCCGCGCCGAGCCCGTCGCCCAAGAAGGACGACGTCAAGGCGCAGATCGACCAGCTGCAGGAGGAGGCCGAACAGGCCACCGAGCGATTCAACGGCGCCAAGGAGCGGGCCGACCAGCTGCGCAAGCAGGCTGACCAGCTCCAGGACCAGGTGGCCCGCGGTCAGGAGCAGATGACCCAGCTTCAGGCCGGGCTGGCCGAGGTCGCGGGTGCGCAGTACCGCACCGGCGGCATCGACCCGTCGGTCCAGCTGATGCTCTCCTCCGACCCGTCCGGCTACCTGGACAAGGCCAGCAGCGTGCAGCAGGCCAGCTCCAGCCAGGCCGAGGCGCTCAAGGGGCTCCAGGACCAGCAGCGCCGGCTGGACCAGCAGAAGGTCGAGGCGGCCGCCGTCCTGGCCTCGCTGGACACCACCACCAAGGACCTGAACCAGTCCAAGGCGGAGGTGAACAAGAAGCTCAAGGAGGCCCAGGACCTGCTGAACTCGCTCAGCGCCGCCGACCGTGCGGCCCTGAAGGCGGCCCAGCAGCAGGCCGACCGCGCCTCGCGCGGGACCGAGCGCCCGGACCTGGGTGAGCTCCCGAAGGCCTCCGGCATGGCCGGCTCCGCGGTGGCCCTCGCGATGGCCCAGCAGGGCAAGCCGTACGGCTGGGGTTCCACCGGCCCGAACAGCTTCGACTGCTCGGGGCTCATGGTCTGGGCGTACGGCAAGGCCGGGGTCTCGCTGCCGCGTACCTCGCAGGCCCAGGGCAACTACGGCACCCGGGTGCCGTCGCTCGCCGAGGCGCAGCCCGGTGACCTGATCATCTACCGCGACGACCGCAGCCACGTCGCGATGTACATCGGCAACGGCATGGTGGTGCACGCACCCCGCACCGGTGACGTGATCAAGGTGATGAAGGCCGACGGGATGAAGATCAACACGATCCGCCGCGTCTGACGCGCCGGGGTGTCCGGCCGTTTGACGGTCCGCCACGACACGCCCGCGGGCCCGCCGAAGGCCCTGTGATCCGCGCCACCTCCGAACGGGGGTGGCGCGGGTGTTTCGGCCGCCGGTTCGACCGAGAGGTGAGGAACGATCAGCTCCGTGTACGGCGCTGGTCACACCCGGTCATATTCACAAATGAACTTCGGTATTCTTCTAGCTTTTTTCCGACAAGGATTTGAACGGATCACGGATCTGTTACTAGGGTCGTACCTCGAACCACCGCACAGTCGATCACCCAGTCCGGGTGGCGGCGGTGGTTCCCGCCGAGTTCGTGAAACAGCGGGACGGGCAGTCGCCCGTCCGAGTGAGAGCCCAGCAGTCGGGGGCGCTGTGGAGTGGAGCCGGGGAACCACGTTCCTCCGGGGTGAATCGGCGCCAGGTCGGTCGCGTGAGCGGCCGGTGAGGCGTCGTAGGGCACGCTTCCGCCCGAACCCGTCAGCTCACCCGGTAGGCGGATGAGGAAGAAGGAGTCCGCCTTCGTGGCGTCCCATCGTCGTCCCAAGCCCGCCGGCCGCACCCGGGTCTCGATCATGACCGGCCTCGCCGCCGCGGCCGTCGCCCTTTCCGCGCAGTCCGGCGCCCACGCCGACCCGACGCCGACCAAGGACCAGGTCAAGGAGCAGGTCGACCAGCTCAACGAGCAGGCCGAGATCGCCACCGAGAAGCTCAACGGCGCCCAGGCCAAGCAGCAGGAGCTGCAGAAGCAGGTCGGCGACCTCCAGGACAAGGTGGCCCGTCAGCAGGCTGTGGTGACCGAGGCGCAGGGCGGCCTCGCCGAGATCGCCGGCGAGCAGTACCGCACCGGCGGCATATCGCAGACCGTCCAGCTGGTGCTCTCCTCCAGCCCGGACAACTTCCTCAACCAGGCCGACGCCCTGAACCAGGCCGGTTCGACCCAGTCCGGCGCGCTGAAGGAGCTCCAGGAGCAGCAGCGCAGGCTCGACCAGGACCGCACCGAGACCCAGAACAAGCTCGGCGAGCTGGAGGCCACCACCCAGCAGCTGAAGACCTCCAAGGAGGAGGTCCAGGCCAAGCTGACGAAGGCCCAGGACCTGTTCAACACCCTCAGCGAGCAGGAGCGCCTGGCGATCCGCGCGGCCGAGGAGAAGGCCGCCGCCGAGGCCAAGGCGAAGGCGGACGCCGCCAAGGCCGAGGCCGCCAAGGTCGCCAAGGCGAAGGCCGACGCCGAGCGCGCCTCCCGCGAGAACGACCGCACCAACCTCAGCGCGCCGTCCGCCCAGGCTCCGTCCACCCAGGCGCCCGCCGCGCCGGCCTCCTCCGCTCCGGCCTCGCCGAAGCCGGCCGCGCCCGCCGCCAACAGCTCGCGCGCCGCCGCCGCGATCGCCGCGGCCGAGAGCAAGCTCGGTGCCCCGTACGTCTACGGCGCCACCGGCCCGAGCAGCTTCGACTGCTCCGGCCTCACCGGCTGGGCCTACGCCCAGGCGGGCGTGTCGCTCCCGCGCACCTCGCAGGCGCAGGCCGGCGCCGGTACCCGGATCGGCTCGGACATCTCCCAGGCCCAGCCCGGCGACCTGGTCATCTTCTACGGCGACCGGCACCACGTCGGCATCTACGTGGGCGGCGGTCAGGTCATCCACGCCCCCAAGCCGGGTGCGTCGGTGCGTTACGAGGCGGCCTCCAACATGCCGGTCAACTCCATCGTGCGCCTCTGATCCCCGATCACGCGGTCCGTACGGGCCCGGTCTCCCCGCGAGGGGAGGCCGGGCCTGCGGCTTTTCCCCCGCTCGGGCTGATGTCCGATTGAGGGTCAAATATTCGGGTTGGGAGGGGTTTGGACTCGGTTGCCCGGACTCGCTAACGTCTGCCACCGGACTCCCGCTTCCAGCCGTCCTCCCCGGGGCGGCGGCGGGCCGTTGCCGCAGGATCGGAGCCGACGCCGCATGCCCGTGCACCGCCGTTCCCCGCTGTCAGGTGCGCACGCCCTCGCCCGGGCGCTGGTGCTCACCGCGGCGGCCACCACCGCGCTGGGTGTGGCGACCGGAGGCACCGCCCAGGCGGCGCCCGGCTCCCCGGACGGGCCCGCCAACCGCAAGGACGTCAAGGCCCAGGTGGAGCAGCTGTACGAGGAGGCCGAGCAGGCCTCCGAGCGGCACAACGCCGCCCAGGAGGCCCAGCAGAAGCTCCAGCACGAGACCGGCACGCTCCAGCAGCAGACCGCCGTCGCCCAGGACGAGCTCAACCAGCTCCGCGGCGACCTCGCGGCGGTGGCCGGCGCCGAGTACCGGGGCGGCGGCATGGCGCAGACCGTGCAGCTGATGCTCTCCGCCGACCCGGCGGGCTACCTCTCCCGGGCCCGCAGCCTCGACCAGGCCGCCGAGCGGCAGAACGAGACGCTCCGCGAGGTGGTCGCCCGGCAGCGCGGACTCGACCAGCGCCGCGCCGAGACGTCCGCCAAGCTCGCCGAGCTGGACCAGACCCGCAAGGCGCTCGCCGAGAGCAAGCAGCAGATCCAGCAGCGGCTGGCCAAGGCGCAGCGGCTCCTCAACAGCCTCGGCGTCGTCGAGCGGGCCCGGCTGGCGGCGCAGGACGCCCGGGAGGCGGAGCAGCGGGCCACGCGCGGCACCGACCGGCTGGACCTCGGGACCGCCCCGCCCGCCTCCGAGCGGGGCGCCGCCGCGCTGGCCGCCGCCGTCAAGATGATCGGCTCGCCCTACGTGTACGGATCCACCGGGCCCAAGGCGTTCGACTGTTCCGGTCTGATGTACTGGAGTTGGCGGCAGGCCGGAGTGACCCTGCCGCGCACCTCGCAGGCCCAGGCGTACGCCGGCCGGCGGGTGGGACTCTCCGAAGCGCGGCCGGGAGACCTGGTGATCTTCTACCGGGACATGCACCACGTCGGGATGTACGCCGGCGGCGGCGTGATCGTGCACGCCCCGTACCCGGGGGCCAAGGTCCGCTACGAGAGCGTCGGCGCGATGCCGGTCGCGGGGGTGATCCGGCTCTGAGCCGCCCCGGCCCCTCCCCGGCCGGCGCCACGGGCGGCGGCCGGACGCTGTCCCGGCGCGGCGCCCTGTTGCTCGCGGCCGCCGGTCTGGCCCAGCTCTCGGTGCCCGGGGCCGGCCGGGCCGCTCCGGCGTCGGGCGCGGCCGACGAGCACGCCGAGGTCCTCGCGGCGCTGGACGAGCGGGCCCGGGCACTGACCGCGGGGCCGCCCGCGCTGCCGGTCCGGGCGGTCTACCGCAACCTGCTGCTCGGCCCGGTGGACCCGGCCGGTCGGTGCTCCGCCACCGCCGAGCTGGCGGTCACGGTGACCGGGTACGACGAGCAGCCGGTGGTGTACCCGCGCCGGCTGACGCTGGCCGGGAGTGCCGGGGACCGGCGGGTGGAGCGGGAGGAGGGACTCGACGGCCCGCCCCCGCTCTGGGACCTCGGTGCCGTCCGGGCCGCCGCCGGTGAGCGCTGCCTGGTGCTCGGCCCGGCGGATCCGCCCGCGCTGGCCGGGCTGGCCGCCGCCGGCGACCGCGCCGTCCCGGCGGTCGAGGCGCTCTGGGGCAGCGACTGGGCGGGCCGGCTGCTGTTCCACCTGCCGGCCACCGAGGAGCAGTTCGCCCGGCTGGTGGCGGGCGGCTCGCCCGGCTGGTCCGGGATGGCGGCGGTCACCGTCGCGGCCCCCGGGGCGCCGCGGCACGCCCCGGCCGACCGGATCGTGGTCAACCCCGGGGCGTACGGGCGGCTGAGCGACTTCGGCCGGCAGGTGGTGGCGACGCACGAGGCGGTGCACGTGGCCACCCGCGCCGACACCCGGGCCTGGACGCCGCTCTGGCTCTCCGAGGGGGTCGCCGACTGGACCGGGTACCGCGACTCGGGCCGCCCGGCCCGGCGGATAGCCCCCGAGCTGGCCCGGGACGTCGCCGCCGGGAGGGTGCCCGTCGCGCTGCCCGGGGACGGGGACTTCACGGCCGGCGCCGGCGGCATCGCCCAGGCCTACGAGCAGGCCTGGCTGGCCTGTGACCTGATCGCGCGCCGGTACGGGCCGCAGCGGCTGGTGGCGCTCTACCGGGCGGTCGGCGAGGCCGGCCCGGGGGCCGACCGGGAGGCGTGGCTGGACGGGCTCCTCCGCGACGGGCTCGGCCTCGGGCTGGCCGAGTTCACCCGGCTCTGGCTCACCGAGGTACGGGGCCTGGCGGGGTAGTCGCGGGCCGCCCGGTGACAGCTGGCCGGAGCCGCCGGCCGTCCGCCCCGGTCAGCGTTCGCTGCGGGCGGTGGGCCGGTCGATGCCGTCCAGCAGGTCCTGCTCGTACGCGATGCCCGGGCGGACCGAGTAGGCGGAGGCGGCGGCCGGGACCTGCTCCGGGCGGGGCAGCACCACGGTGGCCGGGAGCCGCTCGGCGCGCCGGGTGGAGCGCCAGAGCCGGACGCAGGAGACCCAGGTGGCGGCCAGCAGCAGCAGGTTGCGCAGGGTCAGCACGGCGATCGCGGTCGGCTTGCTGTCCACCACGTCGCCGAAGATCAGCGGGAACTCCACCAGGGTCAGCGGCGTCGCGGCCAGGACGAGCAGGGCGACCGGCCGCTGGCTGGTGCCGCGCACCGTCAGGCAGACCGCGGCCGCGCCGACCAGCCAGACCAGGTACTGCGGGCTGATCACCCGGCTGGTGACGGTGAAGATCAGCAGGGCGGCCAGCGCCGCGTCGTACATGGTGGCCGCGTTCCGCCGGCGGGCGGTGAACCGCCACAGCAGCAGCCAGCCGAAGCCCAGGACCGAGCCGGCCAGCATGACCTTGGAGACCACCGGCACCCACGGTCCGAGCATCTCGACGGAGCCGTAGTTCATCAGCACCTTGCCGTCCCAGGCACCGGCGATCCGGGCGAAGTGGATCGGCAGCGCGCCGACCGACTCCACCTCGATGCCGCGGTCCTTCTGGAACGTCAGGAACCTGAACGCGCCGTTCATCCCGGCGGCCAGCAGGAAGCCGATCGCCGCGGTCGTGGCGGCGGCGGCCGTCCAGGAACGGCGGGTCCGCCGGCCGGACGGGGTGCCGATCAGGCCGAACAGCGGCCAGATCTTGATGATCCCGCCGAGGCCCAGCAGCAGCCCGCCGACGGCCGGACGGCGGATCAGCGCGAGCAGGCCGGCCACCGCGATCGCGGTGACGATCACGTCGTAGCGGTTGTAGATCATCGGGCCGAGCAGCGGTACGCCCGCCACCCAGACCCAGGCGCCGGTCAGCGCCCGGCCCCTGCGCAGGCCGGTGCGGACCAGCAGGGCCATCGCGGCCGCGTCGGCGATCCCGCAGATCACCCAGAACGACACCAGGTACGACCAGGGCAGCAGCCCCGGCAGCATGATCACCAGGGCGGCGCCGGGCGGGTACTGCCAGGTGACGTCGTCGAGCGGGAAGGTGCCGGTCTGCAGGACGCCGTACCAGGCGTGGTAGATGATCCAGACGTCGGCGGTGATGTCCCCGCCGGGCATCCGCAGCACGCCGGTCACCAGGAGCAGCAGCAGCGCCCGGGAGGCCACCCAGCTCCCGCCGAGCGCGAGCAGCGCCCCGGCCCGCCCGGAGGGGCGCGCAGGGCCCTGGACGGGCCCCTGCCGGACCGCCAGCGCCGTGCCGGAGCCGGCGACGCCGATGGGTGAACCGGACTCGGTGGCCGGGGCCAACTCCACTGCGCTCCCTCGTTCGTCTCGGACGTCCCACCGGAGGCGCCGTGCGACGGACGCCCGGGCCGCCGGTGCCGGGCCGGCGCCGTCCGCCGGCCCGGCCGCACCGGCCGCCTAGGTTCTAGGACAGACCCGGGGATGGAACGGTTGCCGTGCGCGGTTCCGTTCCCGGCGGGTCATGGTGTTGACCTATCGTACGGATCACCCAGCGGTACACCGAGCACCCCCCGACCGAGCGAGCCGTCGCCTGATGCACAAGACCTTGATCGTCACCAACGACTTCCCGCCCAGGCCCGGCGGCATCCAGGCCTTCGTCCACAACATGGCCGTCCGTCAGCCCGCAGGGAGCGTCGTCGTGTACGCCTCCAGCTGGCGCGACGGCGGCGAGGTGGCGCGGTTCGACGCCGAGCAGCCGTTCCCGGTGATCCGGGACCGGACGAAGGTGATGGTTCCCACACCCCGGGTCACCCGGCGGGCCGCCGAGATCCTCCGGGCCGAGCGGTGCGACTCGGTCTGGTTCGGCGCCGCCGCCCCGCTCGGCCTGATGGCCCCCGCGCTGCGCCGGGCCGGGGCCGGCCGGCTGCTCGGGATGACCCACGGCCACGAGGCCGCCTGGGCCCAGCTGCCGGTCGCCCGGCAGCTGCTGCGCCGGATCGGCGAAGGCACCGACACCCTCACCTACCTCGGCGAGTACACCCGCTCCCGGATCGCCGACGCGGTCGGGCCGACGGCCGCCGCGCGGATGGTGCAGCTGCCGCCCGGCGTGGACGAGCGGACCTTCCACCCGGACTCCGGCGGCGCCGCGGTCCGTGAGCGGCTCGGCCTGGCGGGCCGTCCGGTGGTGGTCTGCGTCTCCCGGCTGGTGCCGCGCAAGGGCCAGGACACCCTGATCGAGGCGATGCCGCAGATCCTCGCCGACGTGCCGGACGCCGTCCTGCTGATCGTCGGCGGGGGCCCGTACCGGGCGGAGCTGGAGAAGCTGGTGGACGCCCGGGGCGTGCGCCCCTCGGTGCGGTTCACCGGCTCGGTGCCCTGGGAGGAGCTGCCCGCTCACTACGGCGCCGGGGACGTCTTCGCCATGCCCTGCCGCACCCGCCGCGGCGGGCTGGACGTCGAGGGCCTCGGCATCGTCTACCTGGAGGCCTCGGCGACCGGGCTGCCGGTGGTGGCCGGGGACTCCGGAGGCGCGCCGGACGCGGTGCTGGAGGGCGAGACCGGCTACGTCGTGCCGGGCGGCTCGCCCGCGGCGGCGGCCGAGCGGATCGTCCGGCTGCTGAAGGACGAGGAACTGCGCCGGAGGATGGGCGAGGCCGGGCGGCGCTGGGTCGACCGCTCCTGGCGCTGGGACCTCCTGGCCGGGCGGCTGACCTCGCTGCTGGCCGGCTGACGCCGCCGGACGGCCCGCCCCGTCGTTCCGAGGGGACGGGCCGTACCGGTGACCGGGCCGGACGGGGGCGGGCGAGTCCTAGCGCTGGTAGATCGACTCGACGTCGGCCGCGAAGTCCTTCAGCACGACGTTCCGCTTGAGCTTGAGCGAGGGCGTCAGGTGGCCGCTCTCCTCGGAGAGGACGGTGTCCAGCAGGCGGAACTTCTTGACGGCCTCGGCGTGCGAGACGGCCGCGTTGCCGTCGTCCACCGCGGACTGCAGGGCGGCCAGCAGGTCCGCGTCCTCGCGCAGCTCGGCCACGGTGGCGGTGGCCGGCTTGCCGTTCAGCTCCTTCCACTTCGGGAAGAAGTCCTCGTCCACGGTGAGCAGGCAGGCGACGAACGGCTTGCGGTCGCCGACCACCATGACCTCGCCGACCAGTGCGTGCGCCCGGATGCGGTCCTCGATCACCGCCGGGGCGACGTTCTTGCCGCCCGCGGTGACGATGATCTCCTTCTTGCGGCCGGTGATGGTGAGGTAGCCCTCGTCGTCCAGCGAACCGAGGTCGCCGGTCGAGATCCAGCCGTCCTTCAGGGTGTCGGCGGTCGCCTGCGGGTTGTTCCAGTAGCCGGTGAACACCTGCGGACCCTTGAACAGCACCTCGCCGTCCTCGGCGATCCGTACGGCGGAGCCGGGCAGCGGCTGGCCGACCGTGCCGATCTTCGGCTTGTCCCACGGGTTGAAGGCGGTGGCCGCGCAGGTCTCGGTCAGGCCGTAGCCCTCCAGCACGGTGAAGCCGATGCCCCGGTAGAAGTGGCCGAGCCGCTCGCCGAGCGGGGCGCCGCCGGAGATCGCGTGGGTCGCACGGCCGCCGAGCGCGGCCCGCAGCTTGCTGTAGACCAGCTTGTCGAAGACCGCGTGCTTCAGCTTGAGCAGCAGCCCGGCGCCGCCGGCGTCCAGCGCCCGGCTGTACGCGATCGCGGTGTCGGCGGCCTTGTCGAAGATCTTGCCCTTGCCGTCGGCCTGGGCCTTGGCGCGCGCCGTGTTGTACACCTTCTCGAAGACCCGCGGCACACCCAGGATCAGGGTCGGGCGGAAGGACGCCAGCTCCGCCGTGACGTCCTTGATGTCGGAGACGTGGCCGAGCTTGATCGGGGCCATCGCCGGGGCGATCTCGGCGATCCGGGCGAGCACGTGCGCGAGCGGCAGGAAGAGCAGGACGGAACTCTCGCCGGTACGGAACAGCGGGGCGAGGCGCTCCACCACGTTGCCGCACTCGGCCAGGAAGTTCGCGTGCGTCAGCTGACAGCCCTTCGGGCGGCCGGTGGTGCCCGAGGTGTAGACGATGGTGGCGACCGAGTCGGCGGTGGCCACCGAGCGGCGCTCGGTGACGGTCGCGTCGGCGACCCTGCGGCCGGCCTCGGCCAGCGCGGCCAGCGCGCCGTCCTCGATCTGCCAGGTGTGCGCCAGCTCCGGCAGCCGCTCGCGGACCGTCTCGACCACCGCGGCGTGCGCGGCGGTCTCGGTCAGGACGGCGACCGCGCCGGAGTCGCCGAGGATCCACTCGACCTGCTCGGCGGAGGAGGTCTCGTACACCGGCACGGTGATCGCGCCGGCCGTCCAGATCGCGAAGTCCAGCAGGGTCCACTCGTACCGGGTGCGGGACATGATGCCCACCCGGTCGCCCGGCCGGATGCCGGTGGCGATCAGGCCCTTCGCGGCGGCGTGCACCTCGACCAGGAACTGGGCGGCGGTCAACTCCTGCCACCGGCCGTCCACCTTGCGGCTGAGCACCACGACCTCGGGGTGCCGCTCGGCGTTCTGGTGCACGAGGTCGGAGAGGTTACCGCCGCTCGGTACCTGGTAGAGGGCCGGAAGGCTGAAGTCGAGCAAGACTGCTCCTCGTTCGCGACGCTGCGGGACGGCAGGACGTTACTGCCCGGTAGGCGGCTTCGACCAGGGGGGTCGGCCCCGGTGTTCGAAGTGTCACACCTTGACCCGTCCGACCAGGTCGGGACCTGGTCGTTCGAATGGCACCCTACGACAGCCCCGGGGTGACCGGCCGGTAGCCACCGGCCCGGCCCAGGAGGGCGACCCCGCCCGCCCTCCGCGGGGCGGGCCGGGCGGCGGACCGCGGGCGGCGGAGATCGCCGGTCGCGATAGCCTGCTCCGGGCGCACCCGACCGAGCAGGCTCGGCCGGGACGGCAGCAAGGGACGACGCGGAGGGCCATTCCATGGCGGAGCACACCAGGTCGAGCATCACCATCGACGCGACCCCGGCGGCGGTCATGGCCGTGATCGCCGACTTCGCCGCCTACCCGGCCTGGACCGGTGAGGTCAAGGAGATCGAGGTGCTGGAGACCGCCGAGAACGGCCGCGCCGCACAGGTCAGGCTGCTGCTCGACGCCGGCGCGATCCGTGACGAGCACGTCCTCGCCTACAACTGGGACGGCGACCGCGAGGTCGGCTGGACGCTGGTGCGCAGCCAGATGCTCCGCTCGCTGGACGGCTCCTACACCCTGGCCCCGCTCGGTACCGACCGCACCGAGGTCACCTACCAGCTCGCCGTGGACGTCAAGATCCCGATGCTCGGCATGATCAAGCGCAAGGCCGAGAAGGTCATCATCGACCGTGCCCTGGCCGGCCTGAAGAAGCGGGTCGAGGACACCGGCACCACCGGCACCACCAGCACCGTCGAGGGCTGACGGCGGGCGAACGGGGGCAGTACGGCATGACGGCGACACGCACCATCCTGGTCAGCGGCGACACGGCGGCACCGACGGTGGCCGCCGCCACCGCCCTGCACGCCGCCCGGCAGGGCCGGCGCACCCTGCTGCTGGCCGCCGACGACCCGCACCGGACCCTGGACGCCGTCCTCGGTACCCGGCTGGAGTCCGCGCCCGAGCCCTACGCGCCCGGCCTCACCGTCGCCCGGATCGACGAGCAGGCCGCCTTCCGGCGCGCCCTCGACGTGGTCGGCGGCCGGCTCAAGCCCGCGCTCGACCTGCTCGGCGCCGATCCGCTCGACCCGGAGGAGCTCACCGCCCTCCCCGGCACCGCACGGCTCGCGCTGCTGCGCGCCCTGCCGGCCGCCGACGCGGACGTGCTGGTCGTGCTCGCCCCGCCGCCCGCCGACCTGATCGCCACCCTGGCCCTGCCCGAGCAGCTGGAGCGCTACCTGGCCCGGCTCGCGCCCGAGCAGCGGCAGGCCGCCCGGGCCCTGCGCCCGCTGCTGGCCGGCCTCGCCGGCGTGCCGATGCCCGCCGACTGGCTGTACGAGGCCCGCGGCAAGGCGGCCGGCGCGCTCGCCGAGGCGCGCGCCGCGATCTCCGCGCCCGGCACCACCGTCCGGCTGGTCACCGCCGCCGACGCCCACCCCTTCGCCGGGCTGCGCCGGATCCGGGCCGGGCTGGCCCTGCACGGCCACCGGCCGGACGCCGTGGTGGTGCACGGTGCGCTGCCGGACGGCGCCGTCGACTCGCCCGACCCGTGGCTGGCCGCGCTGGCCGGCCGCCGCCGGGAGGAGCTGGCCGAACTGGCCGCCGCCTCGGACGGCGTTCCGGTGCTGACCACGGGGTTCGCCGAGGCCACCCTGGAGGCCGTCGCCGACCGCCTCTACGGGGCCGGCCCCGGTCCGGAGCCGCGTCCGGCCGAGCCCTGGACCGTCGAGGACCGGCTGGCCGCCGAGGGGCTGCTGGTCTGGCACCTCGCCCTGCCCGGCTCCGAACGTGCGGACCTCGACCTGGTCCGGCGCGGCGACGAACTGGTGGTCGGACTCGGCGCCCACCGACGGGTGCTCACCCTGCCGTCGGCGCTGCGCCGTTGCACCGTCGCCGGCGCGGGTCTGCACGACGGGGCGCTCACCGTCCGCTTCGCGCCGGATCCGGCGCTCTGGCCCCGGAGCTGAGGCCGGTCGGGGCGTTCCCGGTGGTCCGGTAGCGTCGGGACCGGTGGCCGTGGACGCGGCCACCACAGCTGAGGAGGCGCCCGCGATGACCACCACCGACCGGACCGAGCCCACCAACGAGCAGGACGGCCCAGGCGGGGACGGCCCGCAGGCGCACCCGTTCGGGCCGGAGCTGGGCCCGCTGGTGGACGAGGTCCGCCGGTTCGCCGCCGCCGTCGGGGGGAAGGCGCAGGAGGCGAGCGCCGAGACCCTGATCTCGCTCGCCGGGATGGCCGACCGCCTGCGCGAGAAGCAGCCCGAGGTGTACGGCCACCTCGCCGCCGCGGGCACCGGACTGGCCGCAGCCGGGACCGAGCTGCTCGCCGCCTACCGGGCCGCGGTGGCCGGCCACGAGCACCGCTGGACCGCGGGGGAGCCGGCCCGCAGCGAGCGGGTCGACCTCGACGCTCCCGGCTCGGCCGACGCTCCCGGCACCTCCGACGCTCCCGGCGCGCCCGGGCAGCCGGACGTGCCCGGACGACCCGGCGCGCCCGAGTAGCCCGGCGCGCCCGACGGTCCGCGGCCTCCCGCCCACCCTCCGCCGCCTCGCGGGCGCTCCGGCCGCCCCGGTCGGGCCCGCCACGCCTGAGGGCCGTCCGACAAGCAGTGAACCCCTGGTCCCGCCCTGGTTATCCGTCGGCTTCGGCCTGTGACGCCACCGGAGAAAATGTACGACTTTTGAAGGGGATCGGGCGCGTCCTGGTCGGATTGTCTTCGGTTAATGTATGCGACGGTGTGTACGGGGGCAGGGTTGGGCGGTAGCGTTCCGTCCAGCGGGATCGAGTGAATAGCTGAGGGACACATGGCTCTGACCATCGGCGTCGACGTCGGCGGGACCAAGATCGCGGCAGGCGTGGTCGACGAGGCCGGCGAGATCCTGGCCCGGACCAGGGTGCCGACCCCGGCCGACCCGCAGTGGGCGGTCGACGCCATCGCGCAGGCCGTGCGCGAGCTCAAGGAGCAGTACCCCGACGTGGCCGCGGCCGGCATCGGCGCCCCCGGCTTCGTGGACCGCGACCGCTCCACGGTGATCTTCGCCCCCAACATCGACTGGGAGGACGAACCGCTGCGCGGCCGGATCGAGGAGCTCACCGGCCTGCCCGCGGTCGTCGAGAACGACGCGAACTGCGCCGCCTGGGCCGAGTACCGCTACGGCGCGGCCGCCGGGCACTCCGACATGGTGCTGATCACCGTCGGCACCGGCATCGGCGGCGGCCTCGTCCTGGACGGCCGGCTGCACCGCGGCCGGTTCGGCGTGGCCGGCGAGATCGGCCACCTCAACATGGTCCCGGACGGCCTGCCCTGCGGCTGCGGCGGCAAGGGCTGCTGGGAGCAGTACGGATCGGGCCGGGCGCTGCGCCGGTACGGCCGGGAGAAGTCGGCCGCCGACCCGCTCCGCGGCAAGCGGATGCTGGAGCTCAACGACGGCGTCGCCGAGACCATCCGCGGCATCCACATCACCCAGGCCGCCGAGGAGGGCGACCCGCTCGCCCTGGAGTGCTACGCCGAGCTGGCCGACTGGCTGGGCCGGGGGATGGCCGACCTCGCCGCGCTCTTCGACCCGGGCGTCTTCGTGCTCGGCGGCGGCGTCTCCGACTCCGGCCGGCTGCTGCTCGACCCGGTCGCCAAGGCCTTCGAGCAGTACCTGACCGGTGGCGTGCACCGCCCCCGCGCCGAGGTGGTGCTCTCGTCGACGGGCTCGGCGGCCGGGATCGCCGGCGCGGCCGACCTGGCCCGCACGATCTGACCCCTCGCTCCTCCGTGCACGGCGGCGGCCCGCCCGGGCCGCCGCCGTCGTGTTTCCGGCCCCCGGGGCCGCGTCCTGCCGTACGGTCGTCCCCGAGGACGCCCCAGGGGAGGACCGCCATGACCACCGGACCGGCCGATCTGCCGCCGCCCGGGCCGCGCCGGCTGCGGCTGCTCAGCTACAACGTCCGCTCGCTGCGGGACGACCGGAACGCCCTGGTCCGGGTGATCCGGGCCTGCGCGCCGGACGTCGTCTGCGTCCAGGAGTCGCCCCGCTACTGGCGGCCCGAGGGGCAGGCCGCGTGGCTGGCCCGGCGGACCGGGACGGTGATCCTCTCCGGCGGCGGCCGGATCGCCGCCGGCCCGCTGCTGCTCGGCCGGCCCGGCGTCGAGGTGCTGGCCGTGCACGACCGGCTGCTGCCGAAGACCCGCGGGCTGCACGCGCGCGGCTTCGCCACCGCGCTGCTCCGCACCACCGGTGCGGCGCCGTTCACCGTCACCACCTGCCACCTGAGCCTGGACGCGGACGAGCGGTTCCGGCAGTTCGGGCTGCTGCCCGAACAGCTGCGGTACGCCGGATCCGGCGTCGTGGCGGGCGACTTCAACGAGCACCCGGACGGGCCGGGCTGGCGGATGCTGGCCGGGCGGCTGCAGGACGGGTACGCGGTCGCGCCGTGGGGCGGCGAGATGACGTCCGTCCCCGACAACCCCTACCAGCGGCTCGACGCCGTGTTCGCCACCCCGGGCGTGCGGGTGCTCGCCTGCGGGGTCCCGCACGGGCTGCCCGGCGTCACCGGGGCCGACCTGCGGGCCGCGACCGACCACCTGCCGGTACTCGCCGTCCTGGAGCTGCCGGCGGGCTGACGCGCGGCGGCACCCGCCCGCGCCGGTCGGCACCGGTCGGCGCCCGCCGGGGCCGGCCCGCGTCGGGCCGGTACCCGGCCGGATCAGACGACGGCGCCGCCGTGCGGGTCCTCGGGCTCGTCCTCGTCGTGCTCCTTCATCCGGACCACCAGCGTCGCGAAGCCGCCCAGGAAGGCGGCCACCCCGAGCCAGGCCGGCCAGCCGGAGACCTCGCGCCAGACCACCGCGTCGAAGAGCAGCAGGGCCGGGCCGCCGAGCACGGCGAGCCAGGCGAACTTGGCGGTGGTGTCGGCCGTCGGCAGCGGCGGGGGCTCCGGCGGGACGAAGTGGTCCTCCTCGGTCCCCTCGGTCAGCTCGAAGTCGCGCGGGCCCGACCCGGCGGCCGGCATCACCGGCCGGTTGGAGCGGGGACGCGGCTGGGGCGCCAGGTCGGCGAGGTCGCCCGGCTCGGCGGGGCCGCCGCCGTCCTTGAAGCCGCCCTTGAGCTCGCCCCGCGCCCGGAGGTTCTCGATCTCCGGCCAGTTCGGGTTGTTGAGGTCGACCGGGTCGTCGAACTGGGCGACCAGCGCGGCGAAGATCTCGTCCTGCTCGGCCTGGCTGCGTTCGGGCGCGCGCCGCACCCGGGGCGGCTCGGCGGCCCTGGCGTCCTGCGCGTCCGCGGTGCCCCCCTGCGTACGGGTACCGGCCTCGTCGCCGCCCGCCTGCCCGCCGTCCGGCTGCTCGCCGCCGGCCTTCCCGCTGCCGGTCTTCCCTCCGCCGGCCGGCTCGCCGCCCGGCCGCGCGCCGTCGGTGGCCGCGCCGTCCTCGCGGGGTGACTCGTCCCCGCCGCCCGCCGTGCTGCTCTCGTGCACTTCCGGCCCTTCAGCCTTGGTGATCGTCGGATTCCACCCGGGTGACGCCCGCCGCTTGCGCGGGAGCCAGCCGTCGGATGAAGTCCAGGCTGGCCGCGAATATTTCCGCCGCGTCGTGGTCCAGCGTCGCGACGTGGTAGCTGCGCTGGCACAGCCGCTCCGTCACGTCGGTCGAGGATATCCGGGCCAGCACCAGTTCGGAGTTGGCCGCCGAGACCACGTGGTCCTGCGGGCTGTGGAAGAGCAGCACCGGCTGGGTCACCTGTGGCAGCCGGTGCTGGACGTCCTTCCAGAGCAGGCTCAGCGACCAGGCGGCGTGCAGCGGCGTCCGGTCGTAGGCCAGCTCGGCCGCCCCGGCGCGGGCGATGTCGTCGGCCACCCCGGGCAGGCTCGGGAGCAGGTGCCGCAGCACCGGCAGAAGCACACTCGCGGGGTTGTCCGACCGCACCGACGGGTTGACCAGGACCAGGCCGGAGATCACCGACCCGTGCACCGCGGCCAGCCGCAGCGCCAGCCCGCCGCCCATCGAGAGCCCGCACACGAAGACCTGCTCGCACTCCGCGGCGAGTGTCAGCAGCTCGCGCTCGACCTCGGCGTACCAGTCCTCCCACCGCGTCTGCTGCATGTCCTCCCAGCGGGTGCCGTGCCCCGGCAGCAGCGGCAGCGCGACGGTGTGCCCGGCCGCGGCCAGCTCCTCCGCCCAGGGGCGGAGCGACTGGGGCGTGCCGGTGAACCCGTGACAGAGCAGGACGCCCACCGGTCCGCCCGGGTGGCGGTACGGTTCGGCGCCGGGCAGCAGCGGCATGGCGGGCTCCTTCGCGGGAGGGGACGCTGGAGAGGTGACGCCGGCCCGCGCCGGTGCGCGCTGGTCGGTGCACCGGTACGGGAGGCTGCGGAAACCGCATCGTCCCACGGGCCCGCCCGCGCCGTACACCCCCGCCTGACACCCCGCCGGACACCCCGGCGGGGCGGGGCGGGGCACGGGCGGGCACCGAAGGGCATTAGGATCGACCGGTCCGCAATACAGGAGGCCCGGGTTGTTCTACCGACTGATGAAGATGATCGTCGCGCCACTGCTACGGATCTTCTTCCGGCCGTGGATCGAGGGTGAGGAGAACATCCCCACCGAGGGTGCCGCGATCATCGCGAGCAACCACCTCTCCTTCTCGGACTCCTTCTTCTTCCCCGCGCTGATCAAGCGTCGGGTGACCTTCATCGCGAAGGCCGAGTACTTCACCACCCCGGGCCTCAAGGGCCGGCTGACCGCGGCGTTCTTCAAGGGCGTCGGCCAGCTTCCGGTGGACCGCTCGGGCGTGCGCGGCGCCGGCGAGGCGGCGATCCGCTCCGCGATCGCGGTGCTGGACCGCGGCGAGCTGTTCGGCGTCTACCCGGAGGGCACCCGCTCGCCCGACGGCAAGCTGTACCGCGGCAAGGTCGGCGGTCTGGCCCGCGTCGCGCTGGCCACCGGTGCGCCGGTCATCCCGGTCGCGATGATCGACACCGAGAAGGTGCAGCCGCCCGGCCAGGTGGTCCCGAACTTCGGTATCCGCCCGGGCATCAGGATCGGCCGCCCGCTGGACTTCTCCCGCTACCACGGCATGGAGAACGACCGGTTCATCCTCCGTTCGGTGACGGACGAGGTGATGTACGAGATCATGCGACTCTCCGGCCAGGAGTACGTGGACGTCTACGCGACCGCCGCCAAGCGGCAGATCGCCGACGACAAGAAGCGTGCGGACGCCGAGCGCAAGGCGGTCCAGAAGGCCGAACAGGCCGCCGCCAAGGCCGAGAAGGCCGAGACGGAGAAGGCCGAGACGGAGAAGAGCGAGCAGGCGGAGGCCGACAAGGCCGCCGGACAGGCGCAGGACCAGCAGCAGAAGGAGACCGGGCCGGCCTGAGCAGGGCACCGGCCGGGCGTCGGGGGAGGACAGCGGGGATGACGGACGACGGCAGAACCGGGGCGGTCGGCGGGGCCGTGGCGACCGGCGGCATGTCCGTCGAGCACCCGCTCTGGCGGGCGATCTCCTTCTTCCGGGTGCTGGCGCTCGCCTACGCCCTGATCCGGTACTTCAACTCCTACCTGGAGTTCCTGCACCCCGTCGCCGGCTGGATCTACCTCGGGGCGCTGACCCTCTGGACGCTGGCCTCCACCCGCGCCTTCTCCGGCCCGCTGCGCTGCACCTGGTACGTGCTCGGCACCGACCTGACGCTCGCCGTCACCGGCATCGTGATGAGCGGGCTGACCGACGCGCCGTCCCGGATCAGCCACGGTGCGCCCACCCTGCCGACCATCTGGGCCGCCGGTACGGTGCTCGGCTTCGCCGGCCGCGGCGGCTGGCGCTGGGCGGCGGCGGCCGGTTCGGTGATCGGGGTGGCCAACATCCTCGGCCACGGGGGCCCGACCGGCGACAACATCCACAACATCGTGCTGCTCATGGTGGCCGGCTGCGCGATCGGCTACGTCATCGAACTGGCCCGGGCCAGCGAGGCGACCCTCACCCGGGCGCTCCAGGTCGAGGCGGCCACCCGGGAGCGCGAGCGGCTCTCCCGGGACATCCACGACGGGGTGCTCCAGGTGCTCGCCCTCGTCCAGCGCCGGGGTGCCGAACAGTCCGGCGGGGGCCCCGACTTCACCGAGCTCGGCCGGCTGGCGGGGGAGCAGGAACGCGCCCTGCGCACGCTGATGAGCGGCGGTCCGCTGCCCGCCCAGCGCGAGCCGGCGCAGCCGCAGGACCTGCGCGACCTGCTCACCCCCTACGCGGGCGAGCGGGTGACCCTCTCGGCGCCCGGCACACCGGTGCTGCTGCCCGCCGCCGCCGCCGGCGAGCTGGCCGCCGCCGTCGGGGCCGCGGTGGACAACGTCCGCCGGCACGCGGGGCCCGGGGCCGGCGCCTGGATCCTGGTCGAGGACGAGCCGGAGGCCGTCACGGTGTCGATCCGCGACGACGGCCCGGGCTTCGCGCCCGGTCGGCTCGGTGAGGCGGAGCGGGCCGGGCGGCTCGGCGTCTCCCAGTCGATCCGCGGCCGGCTGCTGGACCTCGGCGGCACGGCCGAGCTGTACTCGTCGCCGGGGGAGGGCGTCGAGGTCGAGCTCCGTGTCCCGCGCAGCGGTGTGCGGGACGTTCCGCACGGCGTCCGGTGAGAGCGCCGCGCGCCCGGTCCCGGGGTGGCTCCCGCGGCTTCCGGAAGACCTTCCGCCCGTCCGTGCAACCTGCCCTGAGAGGGTGCCGACCATGAACGACCGACCGACCGACCCGCAGCCGGCCGACCGGCCGGTGCGGGTCATGGTGGTGGACGACCACCCGATGTGGCGCGACGCCGTCTCCCGCGATCTCGCCGAGTCCGGCTTCGACGTGGTGGCCACCGCCGGTGACGGCGAGGAGGCCGTCCGCCGGGCCCGTGCCTGCTCCCCGCAGGTGGTGGTGCTCGACCTCAACCTGCCCGGACTGTCCGGCGCCGAGGCCTGCCGTCAGGTGGTCGCCCAGGATCCGACGGTGCGGGTCCTGGTGCTCTCCGCGAGCGGCGAGCACGCGGACGTGCTGGAGGCGGTGAAGTCCGGCGCGACCGGCTACCTCGTCAAGTCGGCCGGGCGGGAGGAGCTGCTGGACGCGGTGCGCCGCACCGCCGTCGGCGACGCGGTCTTCACCCCGGGCCTGGCCGGGCTGGTGCTGGGGGAGTTCCGCCGGCTGGCCGCCGAGCCGGCCGCCCCGACGGCTCCCGCCGTCCCGCAGCTCACCGCCCGGGAGACCGAGGTGCTGCGACTGGTCGCCAAGGGCCTGTCCTACCGGCAGATCGCCGACCGGCTGGTGCTCTCCCACCGCACGGTGCAGAACCACGTCCAGAACACCCTGGGCAAGCTCCAGTTGCACAACCGGGTCGAGCTGGTCCGGTACGCGATCGAGCAGGGGCTGGACGACGAGATCTGACCCGGCGCCCGGAGCCTGACGGGACCGGACGGGAACTTACGGGACCTGACGGGGCGTGCGGCGGCCGCGTGCGGACCGGGCGGGGGCGCGCTGCGGCGGGCCCCCGCCCGGGGCGGAGTCAGCGGGTGACGGCCGACGCGTCGCGCAGCAGCCCGGCGACGATCCCCACGCCCTCCCGGGTGAGCACCGACTCCGGGTGGAACTGGAGCCCGGCGAAGCCCGGTCCGCGCAGCGCGTGCACGTCCCCGGTCAGCGGGTCGCGGGAGACCTCCACGCCCTCGGCGGCCAGCCGGGCCGCGTCCTCGGCCGAGCAGCGGGCGGTGAAGGTGTTGTAGAAGCCGACCGTCCGCCTGGTCCCGAAGAGGTCGACGGTCTCCTGGGCCCCCTGGTAGGGCACGTCCTTGCGGGCCAGCGGCAGGCCGAGCGCGGCCGACAGCAGCTGGTGGCTGAGGCAGACGGCGAGCAGCGGCGCGGTCCGCCGGCCGGCCCGGACGGCGGCGAGCGCGTCGGTGACGATCGGGCGCAGCACGGCCATCTTCGGGTCGTCGTCGGCGGCCGGGTCGCCGGGGCCGGGGCCGAGCACCAGCGGGCCGGGGTGGGCGGCGACCCGCGCGCGCAGGCCGGGTTCGTCGTACCGGACCACGGTGACCCGGTGGCCGAGCGAGGTCAGCACGTGGGCCAGCATGGCGGTGAAGGTGTCCTCGCCGTCGACCACCAGGGTCTCCAGCTCCTCGGTGACCTGCGCGGGCTGCTGCATCCGCAGCCAGAACGGGGCCAGCCCGGCGCGCCGGGCGTCCAGCGCGGCCTGGACGCGGTGGTCGTCGCCGAGCCGCGGGCCCGTCGGGCCCGGGCGCCGGGAGGGGGTGGGGCGGGCGCCGATCGCGGTGAGCACCCCGGCCGCCTTGGCGTGGGTCTCGGCGACCTCGGAGTCGGGGTCGGAGTGCCGGACGAGGGTCGCGCCGACCCGGACGGCGAGGCGGCCGGTGGCCGGGTCGATGTCGGCGGCGCGGATGCAGATCGGTGAGTCGAGCAGCTGGCCGCCGCTGGCGGAGCGGCCGATCAGGGCGAGCGCGCCGGAGTAGTAGCCGCGCCCGCCGCGCTCGTACCGGCGGATCACCCGGGTCGCGTTCTGCACCGGGCTGCCGGTGACGGTGGCGGCGAACATGGTCTCCTTGAGCACCTCGCGGACGTCCAGCGAGGTGCGGCCGCGCAGCTCGTACTCGGTGTGCGCGAGGTGGGACATCTCCTTGAGCCGGGGGCCCAGGACCTGACCGCCGAGGTCGCCGACGGTGCACATCATCTTGAGCTCCTCGTCGACCACCATGGTCAGCTCCTCCAGCTCCTTGGCGTCGTGGAGGAAGGTGAGCAGCGAGTCGAGGTCGGCGCCGGCGGCCGGGTAGCGGTAGGTGCCGGAGATGGGGTTCATCACGACCGTCCCGCCGCTCTGCCGGACGTGCACCTCGGGCGAGGCGCCGACCAGGACGCGTTCGCCGGTGTGGACCAGGAAGGTCCAGTAGGCGCCGCGCTCCTGCTCCAGCAGACGGCCGAAGAGGGTGAGCGCCAGAGCGGGGGAGAAGTCCTCCAGCGTGGCGGTGAAGTCGCGCCTGATGACGAAGTTGGCGCCCTCGCCGCGTCCGATCTCGTCCTCGATCACCCGGCGGACGATCGTGGCGTACTCGTCGTCGGCGATGTCGAAGGCGCCGCCGGTGAGGGTGACGGGGGACCGGGGGAGGGCGTCGGCCAGGTCGGCCAGCGGCACGGCGTACTGCTCGGTGACCGAGAGCGCCTGGAGCGGGGCGTCGTCGTCGTGCGCCTCGAAGCCGCGTTCGCGGATCTGCCGGTAGGGGACCAGCGCGAGCAGGTCGTGGACGGGGCCGTCGGCGGGGACGCCGTGGCGGACCGGCAGGTCGGCCAGCCGGTCGTACCGGCCGACGGTGCCGAGCAGGACCTCGACGGTGTCCGGGGCGGTGCGGGGGGTGCGGCGGTGCAGCAGGGCGAAGGCCGGTGCGTCGGGGCCGGTGAGACGGGCGAGGAGATCGGCGGCGCTGGTCACGGTGCGGCGTTCCTTCCGGGTCGGTTGCGGTGCTGGAATCCGCTCCCGGGAGGGTCGTCCGCTGAAACGCCGACGGCCGCCCCGAGGGGCGGCCGTCGTGTTCGTCTAGGAACGCGCGATACGTGGGCCACCCAGGGGGTCGGCCCACCACCAGGAGGAGGTGCGCGGTGCGTTCACGGGATCGAGCCTAGCGGATGGCACGGGTGGCCGGGTGAGGAGGATCACCGGAAATTTGTCCGGCGGATGTCTCACCCCTCGGGCAGTGGTCACAAAACGGTCGGCGCACCCCGTAGCCTTGCCCGTGTGACCGTGACGACTGAGACATCCCGGATTGGCCACTCCTGGCAGTCCCTGCCCGCGGCGCAGCAGCCTGAATGGCCGGACCAAGAGGCTCTGCGCAAGACCCTTGCCGAGCTCGCCTCGTATCCGCCGCTCGTCTTCGCCGGTGAGTGCGACCAGCTGCGCGCCCGGCTCGGTGCCGTGGCCCGAGGCGAGGCGTTCCTCCTTCAGGGCGGCGACTGTGCCGAGGCCTTCGACGGCGTCTCGGCCGAACACATCCGCAACAAGCTGAAGACGCTGCTCCAGATGGCGGCCGTGCTGACGTACGCGGCCTCCGTCCCGGTGGTGAAGGTCGGCCGCATCGCCGGCCAGTACTCCAAGCCGCGCTCCAAGTCGACCGAGACCCGCGACGGCGTGACCCTGCCGGTCTACCGCGGTGACTCGGTGAACGGCTTCGACTTCACCCCGGAGTCCCGGATCCCGGACCCGGAGCGCCTGAAGCGGATGTACAACGCCTCCGCGGCGACGCTCAACCTGGTGCGCGCCTTCACCACCGGCGGCTACGCGGACCTGCGCCAGGTGCACGCCTGGAACCAGGACTTCGTGCGCAACTCGCCGGCCGGCCAGCGTTACGAGCAGCTCGCCCGCGAGATCGACAACGCGCTGGCCTTCATGAACGCCTGCGGCGTGGCGCCGGAGGAGTTCAAGACCGTCGAGTTCTTCTCCTCGCACGAGGCGCTGATCCTCGACTACGAGACCGCGATGACCCGGGTGGACTCCCGGACCGGCGATCTGTACGACGTCTCCGGCCACATGGTCTGGATCGGCGAGCGCACCCGCCAGCTGGACCACGCGCACATCGAGTTCGCCTCGAAGGTGCGCAACCCGATCGGCGTGAAGCTCGGTCCGACCACCTCGGTCGACGAGGCGCTCACCCTGATCGAGCGGCTCGACCCGGAGCGTGAGCCCGGCCGGCTCACCTTCATCACCCGGATGGGCGCGGGCAAGGTCCGCGACCACCTGCCCACCCTGGTGGAGAAGGTCACCGCCTCCGGCGCCCAGCCGGTCTGGATCTGCGACCCGATGCACGGCAACACCTTCGAGGCGTCCAGCGGCCACAAGACCCGCAGCTTTGACGACGTGCTCGACGAGGTCAAGGGCTTCTTCGAGGTGCACCGCGCGCTCGGCACCCACCCGGGCGGCATCCACGTGGAGCTGACCGGCGACGACGTCACCGAGTGCGTCGGTGGCGGCGACGAGGTGCTGGTCGACGACCTGCACCAGCGCTACGAGACGGCCTGCGACCCGCGGCTCAACCGCAGCCAGTCGCTGGACCTGGCGTTCCTGGTGGCCGAGATGTACCGCGGCGGGAACTGAGCGTCCGCCCCGGGCCGCCCGGGCCGCCGCAGAGCGGCGCACCGCGCGGACGATGTGACGAAAGCCCCTCCGGATTCGGGACTCCCGAGTCCGGAGGGGCTTTTTCGCACCCGGATCGCCGGGTAAGGTGAGGCTTAGTGAGCTAAGGCAATCCTTAGTCAAGATCCATTCCGCTTCACCCCCGGGAGAGACCGCGATGTACGTGTGCATGTGCCATGCGGTCACCGAGGCCCAGGTGAAGAAGGAGATCGACGCGGGCGCCAACACGCCGCGCCAGATCGCCAAGGGCTGCAAGGCGGGCACCGACTGCGGCTCCTGCGTCCGCCGGATCCAGGCCCTGCTCGGCGAGCACGGCGCACGGCCCTGCCCCACCGCCCGGCTCGCCGTCAGACTGGGGCTCGCCGACCCGGAGGCGCCCGACGAGCCGGCGGTCGCTCCGATGGGCCCGATGGCTCCGCTGCGCGCGGCCTGAGCCGGGACTCAGGACTCCGGCTGCTCGATCAGCTGGGCGAGGTACAGCGCCTCCCCGAGCCTCTCCAGCAGTTCGAGCTGGGTGTCGAGGTAGTCGATGTGGTGCTCCTCGTCCGCCAGGATGGACTCGAAGATGTTGGCCGAGGTGACGTCGTTCTTGGCCCGCATCACCACGATCCCGCGCTTCAGCCGGTCGATCGCCTCGACTTCGACCTGGCGGTCGGCCTCGAACATCTCCTTGACCGTCTGACCGATCCGGACGTGGAAGAGCCGCTGGTAGTTGGGTAGGCCGTCCAGGAAGAGGATCCGGTCGGTGAGCACCTCGGCGTGCTTCATCTCGTCGAACGACTCGTGCCGGGTGTACTTCGCGAGCTTCGTCCAGCCGAAGTTCTCCTGCATCTTGGCGTGCAGAAAGTACTGGTTGATTGCGGTCAGCTCGGCGGTGAGCTGCTCGTTCAGGAACTCGATGACTTCTGCGTCGCCCTTCATGGCGCTGCCTTCCTCTGTGCGTCCGGGAAACCTCGGCCGTACCCTCCGGCTGCACGCATCCTGGCACCGCGGCGGGAGGAAATTCCAGTAAGTTCACACTCACTAGGACATGTGTCGGAATATCCGATTTGCTTGTCCGTTGGCCCGTACGGGCGGGGCGTGCGGGCCTGGAAAGGGGCGCGCGCCGGGCGCCGTCCGCCGTCTGTCACCATGGGATCCATGGGTCAGTCCGAACAAGAACCGCCGCCGCCGTCTGACCCGAGGCTCCCCCCGGGCCAGCGCGCCCGACGCGGCTGGCCTGCGCTGCACTACGGTCCGGTGCCCCGCTTCAAGCCGCTGACGTGGGACCTCCAGGTGTTCGGTGCGACCGCCTCGGCGGAGAAGCACAGCTGGGACTTCGACGGGTTCACCGCACTGCCCCGCACCACCGTCCGTGCGGACCTCCACTGCGTCACCAAATTCTCCGTGCTCGACAGCGAGTGGACGGGCGTGTCGGCCTCCGTCCTGCTGGAGCTGGCACCGCCGGCCGAGGACGTCAGCCACGTCATGGTCTGGGCCGAGTACGGCTACAGCGCCAACCTGCGGCTCGCCGACTTCGCCGACCCGGCGACGATCCTCGCGACCCACCGCAACGGCGAGGCCCTCACCGCCGAGCACGGCTTCCCGGTCCGGCTGGTCGTCCCCGGCCGGTACGCCTGGAAGGGGCCCAAATGGGTCCGCGCGGTCGAGTACATGCGGGCCGACCGGCGGGGCTTCTGGGAGGAACGCGGCTACCACAACCTGGCCGACCCCTGGCAGGAGCAGCGCTACTCCCACCAGGAGGAGCCGGGCGACGGGCCACTGCGCTGACCGCGCGGGCGGCCCGGCCGGCCGCGGCCGGCTAGAGGAACGGGAACGTGACCGTGACCACGGTGCGCTGAGGACGGCGCTCCCCGGCGGCCGGCGACTGGCCGGAGACCTTGCCGGTGCCGAACAGGTTCACCCCGCTGCTCTGCATGGCGAACCCGGCGGCCTGGAGCGCCTTCTCGGCCGCCTCCTTCGACATCCCGGCCACGTCCGGGACGGCCACCATGCCCTTGCTGACCACCAGCGAGACCGGCGTGTTCTCCGGGACCTGCTGCCCGGTCGCCGGTGAACTGCTGATCACCGATCCCTCCGGGACGGTGTCGCTGTGCGTCTCGGTCACCGTCCCGGCGGCCAGCTGCGCACCGGCCAGCGCCGAGGACGCCTGCGCGGACGGCTTGCCCGCCAGCTCGGGCACCGCGATCCGCTTCGGCCCCCGGGACACCGTGACCGTCACGGTGTCGCTCTTCCGGGCCCGCGCGCCGACGCCCGGGTCGGTGGAGATCACCAGCCCCGACGGCACGGTCTCGCTGTACACCTCGGTGAACCGGCCGTGCATGTCGGCGCCGTCCAGGATCCGCTGGGCCTCGGCCCGGTCCTTGCCGAGCACCCCCGGCACGGTGCCGTACAGCGCGCCGGAGAGCGCGTACGTGGTGCCGCCGACCAGCAGCACCAGGGCGGTCAGCACGGCCGTCCAGATCAGCGGCCGGCGGGGGAGGCGGCGCAGCCGGCCGGGGGCCCGGCGGGAACGGACCGGCGGCGGCTCGTCGTACGGGCGCGGCTCGGCGAGCAGCTGCTCCATCACGTCCGGCGGCACGTCCAGCACGCTGGTCCGCTCGACCGGGCGGCCGGCGGCGATCACCGAGGTGGGCTCGGCGGTCGGGTACTGCGGGCTGGGCCGGGTGGAGGCGGGCGGTTCGGCGTCCAGCTGGTCCGGGGTGAGCGTGCGGCGCACCCGCTGGAGGGCGGCGAGCAGCTCGACCGCGTCGTGGGGGCGGGCCGCGCGGTCGCGGGCGCAGGCGCCGGCCACTATCGCGTCCAGCCCGGGGCCGACGCCGGGCACGTCGGCGGAGGGGGCCGGAACGTCCTCGTGCAGGTGGCGGTACATCACCTGGACGGGGTTCTCGCCGGTGTGCGGGCGGTGTCCGGTGAGCATCTCGTAGAGCAGGATGCCGGCCGCGTAGACGTCCACCCGCTGGTCGGTCTCGTCGCCCGGTCGGATCTGTTCGGGCGCCAGGTAGGAGACGGTGCCGAGCACGGTGCCGGCGGTCGCGGCGGTGGAGGCGCCGTCGGCGGTGTTCAGCACCCGGACCAGTCCGAAGTCGGCGACCTTGACCAGGCCGTCGTCGGTGATCAGCACGTTCTCGGGCTTGACGTCGCGGTGGACCAGGCCGGCCCGGTGGGCGGCGCCGAGCGCGGCGAGCACCGGCTCCAGGATGTCCAGCGCGGCCCTGATGGAGAGCGCGCCGCGGTCGCGCAGCAGGTCGCGGAGGGTGCCGCCGGGGACGTACTCCATGGCGAGGAAAACGTTTCCGCCGTCCGCGCCCTGGTCGAAGACGTTGACCACGTTCGGGTGGGCGAGCCGGGCGACGGCCTTGGCCTCGCGGATGAACCGGGTCGTGAAGGCGGTGTCGCCGGCGAGCGTGGGGTGCATCACCTTGAGCGCCACGACCCGGTCGAGCCGGCTGTCGGTGCCCTGGTAGACGGTGGACATGCCGCCGGCCGCGATGCGCCGCTCGACCAGGTACCGGCCGTCGAGCAGGGTACCGATCAGGGGGTCGCGCAGTGCCATGTCCACCCGGCGAGTCTAGGGCTTGGGCCCCGGCCGGCCCCGGGAGGCACCGCTCCCGGGGCCGGTCTGTGCCCGGTTCGTGACACCGTGCGGCGGCGCCGGTGCCGGGGCCGGGTCGGAACGCCGGGTCAGAACGCCGGGTGCTCGCGGGTGTCCAGCTCGGCCCGGCCGGCCATCGCCGAGGAGGCCTCGGCGTGGAAGCGGCGCGGGATCCGGCCGGCCCGGTAGGCCAGCCGGCCGGCCTCGGCGGCGTGCCGCATCGCGTCGGCCATCAGCACCGGGTCCTGGGCGCGGGTGACGGCGGAGGCGAGCATCACGGCCGCGCAGCCCAGCTCCATCGCGAGCGCCACGTCGGAGGCGGTGCCGGCGCCGGCGTCCAGGATCACCGGGACGCCCGCGCTCTCCACGATCAGCTGGAAGTTGTGCGGGTTGCGGATCCCCAGGCCGGAGCCGATCGGCGAGCCGAGCGGCATGATCGCCGCGCAGCCGACGTCCTCCAGCTTCCGGGCCAGCACCGGGTCGTCGTTGGTGTACGGCAGGACGGTGAAGCCGTCGTCGACCAGGATCTCGGCGGCGTCCAGCAGTTCGATCGGGTCCGGCAGGAGGGTCCGCTCGTCGGCGATCACCTCCAGCTTCACCCAGTCGGTGCCGAGCGCCTCGCGGGCCAGCCGGGCCGTCAGCACGGCCTCGCCGGCGGTGAAGCAGCCCGCGGTGTTGGGCAGCACGCGGATGCCGTTGCGGGTCAGCACGTCGAGGACCGAGCCCTGGGTGGCGGCGTTGACCCGGCGCATCGCCACCGTGGTCAGCTCGGTGCCCGAGACCCGCAGCGCCTGCTCCAGGACCTCCAGGCTGGGGGCGCCGCCGGTGCCCATGATCAGGCGCGAGCCGAAGGCGGTACCGGCGATGGTGAAGGCGTCGTCGGCCATGTCAGCCTCCCTGGACGGCGGTGAGGATCTCGATCCGGTCGCCGGCGGAGAGCTCCGTGCGCGGCCAGTCGGTGCGTGGCACCACGGTCTCGTTCAGCGCGGCGGCGACCCCGGAGTGGGCCCGGCTGAGCGTGGCCACCACCTCGGCGAGGGTGGTCGGGGCGGCGACCGTCCGGGGCTCGCCGTTGACGTGCAGGGTGATGTCGCTCATGCGGGGACCTTCGTGAAGCGGGCGGGGGAGAACGGCTCGGCGAGGTCCGGCGTCACGCCGGTGGCCAGGTACTCGGCGAGCAGGTCGCCGGTGACCGGGGTGAGCAGCACCCCGTTGCGGTAGTGACCGGTGGCCGCGACCAGGCCGGGCAGCGCGGTCGGGCCGAGCAGCGGCGCGTTGTCGGGCGAGCCCGGGCGCAGACCGGCGGCGGTCTCGGTCAGCGGCAGCTCGGTGATGCCGGGGACCAGCTCGTGGGCGTCGCGGAGCAGCTCGTACACGCCGCCGGCGGTGACCGTGGTGTCGTACCCCTGCTCCTCGCTGGTGGCGCCGATCACCAGCTCGCCGTTCTCCCGCGGCACCAGGTAGAGGTGCTGTCCGCGGACCACCGCGCGGACGTTGCGGGAGAGGAACGGCCGGTACGCCTCGGGGACCAGCAGCCGCAGGATCTGGCCCTTGACCGGGCGGATCGCCGGCAGCACGCCCTCCGGCAGCCCCGGCAGCAGGTGGCTGCGGGAGCCGGCGGCGAGGACGACCTGGTCGGCGGTGACGCTCTCGCCGGTGGACAGCCGGGCGCCGACGGCGCGGTCGTGCTCGACCAGCAGTCCGACGGCCTCGGCGCGGTGCAGGAGCACGCCTGCGCGCTCGCAGGCGCGCACCAGGGCCCCGGCGAGCCGGCGGCCGTCGACCTGGTGGTCGTCGGTGACGTGCAGGCCGCCGCGGACGCCCGGGGCGAGCATCGGCTCCAGCCGGCGGGCCTCGCGGCCGGTGAGCCACTGCGAGTCCAGGCCGAGCCTGCGGTGGAAGTCGTGCAGTTCGCGCAGTTCCGCGCGGTCGTCGGAGTCCAGGGCGACCGCGATCGTGCCGCACTGCCGGTAGCCGGTGTCCTGGCCGCCGCTCGCCTCGGTGAGCTCGGCGGCGAAGGCCGCGTAGCGCTCGTTGGACGCCATGCCGAGGCGCAGCAGCGGCTCCTCGCCGTACTGGAGCTCGGTGACCGGGGCGAGCATCCCGGCCGCGACCTGGGCGGCGCCGCCGCCGTGCGCCGGGTCGGCCACGACCACGCGGAGCCCGCGCTGGGCCGCCCGCCAGGCGACCACGAGTCCGATGACGCCGCCGCCTATCACCAGCACGTCGGCCTGGGCGCCTTTCGCCAAGCGTGTCAAAGTCGCTGCTCTCCCTTCGCCGGTATGACCCGGATCAGGTTCGGACGGTCGCAGGCCGTTCCAGCCCGCCTCTCAGCCCGGTACGCCGGGCTCCCGTGATGGTGCCCCCACCATAACTCCGGGGGGTGCGGCCGTTGAAGGCGCGTACGAGGGGCGGAACGGGCCCCGGGCGGGCCGCCCGGACCGGACCGGAGGGCCCGGGGCCGGGCTGGGTACAGTGACGGGCGTGGCGGACAAGAGCGGGGCGGACCGGACGGATCAGGTGGTCGTGGTCGGCGCGGGGCTGGCGGGTGCCCAGTGCGCCCTGGTGCTGCGGCGCGACGGCTGGCAGGGGCGGATCGTGCTGGTCGGCGCGGAACCGCACGCGCCGTACGACCGGCCGCCGCTCTCCAAGGACGTGCTGCTCGGCAAGGCCGACACCACCGCCCTCGACCTCGACTTCGGGCAGCTGGACGTCGAGCTCCTCACCGGCCGCCGGGCCACGGGCCTCACCCCCGGCGTGCTGCACACCGACGCCGGCGACCTGCCCTACGGCTCGCTGGTGATCGCCACCGGCGCCGAACCGCGCGCCCTGCCCGGCGCCGAGCGGGCCCACCTGCTGCACACCGTGGACGACGCGCTCGCCCTGCGCGCCCTGCTCCGCCCGGGCCTGCGCCTGGTGCTGGTCGGCGCGGGCTGGATCGGCGCCGAGGTGGCCACCGCCGCCCGGGCCGCCGGCTGCGAGGTGACCGTCGTCGAGGCGGGCCCGGCCCCCGTCCCCGGCGCCCTGCCCACCGAGATCGGCCGGGTGATGGCCGGCTGGTACGCCGAGGCGGGGGTCGAGCTGCGCTGCGGCGTGGGGGTCGCCGCCGTCGAACCGGGCGCGGTGCTGCTCGCCGACGGCTCGCACCTGCCGGCCGACGAGGTGGTGGTCGGCGTCGGGGCCCGCCCGGCGACCGGCTGGCTGGCCGGCTCCGGCGTGGAGCTGGACGCGGCCGGCGCCGTCCTGGTGGACGAGCGGCTGCGCACCGGCCTGCCCCGCGTCTTCGCGGCCGGCGACTGCGTCAGCTACCCCTCGGCGCGCTCCGGCGTCCGCCTGGCCGTCCAGCACTGGGACCACGCGCTGCAGTCCGCCACGGCGGCGGCGGCCTCGGTGCTCGGCACGGACGCGCCGCCGTACGACCCGGTGCAGTACTTCTGGTCCGAGCAGTTCGGCCGCAGGGCGCAGTACGCCGGGCGGCACGCCGAGGGCGACGAACTGCTCTGGCGCGGTTCGCCGGACGGGCCGGACTGGTCGGTGCTCTGGCTGCGCGACGGCGCCCTGCGCGCGCTGCTCGCCGTCGACCGCCCGCGCGATCTGACCCAGGGCCGACGGCTGGTCGAACGCGGTGCGGTGCTGGACAGGGCCCGTGCGGCGGACCCCGCGGTACCGCTGAAGTCGGCCGTCGCCGGGTAGTCCGCGGGGCCGATTGGTGCGCGGCGGGCCGCGGAGGTGGCAGTCTGGTGACGTGAGTGAGATCGAAAGCAAGATTGAAGCCCTGGTCACCGACTGGATGTACCTGCCCGACATCTCGGAGCAGTGGGGGGTCCGGGTCACCGAGGTGCGTGACATGGTCAAGCACGGCGGACTGATCGCCGTGCGCCGCGGCCCGAACAGGTCGCTGCAGGTCCCGGCCGCGTTCATCGACGGCACCGGGCTGGTCAAGCACCTGTCCGGAACGCTGACCGTGCTGCGCGACTGCGGCTACAACGACGTGGAGATCCTGGAGTGGCTCTTCACCGAGGACCCGTCGCTCCCCGGCAGCCCGATCCAGGCGCTGCAGGAGAACCGCGGCACCGAGGTCAAGCGCCGCGCCCAGGCGATGCTGATCTGATGGCGGCCGACACCCGGCGTCGGAGTCTCGCCGACGCCCGGCTCTACCTGTGCACCGACGCCCGCCGTGAGCAGGGCGACCTCGCCCAGTTCCTCGACGCGGCGCTGGCCGGCGGGGTGGACATCGTCCAGCTGCGGGACAAGGGCCTGGAGGCCAGGCAGGAACTCGCGGCGCTGGAGGTCTTCGCCGACGCCTGCCGGCGGCACGGCGCGCTGCTCGCCGTCAACGACCGCGCCGACGTCGCCCATGCGGCCGGACCGGACGTGCTGCACCTCGGGCAGGACGACCTGCCGGTGCCGGCCGCCCGCGCGATCCTCGGCGACGACGTACTGATCGGGCGGTCCTGCCACGCCGAGTCCGAGGTGGACGCGGCGATCGCGGAGCCCGGCGTGGACTACTTCTGCACCGGGCCGGTCTGGCCGACCCCCACCAAGCCGGGCCGCCACGCGCCGGGCCTCGGCCTGGTCTCGTACGCGGCCGGGCGGCCCACCGACCGGCCGTGGTTCGCCATCGGCGGCATCGACCTGGGCAACCTGGACGAGGTGCTGGCCGCGGGCGCCCGCCGGGTCGTGGTGGTCCGGGCGATCACCGGCGCGGACGACCCGGGGGCCGCGGCCGCCGAGCTCGCCCGCCGGCTGCGCGCCGTCTAGCCGAAGCCGGGCGGCCGTCCGGGGCCCACGCCCGGGACCGCCGTCCGGGGTACGGGCGTCCGCGGTACGGCCGTTCGGGCGGCGGGCCGCCGCCCGAACGCCGACCGGCCGCCTGCCTCCTCCGCCGTCCGCGGTCAGTACTTGCGGACGGTGGCGGCCTCGGCCAGCGCCAGCAGCACCTCGCGGGCCCGCTCGTCCGCCAGCGGCGCCGCCGCCAGCGCGGCCAGCGACTGCCGCATCAGCTCCTCGATCCGCTGCTCGACCACGTCCGGCGCGCCGGAGCGGGCCACCAGCCCGCGCAGCTCGGCGACCTCCGGGGCGGCCAGGTCGGGCGCGCCCAGCCGCTCGTCCAGGTGCCGGGCGTCGGCGGCCGACAGGCCCCGCATGGCGTGCGCCACCAGCAGCGTCCGCTTGCCCTCGCGCAGGTCGTCCCCGGCCGGCTTGCCGGTGACCGCGGGGTCGCCGAAGACGCCGAGCAGGTCGTCCCGCAGCTGGAACGCCTCGCCCAGCGGCAGTCCGAACGCCCCGTACGCCTCGACCAGCTCCGGCGGGGCGCCCGCCAGTAGCGCGCCGACCTGCAGCGGCCGCTCGATCGTGTACTTGGCCGACTTGTAGTGCAGGACGGTCTGCGCCCGGTCCAGCGCGCCCTCGTCGGTGGAGTCCCCGGCGACCGGCTCCAGCACGTCCAGGTACTGGCCGACCATCACCTCGGTGCGCATCAGGTCGAACATCGGCTTGGCGGCCAGCACCGCGGCCGGTTCCAGGCCCGAGTGCAGGAACAGCTCGTCGCACCAGATCAGCAGCAGGTCGCCGAGCAGCACCGCCGCCGAGGCGCCGTACTGCTCGCGGTCGCCGCGCCAGCCGTGCTCGCGGTGGAGCGCCTCGAACCGGCGGTGCACCGAGGGCAGACCGCGCCGGGTGTCGCTGCGGTCCATCAGGTCGTCGTGGACCAGCGCGCTGGCCTGGAGCAGCTCCAGGGCCGCCGCCGCCCGGTCGATCCCGCTGCTCGCCGCCGGGCCGCCGGCGCCGCGCCAGCCCCAGTAGCAGAACGCCGGGCGCAGCCGCTTGCCGCCGTCCAGCAGGAAGTCGCGGAGCGCGTCGGCGACCGGCCCCAGCTGTGGGGAGGTCTTGCCGAGCAGGGCCGACTGGCCGCCCATGAAGCCGGCGAGGGCGGCGTTGACACGCTCGCGCACGTCCTCCACGTCAATGGGGTTGGCCGGCCGCTGGCGGGACGAGGTCACGATGGGACTCCGGAGGTCGCTGGGGTTCAGCCAGGGTATCCGGGCGGGCAGGAACAACTGTACGGACGAGCGTCGGCCGCCCGGGTGAACGGCGGTGGTGGGGAACCGGAACGCCGTCCACCCGTTGTCTCAAAATCTGGGACCGAGTTGTCCGCACCCTTCGCCCGGCGGCTAACCTGCCAGCATGGCACTAGGTATCGCTTCCACCAGACCGGACCGCGCGCTGACGGTCCGCGAACTCCTGGCAGCCGGCAAGCGGTCCTTCTCCTTCGAGTTCATGCCACCGCGCACCGAGGCCGGCGAGCAGAAACTCTGGGACGCCATCCGGCGGCTCGAACCGCTCGACCCCAACTTCGTCTGCATGACCTACGGCGCGGGCGGCTCCTCGCGCGAGCGCACCGTCAACATGGTCGGCCGGATCGCCACCGAGACCACGCTGACCCCGGTCGCCCACCTGACCGCCGTCGACCACTCGATCGCCGAGCTGCGCAACATCATCGGCCAGTACGCCGACCAGGGCGTGCGGAACGTCCTCGCGGTGCGCGGCGACCCGCCCGGTGACCCGACCGGCGAGTGGGTCAACCACCCGCAGGGCGTCACCTACGCCTACGAGCTGGTCGAGCTGATCAAGGGCATCGGCGACTTCTGCGTCGGCGTGGCGGCCTCGCCGAACATGCACCCGCGGTCGACCGACTGGGACGAGGACATCCGGCACTTCGTGGCGAAGATCCGCTCCGGGGCCGACTACGCGATCACCCAGATGTTCTTCGAGGTCGACGACTACCTGCGGCTGCGCGACCGGGTGACGGCCGCCGGCTGCGAGGCGCCGATCATCCCGGAGATCATGCCGGTCACCAACGCCAAGCAGCTGGAGCGGTTCCCCGAGCTGAGCGGTTCGGCCTTCCCGGTCGACCTGGAGGCCCGGCTGCGGGCGGTGATCGACGACCCGGCGGCGCTGCGCGAGGTCGGCATGGAGCACGCCACCGCGATGTCCGAGCGGCTGCTGGCGGAGGGCGTCCCCGGGCTGCACTTCATCACGCTGAACCACTCGACGGCCACCCTGGAGATCTACCAGAACCTCGGCCTGCACCGGCGCTGAGCTGCGCCGGAGCCTCGTCGGCGGCTCACGCCCGGCCCGGCCCGGCCCGCTTTCCGCCCTTCTGCGGCCCGTCCGCAGGCGGTCCGGGGCAGGCCGGGAGCCGGGCCCGAGCGGCCGGGAACGCGATGCGGTACCCGGGCCGTTGAACCGGTACAGTCGCCGCACACGCGCGGCGCGCGCGGGCACGCGACTGGAGGTACCGGGCGGGATGGGGATCGGATACCTGCTGCTGTACGGCGCGTTGGCGGTGGTGGCGCTCTGGCTGGTCGCCGAGCTGCTGCTGCAGAACCGGGCGCCGCTGCACTGGCGCGGCCTGGCCCTCGCCGGCTTCCTCGGGGTGGCCGTCGGGATGGCGATGGGATCCGTCCCGGTGATCGGCGGGGGCGCGGCGATGTTCGCGGTCGGCCAGACCTTCGTCACCCTCTCGGTGAAGCGCGGGTACGCGGCCGGCTGGTCGCTCCGCACGGCCGACGGCGGCCTGCCCGGCCCGCTGGCCAAGGTGCCCATGCTCGGCGCGCTGACCGGCGGTGCGGCGGCCGCGGCCGCCGTGGTCGCGGCGGAGCGGGTCGGCGAGGTGAGCGTCGTCGAGGAGGCCCCGGAGCCGGCCCCGGCGGCCGAGGACGCACCGGCCGTCGAGCAGACCGCAGCCTTCGCGATGCAGGAGCTGGCGACGGACGGCGTCTACGCGCCCGCCTACTACGAGCAGCAGCAGACCGAGCTGCTCCAGGCCGTTCCTCAGGCCGACCCGTACGCCGAGGCCTACGGGACGGGGTACGACCAGCAGCAGACGGCGTGGGACCAGAACGCCCAGCAGCAGTGGCAGACCCCGCAGCAGCCCGCCTTCGCGTACGACCAAAACTACGGCACCTACCAGCAGCAGGCCGTGCAGCAGCCCGACCCGTACGGCACCTACCAGCAGCAGGGTGTCCAGCAGCCGGATCCGTACGGCACCTACCAGCAGCAGGGCGTCCAGCAGCCCGACCCGTACGGCTACGACCAGCAGCAGTGGCACCCCCAGCCCGGGCACCAGCACGTGGACCACCACCAGGCCCAGCCCGACCAGGGGCAGGGCCACGATCAGGGCCAGGGCCGGCACGGTATCCCTCAGCAGCCGCAGTACGACCAGTACGGCTACCCGCAGCAAACCACCTGGCAGCAGCAGGGCTGATTCCGGGACCCCGGAACCGGATCCCGCTCGGCGGCCCGCTCCGACCGTCCGGCTCAGGCGGGGCCGATGAGGTTGGCCACGATGCAGGCGGACATGCCGACGCGGGCCAGGCCGCCGCCGGGGTGGGCGGCGCCGCCGGTGAGGTAGAGGCCGGGGTAGTCCTCGTTCGGGGCCTGGAGCAGGTCGCCGCCGAATCCGGCGAGCGCGGGCGGCGGCACGGAGCCGAAGAAGGAACCGGCGTCGCGCTCGGTGTGCTCGGGAGTGCGGACCACCCGCCAGAGCACCCGCTCGCGCAGGCCGAGCCCGGCCGCGTCGGCCTGGTCGAGCATCCGGTCGGCGAAGGCGTCGGCGGTGCCGGGCGTCCCCCAGTCGAGGTCCAGCGAGGGCGTGGTCGCGGTGAGCACGACGCTCTCGTGGCCCTCCGGATGCAACGACGGGTCGTCCGGCCGCAGGACCTGGACGGTCGGGCGGTCCGACGGCGGGGCGCCCGGGGAGAAGATGCCGGCCAGCTCGGCGGCCGGGTCACCGGCGTGCACCACCGTGCGGTGCGCGGTACCGGCCGGGCGGGCGCCGCGCAGCGCGAGCAGCACGCTGACCCGTCCGGGCACGCCGTGCAGCCGCCCGGCGGAGGCCGGCCAGTCGTCCGAGGAGTCGGCCGGGCCCATCCACTGGGTGTGCAGCACCCGGGTGTCGATCGAGGAGACCACCAGGTCGGCGTCGATCCGGTCGCCCTTGGTCTGCACACCGCAGACCCGGCCGTCCCGGGTGTCCACCTTGGTGACCGGCGTCTCGAAGCGGAACTCCACCTTGCGCTGCTCGCACCGCCGGTGGAAGGCGTCGGCCAGCGCGCGCAGGCCGCCCCGGACGTACCAGACGCCGAAGGACTGCTCCATGTACGGCAGCACGGTGGCCCCGGCGGGGGCGCTGCGCGGGTCGAGCCCGAAGCGCAGCGCGTGCTCGTGCAGCAGGGCGGTCAGGGCCGGGTGCCCGCCCAGCTGCTCGGCGGCGACGTCGGCCAGCGTCCAGGGCCGGCGGCCGCGCAGCCGGCCGAACAGGCCGCGCCGGTCGGCCCCCGGCACCGGGTACGGGTCGGTGTGCAGCGGCCGGGGGTCGGCGGGGAGGGGCTCCTCCAGCAGCGGGCGGCGGGTGGCCTCCCAGACCGTGCGGCCGTGGTTGAGCACCGTTGCCCAGCGCTCGCCGGCGCCCGGGCCGAAGGCCTCGTCGAGGGCCCGGACCACGCCGCCCCGGGACGCGTTGGGCAGCGACAGCGCGGTGCCGTCGGCGAACAGGTGACGGCTCTCCGGGTCGACCGGCCCCAGCTCGACCAGTTCCTCCAGCGGCTCCCGGCCGGTCTTCAGCGCGAGGTCGCGGTAGACGGCGGGGAGGGTGAGCAGACCCGGGCCGGTGTCGAAGGCGAAGCCGTCGCGCTCGTAGCGGCCGACCATCCCACCGTACGTGCCGCGCGCCTCGCAGACCGTCACCCTGTGCCCGAGGGTCGCCAGCCGGGAGGCCGCCGCGAGCCCGCTCATACCTGCGCCGATGATGACGATCCGTGCCATGCGTCCGATCCTAGGGCCCGCTCCGGGTCCCCTGGACGGGCTCCTCCACCACCGGGCGTCCGGCCGCGGCGGCGCGGGCGGCCCTCCGTTCCCGCCGCCGGGCCCGGAAGGCCCGGATCCGGTTGACCGCGAACCAGACCAGCAGCAGGCCGATCAGCAGCAGGACGGTGGCGATCGAGGCGGCCAGCCAGGGGTGGAAGATCGCCAGGGTGACCAGTCCGGCCACCGACACGTCCTCGGCCAGCGAGACCACGATGTTGCTGGCCGGCTCCGGCGAGGTGTTGACCGCCATCCGCAGCGAGGCCTTCACCAGGTGGCTGACCAGCGCGGCCGTGCCGCCCATCGCGCCCGCCGCGACCTCGCTCAGCGAGCCCGGGTCGGCGGAGGCGATCAGCGCGCCCACGGTGGCACCCGCGACCGGCCGGATCGCGGTGTGGGCGACGTCCCAGAGGCTGTCCACGTACGGGATCTTGTCGGCCACCGCCTCCAGCAGGAACAGCACGCCCGCGGCGATCAGCACGTCGGTGCGCTCCAGCGCGGGCGGCACCGAGTCGGCCCCCGCGAACCGGCCGAGCAGACCGAGCAGCAGCACCACCGCGTACGCGTTGATCCCGCTCGCCAGTCCGCTGGTGAAGATCAGCGGAACGATCGTCATCCGTTCCTCCTCGGAGTGCCTGCCGGGATCGGCCCGGCTCGCCGTACCGTACCGGGACGCCGCGGGCGGGGTGTGCGGTTCCCGCCGCGGGAGGTCCGAGTGCGGTCCGAGTGCGTCTGAGTACGGATACTCAGGTACCGGGTTGAGTAGCTGCGCGGATGGCCCGCGACCTGCGAAGACGGGAGAGTGGTGGCACCGGGACGGCGGCGCGTCGGGCGCCCCGCCCCGGAGCTGCGGACGGGCGTCGTCCGCCGGTCACGGGGGACCGGCGGAAGCGCCGTCGAGCTCCGCACCGGAGCCGGTCGCAGGCCCCGCACCGCCGGCACGGGGCGGCGGAGCGGGCCAGGGGGGACCGGCGCACCGGCGGGGGGAACCGGGGCCGGAAGGCCGCGGCCGGGGGCCGCGGCGAACGGGGGGACCGGGGTGCTCCGAAGCGCCGTCCGTGGGGGACGGCGCTTCGGTACCCGCGCCGGCGACGGCGCTCCGGCCGGATTGTCAGTGGTGCCGGTCACGATGGAGGAGCGCGGATCACCCGGTCCGTGCGCTGCCTCGGAACGGGGGAGACCATGACCATCAGCCACCCTGAGCCCGTCACCGCCCGCCTCCACTCCGCCGCCGACCGACCGGCCGCCGACCGGCCCGCCGCCCACGGGCCGGCCACCGGCGCCGACGTGCACCCGGTGCTGCGCCGGGTCTCCGCTCCGCCCGCCGCCCTCGACCTGCTCGCCGACGCCCACCGGACCCTGACCCGTTCCCGTTCCCTGGAGGACCCGCTGGAGCGGTACGCCGCCGCGCACCTCGCGGCGCTGCGCACCGTCGCGGCGGTGCTGGCCGTCCGGGGGCGGCCCGAGAAGAACCCCCGGCGCCGCCGGGCGATCCGCAGCGCCTGGGAGGTGCTGCCCGAGGTCGCGCCCGAACTCGCCGAGTGGGCGGTGTACTTCGCGGCCGGTGCGCGCCGCCGGGCCGCCGCCGAGGCCGGCATCCGGGGCTCCGCCTCGGCCCGCGACGCCGACGACCTGATCCGCAACTCCGCCTTCTTCCTCCGTCTGGTCGAGCGGCTGCTCGGCCTGCACCCGACCCCGCCCGCCCCGCGCCTGCCGCTGGACGGTGCCGACGACCCGGGTGACGCCGGGTGACCGGCGTCGCGGGCGCGTCGTCCGCTCGGTCTAAGGTGGAGGCAACCTGATCGAATCTGCACGTGCCAAGGAGCCCCGCCTTGTACCCGACGCGTCCCCGCAGTGCCCTGCGTACCGCCGTGGTGTGGGAGGTGGTGCGGGCCGCCCTGGAGAAGCGGGCGGCCGAGCTGGACCAGCCGGTGCTGGACGTGGTGGACACCGGTGGCGGCACCGGCAACTTCGCGGTGCCGGTGGCCCGGCTCGGCCACCGGGTCACCGTGGTCGACCCGAGCCCGGACGCGCTGTTCGCGCTGGAGCGGCGGGCCGCCGAGGCCGGCGTGACCGACCTGGTCCGCGCCGTGCAGGGCGACACCCAGACGCTGCCCGAGCTGGTCGCGCCCGGCAGCGTCGACGCGGTGCTCTGCCACGGCGTGCTGGAGGTCGTGGACGACCCGGCGGACGCCCTCGGCAGCCTGGCCGGCACCCTGCGCCGGGGCGGCTTCGTGAGCCTGCTGGCCGCGAACCGGAACGGTGCGGTGCTCGCCCGGGCCCTCGGTGGCCACTTCGCCGAGGCCCGCGCGGTGCTGGCCGCCGACGACGGCCGCTGGGGCGACAGCGACCCGATGCCGCGCCGCTTCACCGGCGAGGAGCTGGACCGGCTGGCGGTCGGGGCGGGCCTGCGGGTCGAGTCCGTGCACGGGGTCCGGGTCTTCGCCGACCTGGTGCCCGGCGTCCTGGTGGACACCGAGCCGGGTGCCATGGAGGCGCTGCTCAAGCTGGAGGAGGCGGCCGCCGGGCAGCCCGCGTTCCACGCCGTGGCGACCCAGCTCCACCTGCTGGCCACCCTGGCCTGACCGGCCCGTCCGCCGCCGTTCGCCCGCGCACCGCCGCCGCGTCTCCCGGCCGTCTCCTCACCGTCTCCTCACGATCCCCCCAGGTCCGGGCCCATTCCATCGGATCGGGCACTTGTCCGGCGGCCTCCGCGTTGAGCACTGTGCAGCTGGGAGCCGCCGAAGTGGCCGGGCCCACGCGTGGTCGACCACTCCGGAACCGGCCGGTGGACCGTATGATCTGGGTAAAGCCGGAAAGCATGACAGCCGGAAGCGCGGGGCATATGGACGACACGGACCCGGGCCCCCGCACAGGCGTCCGACCGCGTGTTCTGAAGGCTGATTGGACGTGCCTCCCCGACCGGGGCGGCGGACCGGTCGCACCCGCGACCGACGAGTAGGAGGACTCCGTGCCGCTCTCGGAGCACGAGCAGCGACTGCTCGACCAGATGGAGCGAGCGCTGTATGCCGAAGATCCCAAATTCGCGTCGGCGCTTGAGGGAACCGGTCTGCGCACCTACACCCGTCGCCGGGTGTACCTGGCCGTCGGTGGCTTCGTGGTGGGCATCGGCCTGCTGATGGGCGGCATGGTCGTACCCAACCAGATCTGGGTCAGCGTGGTCGGGTTCCTGGTGATGCTGGGGTGCGCCGTCTTCGCCGTGACCGGCTGGCGCCGTGGGCCCGCCGGACAGACCCAGGGCGCCGGGCCGGCCGCGGCCCCGCGCCGCAAGGCAGGGATGATGGACCGGGTGGAGCAGCGCTGGCAGCGCCGGCGCGACGAGCAGACCGGCGGGTTCTGAGCCGGTCGTCCGGGGCCGGGTGAGGATCCGGACGGACGCACGGGACGCCGGACGAACGTGACGAGGGCGGGCAGTCGACCGACTGCCCGCCCTCTCCGTTGTCCCCGGGCTCCCGTCCGGCACCCGCGGGGGAGCCGGACGGGGACGGGAGCCGGTGTGTCAGGACTCCGGACCGTCGCCCTTCCGCCGCCGCAGGGCCCGGCGGACCGGCCCGGTGACGGCGGCGGTCAGCCGCGCGGCCCTGCGGCGCACTGCCAGCCGGGCCGCCAGCACCGCGTCCGAGAGGCGCCACCAGAGCTGGGCCGAGGACGCGGGCAGGAGCAGCGCCCTGGTCCGGCCGCGCCGGCCCGCGCCGGCCCGCAGGCCGTCGCGGGCGGTCCGGACGTCCGCCGCCAGCGGCGTGGTGACCTGCGTGGTCCGGGCGTAGAGGACCCGCTCGGTGGCCAGCGCCACCCGCCCGGCCGCCGCCGCCGAGGCCTCGTCGAGCTCGGCGGTCTCGGCGATCCGGCGCGCGGCGGAGCGCGGGGTCCGCGACTCGTCGGGCGGGATGCCGAGGTCCCAGGCGGAGTCGATCAGCTCGTCCCAGGCGGCCATCACCTGCTCGTCGGTGAGTTCGACCGACCCCTCCCCTCCGGGGCGCCGCCGCCCGCCGGCTCCGAGCCGGCGCCGACGCAGCAGCGCCCGCCAGACCATCGGGGTGAGCAGCAGCGCGAGCAGCACCAGGGCGGAGGCCAGGGTGGCCAGGGTCTTCCCGGAGAACAGCCAGGAGTCGGCCAGGGCACCGCCGGCGGACTTGTCCCGCTCCCCGCACTCGCCCATGCTGCGCAGCTTCGGGTCGCAGTCGGGGTTGGCGGACGGCAGCTGCGCCGAGGCGCTGGGCTGCGGCTGCGCGGTCGGCTGCGTGGTCGGTGCGGTGGTCGGCGCGGCGACCTGGTCGCTGTACTCGGGTGGCACGCCGCGGGTCGGGGTGGGCTCGAAGCGCATCCAGCCGTAGCCCTCGAAGTACAGCTCGGGCCAGGCGTGGTACATCGAGTCGGTCACCGAGTAGACCTCGCCGCCCTTGGTGTCGCCGGGCGTGAAGCCGAGCGCGACCCGGGCGGGGATGTCCAGGACGCGCGCCATCGCGGCCATGGTGGAGGCGAAGTGGACGCAATAGCCCCGGCGCCGGGTCAGGAAGTCGGCCATCGCGTCGCTGCCGCTGTCGGACCGGGTCTTGACGTCGTAGGTGAAGCCGGAGCGGGTGAACCACTCCTGCAGCGCGACCGCCTTGTCGTAGGGGGTCCTCGCCTGCTGGGTGACGGAGACGGCCTTCTGGCGGACGATCGGCGGCAGGTCCCTCGGCAGGTCGAGGTACTGGGCCCGGATCCGGTCGGGCGCCTGGGGGGCGCTGCGCAGTTCGGCGGCGGTGGGGCCGACGTACAGCGAGGTGACCGTGTAGCCCAGGCCCTTGATCGCCTTGTCCCGGGTCGGCTGGAGGGCCGAGGTGAGCGAGTCGAGCTGCCAGTCGGCGGTGTTGCGCAGTGAGACGGTCCGGGCCGGGTAGGGCATCGGGAGCCAGGCGTTCTCCAGCCGGTCGCTGATCCTGACCGTGGTCTTCAGCTCCGGGAAGTCGGGCACGGTCAGGCCGTCGGGGGCCGGCAGGGTGCCCTTGAACTCGGTCGTGTCGGTGGAGCTGAGCTTCCACCTGGTGCCGTCGAAGGCGTCCAGCGAGCCGGTGCGCAGGTAGGTGCTGTCGGCCAGCGGGCTGTCCATCTTGTAGGTGAGCAGCTCGACGTTGCGGGGCTCGGGGAGCGCGTCGTTCAGGGCGACCAGGGGATCGAGGCTGTTGAAGCCGCCGGCGCCGCCGTGCTTGCCGGAGCTCGCGGTGCCGCCGCTGTTCACCAGGCCGGAGCTCCAGCGCGGCAGGAAGGCCGGCAGCAGCAGGGCGAGCGCGAGTGCCACCACGCCGACCTGCCGGCCGCTCTGGCTGAGTCCGCCGGAGCTGCCCTCGGTGCCGTGCGGGGTGCCGCGGAAGACCCGGCCCCAGCGGGAGACCCGGTCCTGGCCCTCGGCGAAGAGCAGGACCAGGTAGCCGGCCGCGGCGGCCGCGAACCAGAGCCAGTTGCCCCGGTCGCCGGCCAGGCCGTTGCCGACCGAGTAGAGCGCCAGCAGCGGCAGCCCGGCCAGCGCCGAGCGCCGGTACGTCACCGCGACGGTGTCCACCGCGACGGCGATCAGGCCGATCGAGGTGATCATGATCAGCCGCAGGCCCGCGCTGGGCGGGGCGGGGATGGCGTACTCCCGGATGTCGTTCAGCCCCTGCTCGAACGCCCGGGCGAGGGTGCGCAGCGACTCGGGACCGGGGACGATCCCGCCCCAGGAGGCGCCGGAGGTCGCGAAGGCGAGCAGCAGCAGGAGGAGGAGCGCGACCAGCTGGCCGAGCGGGACGGCCCAGCGGTAGAACGGCGTGCGCCGCAGGCCCGCGCCGACGACCGCGATCACGGCCACCACCAGGTACGCGTGGGTGATCCAGCCCTTGGTGGTCAGCAGCGGGGTCAGGCAGAGCGCGGCCAGGGCGGTGGCCAGCGCCGAGTACGCGGTCAGTTTGGCCCGGGTGGTCACGCGCCGGCCTCGTTTCGGTAGGGGGAGGGCGCCTCGGCCCGGTCGGCGGCCCGCCACAGTTCGGTGACCGAGTCGCCGGCACGGACGGGCAGGACGGTCCATCCGGCCTCGCGCAGGCGGAGCACCCGGTCGTGGAACTCGTCGCCGCCGGTGTCGGGGGCGAGCATGCGGAGGCCGGCCCAGGTGGCGGTGTCGAGGAGGAAGGCCACGGCGCCACCGGTGCGGTTGCGCAGCCGGGCCAGCCGGGCGACCTGCTCCTCGTCCAGGTCGCCGAGGACGGCGACCAGCAGGCCCTCCCCGCCGGCCCGCAGCGGTTCCTCGGCGCGGGAGAGCCCGGCGCCCTCGGAGAGGTCGGCCACGGCGAGGGCGTCCAGGATCAGGCCGGAGGTGTCGGCCGCCGTGTTGCCGCCGCCGGCGCCGCTCCCGGGGACGGCGAGGCCGGTGTCGGTCAGCAGCCGGGTCTGGTAACCGCGTTCCAGCAGGTGGGCGGTGACCGAGGCGGCGCAGGAGACCGCCCATTCGAAGGAGGAGGCGGGGCCGCTGCCCCGGTGGCCCACCTCGCGGGTGTCCAGCAGGACGGTGGCCCGGGCCTTGCGGGGCTGCTCCTCGCGGCGGACCATCAGCTCGCCGTAGCGGGCGGTGGACTTCCAGTGCACCCGGCGGAGGTCGTCGCCGGGGCGGTACTCGCGCAGGATGACGTCGTCGTCACCGGCCAGGGCCAGGGCCCGGGCGTGGCTGTCGCCCTGGCCGGCCCACTCGCCGCTGAGCCGGACGTACGGCAGCGGCAGGATCTGCGGGACGACGGTGAGCACGTCGGACGCGGAGAACGAGCGGTTCAGCTCGCACATCCCGAACGGGTCGGAGAGCCGCAGCTGGAGCGGGCCGAGCGGGTAGCGGCCCCGGAGGTCGGAGCGGACCCGGTAGGAGACCTCGCGGTTGCCGCGGGGCTCGACCCGGTCCAGTACGAACCGCGGGCGCGGCCCGAGCACGTACGGGACCTTGTCCTCCAGCAGCAGCAGGCCGGTGGGGACCCGGGAGACGTTGTCCACCCGCAGGTGGACCCGGGCCTCCTGGCCGGCCACCGCCCGGCGCGGGCTGAGCCGCCGGCCACTGGCCACCCGGTAGCGGGTGTTGGACAGCAGCAGGGCGGCGGCCAGCGGCAGCGCGGCGAGCAGGACGCCGACGCGCAGCAGGGCGTCCTGGTCGAGCAGGTACGCGCAGACCACCGCGGTCACCCCGGCGGCGAGGAAGGAACGGCCCCGGGTGGTGAGGCCGCGCAGGCCGGCGCGCAGGCCCGACGGTTCGTCGGACGGGCCCACCTCAGCTCCTCCGCGTGGCGGGGGCGCCCTGCGGGCGCGGGAGCGGCAGGCGGGCGACCAGCTCGGCCACGATCTGCTCGGAGGTGCGGCGGCTGAGCTGGGTCTCGGCGGTCGGCATCAGGCGGTGGGCGAGCACCGGGACGGCGAGGCGCTGGAGGTCGTCCGGGGTGACGTAGTCGCGGCCGTCCAGGGCGGCGGCGGCGCGGGCGGCCCGGACCAGGTGCAGGGTGGCGCGGGGCGAGGCGCCGAGGCGCAGCTCGTGGCTGGTGCGGGTGGCGGAGACCAGGTCGACGGCGTAGCGGCGGACCGGGTCGGCGATGTGCACGGTGCGGACCAGGTCGATCAGCTTGAGGATGTCGGAGGCGTGCGCGACCGGCTGGAGGTCGTCCAGCGGGCTCGCGCCGGCGTGCACGTCGAGCATGGCGAACTCGGCCTCGGGGCTCGGGTAGCCCATCGAGATCCGGGCCATGAAGCGGTCCCGCTGGGCCTCGGGGAGGGGGTAGGTGCCCTCCATCTCGACCGGGTTCTGGGTGGCCACGACCATGAACGGCGAGGGCAGCTCGTAGCTGGTGCCGTCGATGGTGACCTGACGCTCCTCCATCGACTCCAGCAGCGCGGACTGGGTCTTCGGCGAGGCCCGGTTGATCTCGTCGCCGACGACGATCTGGGCGAAGATCGCGCCCGGCCGGAACTCGAAGTCGCGCTGGTGCTGGTCGAAGATGTTGGTGCCGGTGACGTCCGAGGGCAGCAGGTCCGGGGTGAACTGGATGCGCCGCACGGTGCAGTCGACGGACCGGGCCAGCGCCTTGGCCAGCATGGTCTTGCCGACGCCGGGCACGTCCTCCAGCAGCAGGTGGCCCTCGGCGAGCAGGACGGTCAGGGCGATCCGGATGGCCTCCGGCTTGCCCTCGATCACGCTCTCGATGTTGCCGCGGATCCGGTCCACGACGGCGGCGAGTTCCGGCAGACCGACGGGGTGGTACCCCGGCGTCTCCCGGTCGCCCCCTGCACGACCGTCGAGACCGGCCTGATCGTTGTAGCTCGTCACCCGTTCGCTCCCTGGCACACCACGTGCCCGCCTCCGTTGAGGCCGGCCCCCACCCCATGCTGGACGCGGCCCCTCCGGGAGCGGTTCCGTGTTCCGGGAGCCGGTGCCGGAGTACGGCCTGCGACCGGCCGCCCCAGGTGGTTCGAGGCCGGACCGGCAGGCGCATTCTCCCCCGGGCGGTGGTCAGAAGTCACCCTCCGGACCGGGCACCCTCGGGCGGCCGTGCCGGGGAGGCGGGCCGGGGGGCTTCCGGGGAGCGTCCGGCTGGCCCGGGCGACGCTGGCCGGGCCGACCGGATGGACGGGGTCAGTGGATCTCGCGCAGCAGCCCGGTGTGGACGTCGAAGACGAAGCCGCGCACGTTGTCGGTGTGCAGCAGGAACGGAGAGGTGCGGACGCGCTGCATGGACTGCCGGACGTCACTGTCCAGGTCGACGAAGGACTCGACCGCCCACTGCGGGCGCTGTCCGACCTCCTGCTCCAGCTCGCGGCGGAAGTCCTCGGTGAGGCCGAGCAGGCCGCAGCCGGTGTGGTGGATCAGCGCGACCGAGCGGGTGCCCAGGGCGCGCTGGCTGATGGTGAGGGAACGGATGGTGTCGTCGGTGACCACGCCGCCCGCGTTGCGGATGACGTGGGCGTCGCCGAGTTCGAGGCCGAGCGCGGCGAACAGGTCGAGGCGGGCGTCCATGCAGGCGACCACGGCGATCTTCTGCACCGGGCGGGCGTCCATCCCGCCGTCGCGGAAGGTCACCGCGTACTCGCGGTTGGCCGCGACGAAGCGGTCGATGATGGTGGGTGTCGGGGCGTCGGCAGCGGCGGTCGGCGTGGGCCGGTCGGGGGTCACTGTCATGGTGAAGACGTTAGTGCGATTCGCCGGGTCTTGGTGGGGCTGATGGCGACAGAGCGGGCCCGTGTGACCGAGCGCATATCCACAAGGCGCTGCCGCTTCCGGGCGATACGGACGGATTTGTCCGACCCGGTCCCGACCCGGTCCCGACCCGGTCCCGGTCCGGTCCCGCCCCGTCCCGTCCGCTGTCCGGGGCGGTGCCCGGTACCGGGGCGCGCGGCACCGCGGCCGGCGCGGCTGCGGCGTCCGGCATGTGCCACGAGCACCGTCGCGACCTGCGGTGATCCGTACCGCCGCCCGGGTGGTGCGCCGGAGCGGGCCATTGACTGACGGGGCGTGCGCGGTAGAGTTGCGGCGCAGTGGAGCACACCCGCCGGGGCCCGTCAACCGGGCGTTTCCGGCCGGTGCGGCGGCCGACGCGGCCCGTGGCCTCCACCCGCTCCGTGCCACCTGGCGCACCTTCCCCGGTGCCGGGCGGTCACGACCTTCCCCAAGGAGCGGGCGGGGCCCACGGGCCGCGGCCCGGCCCCTGCGTCTGCTTCGCGGCGTGGTGGGACAGAATGGTCCGAGCTCCCGTACTTCGGGCGGCTCCGCACCGAGGAAGGGCGCCACCGCGCAATGACCACCAACGATCCGGCCCCCAAGCACGTCCCGGTGATGCTGCAGCGGTGCATGGACGCGCTGGCCCCGGCGATCTCCCGGCCCGGTGCGGTGGTGGTGGACGCCACCCTCGGCCTCGGTGGCCACAGCGAGGCCCTGCTCACCCAGTTCCCGGACGTCCGGCTGGTGGCGGTGGACCGCGACACGGCGGCGCTCAAGCTCTCCGGCGAGCGGCTGGCCCCCTTCGGCGAACGGGCCACCCTGGTGCACGCCGTCTACGACGAGATCCCCGAGGTACTGGAGCGCCTGGACATCCCGAAGGCCGACGGCATCCTCTTCGACCTCGGCGTCTCCTCCATGCAGCTGGACGAGGCCGGGCGCGGGTTCGCGTACGCGCAGGACGCGCCGCTGGACATGCGGATGGACCAGACCCGCGGGATCAGCGCGGCCGAGGTGCTGAACACCTACAGCCACGGCGAGCTGGCCCGGATCCTCAAGTTCTACGGCGAGGAGCGGTTCGCCGGGAAGATCGCCTCGGTGATCCTGCGCGAACGCGAGAAGGAACCGTTCACCAACAGCGCGCGTCTGGTCGAGTTGGTGCGCAACGCCATCCCGGCCGCCACCCGCCGCACCGGCGGCAACCCGGCCAAGCGCACGTTCCAGGCGCTGCGGATCGAGGTCAACGGCGAGCTGGAGGTCCTGGAGCGGGCGATTCCCGGGGCTCTGGGCGTCCTGCCCATCGGCGGGCGGATCGCCGTGATGTCCTACCAGTCGCTGGAGGACCGCCTGGTCAAGCAGTGCTTCGCGGCCGGGGCGACCAACACCGCCCCGCCGGGGCTGCCGTTCGTCCCGGAGGAGCACCAGCCCTGGCTCAAGCTGATCACCCGCGGTGCCGAGCAGGCCACCGAGGAGGAGATCGAGGAGAACCGGCGCGCCGCACCCGTACGGCTGCGGGTGGCGGAGAGGATCAGGGACCGAAGCACCCGGGGCTGACCGGCACCGGGACGGTCCGAAGGGCGGAGGAAAGACGGTGGGGCCGGTGGCCGGAGGCGGGGCGGGGAGCAGGGTGCTCCCCGGGCAGGGCGGCAGGGCGCGGATCACCGTCCGCCCCGGGCGACGCCAGGTACGGGGGCGGACGCCGTTCGCGGTGCTGGTGGTGGTGCTGCTCGGGGCCGGACTGCTCGGGCTGCTGGCACTGAACACCGCCCTCAACGAGGGCTCCTTCGAGCTGTCCAGGCTGCAGCGGCAGACCACCGTGCTCACCGACGAGCAGCAGGGGCTCCAGCACCAGATCGACCAGAACTCCGCGCCGGACGCGCTGGCCCGCCGGGCCGCCGAGCTGGGCATGGTGCCGGCCGGCGGGATGGCCTTCCTCGACCTGCCGAACGGCGGCGCGGTGGTCGGCACGCCGAAGCCGGCCCAGGACAGCCCGCCGGTGAAACGGTCCACCGTGGAACCGTGGCCCGGGAAGCAGCCGGCGCCGAGCGCCCAACCCGGTGCCCAGCCCGGATCCCCGGCGGCGGCGCAGCCCACCACCGCGGCGCCGAACGCCCCGGCCCCCGGCGGCGACGTCACCGTCCAGCTCAACCCGACCGCGCCGCAGCCGGCGCCGGCCACGGGCGGGGGCGCAGCCCGATGAGCACACCCCGTCAGCCCTCCGGCGCAAACGGCGGCAGCGGCGGCAACGGCGGACGCCGTCCCGTCAAGGGCGCCGCGCCCCGGCCGGTCCCGCGCGGGCAGTCCACCGGCAAGCCGCCGGCCGCCGGGCGCGCCCAGCCCGCCAAGGGGCAGCCGGCGAAGCCGCAGTCCGCCGCGGGTCAGCCGGCCCGCGCCAAGCAACCGCCCGCGAAGCCGTCGCCCGCGAAGCAGTCCCAGGCGCGCCAGCCCGGGGCCAAGGCCCAGCCGGCCGCCGGGCGGGACCCGAGGGCCGCCGCCCGCACGCCCCGCACCCCGCAGCAGCGCCGCCCCGAGGGCCGCCCGCCGGCCCGCGCCGGCCAGGCGGGGGACCGGCCGCGCCCGCGTCCGCCGCAGCGCCGCCCGCAGCCGCGGGGGATCCGGCTGGCGGACCCGCGCCGTCGGCTGCGGGTGATCACCATCGTGCTCTCGGTCGTCTTCTCGATCTTCGCCGGACGGCTGGTCCAGCTCCAGCTGCTGGACTCCGACGCGCTGGCCGCCGACGCCAACACCAACCGGTACCTGAACATCCCGATCACCGCCGAGCGCGGCTCGATAGCGTCCTCCGACGGGGTCGCCCTGGCCACCACCGTCGACGCGTACGACATCACCGCCGACCCCGCGATGTTCACCCCCGAGGCCACCGGCCTCCCGGACGCCCCCGAGCAGGCCGCCGCTCTGCTGGCGCCGATCCTCGGCCTGCCCAAGGAGCGGATCGCCGCCGACCTGCACACCCCCAAGACCCGCTACAAGCGGCTGGCCGCCCAGCAGACCCCGGACGTCAAGAACCAGATCAGCGACCTCAAGTCGAGCCTGGAGAAGCAGGCCGGCTCGCGGGGCTGCCAGGCCCAGAAGCGGCTGCTGAACAAGTCCGTCGAGGACGGCGGCCGGACCAGGCTCGACAACGAGTGCGTCAACCCGCTGGCCGGGGTCTTCAACCGGGACACCCAGAAGCGGGTCTACCCCTCCGACGGCCTGGCCGCCAACCTGGTCGGCTTCGTCAACGCCGAGGGCGAGGGCGCAGGCGGTCTGGAGCAGCAGTACCAGCACGAGCTGTCCGGCAAGGACGGCCACAGCAGCTACGCCCAGGCCGGCGGTCGCCTGGTGCCCACCGCCGGCGGCTCGCTGGAGCCCGCCGTGCCCGGCACCGACCTGCGGCTGACCGTCAACCGCGACATCCAGTGGGCCGCCCAGCGGGCCATCACCGACCAGGTCGCCAACGCCGGGGCGGAGAAGGGCTACGTCATCGTCCAGGACGTGAAGAACGGCCAGGTGCTGGCGATGGCCTCCTCGCCGGGCTTCAACCCGAACGACCTGAGCACGGCCAGGAACTCGCAGCTCGGGAACGCGGCCCTGCAGGACGCCTACGAGCCGGGCTCCACCGCCAAGCTGATGACCATGGCGGCGGTCCTGGACACCGGCAAGGCCACCTGGGACACCAAGGTCACCGTGCCGTACCCGCTGGTCCGCGGCGACGTGGCGTTCAAGGACGACGTCCTGCACGACACCTGGTACCTCACCCTGGCCGGCGTGCTCGCCAAGTCCTCCAACATCGGCACCATCGAGGCCGCTCAGACGCTCGGCGCGACCCAGCCCGAGGCCAACCGGGTCCTCTACGACTACCTGCGCAAGTTCGGCATCGGCGAGCACACCGGCCTGGACTTCCCCGGCGAGACCGCCGGCCTGCTCGACAAGCCGGAGGACTGGAAGGCGTCCAAGCAGTACACCATCCCGTTCGGACAGGGCCTGTCGGTCAACGCCCTGCAGGCGACCTCGGTGTTCTCGACCATCGCCAACGGCGGGGTCCGGGTGACGCCCAGCGTCGTGCAGGGCACCACCGCACCGGACGGCAGGTACACCCCGGCCGCACAGGGCGCGCAGTCCCGGGTGGTCGGCGAACAGACCGCCAAGACCCTCACCGAGATGCTGGAGTCGGTCGTCTCCGACGAGCAGGGGACCGGCGGCAAGGCCGCCATCCCCGGCTACCGGGTGGCCGGGAAGACCGGCACCGCCAACCGGGTGGACCCCAAGACCGGCGGGTACCGCGGCTACACCGCGTCCTTCATCGGCTTCGCCCCGGCCGACCAGCCGCGGGTCACCGTCTCCTGCGTGATCCAGGACCCGGTCAACGGCCACTTCGGCGGCCAGCTCTGCGGCCCGGTGTTCAAGCAGGTGATGGAGTTCACCCTCAAGACCCTCAAGGTCCCGCCGAGCGGTAGCGAGGCGCCCAACCTGCCCGTCGAGTGGAAGCCGTGATCGACCATGAGCAACGACCGGGCGGGTGCGGCCGCCGGCACGGAAAAGGGCCGGTTTGGCCCTGGAAGCCCTTCGGCGGATAGCCTCTCCGCCGTGCCGAAACCCGATCAAACCACCGTGAGCCCGCCCCGCCCCGCCCGGACGGGGGCCCGGCCGCTCGCCGAGGTCGCCCGACTGCTGGGTCTCGACCCCGTCGAAGGACCCGAGATCACCGGCGTCACCCACAACGCCCGCGAGGTCCGTCCCGGCGACGTGTACGTGGCGTTCCCGGGCGCCAACCACCACGGCGCGTCCTTCGCCGGGCAGGCCGCCGCGGCCGGCGCCGTGGCGGTGCTCACCGACCCGGCCGGCGCCGAGCTGGCCGCCGGCACCGGCCTGCCGCTGCTGGTCGTCGACCGCCCGCGGGCCCGGATGGGCGAGCTGGCCGCCGCCGTCTACGACCGGCCCTCCGAGCGGCTGCTGATGATCGGGCTGACCGGCACCAACGGCAAGACCACCACCTCCTACCTGGTCGAGGGCGGTCTGCACGGCGCCGGGCGCAGCCCCGGGGTCATCGGCACCGTCGAGATGCGGGTCGGCACCGAGCGGATCAAGAGCGAGCGGACCACCCCCGAGGCCACCGACCTGCACGCGATCCTCGCCGTGATGGGCGAGCGCGGCGCGGACGCGGTGACCATGGAGGTCTCCAGCCACGCGCTGGTCTACGGCCGCACCGACGGCGTGGTCTACGACGTGGCGCTGTTCAACAACCTCACGCCCGAGCACCTCGACTTCCACCCGGACATGGAGGACTACTTCCAGGCGAAGGCCCGGCTCTTCCAGCCCGGCAAGTCCCGCGCCGGCGTGGCCAACCTGGACGACGCGTACGGCCGCCGGCTGGCCGCCGAGGCGAAGATCCCGGTCGTCACCTTCTCCGCCACCGGCGCGCCCGAGGCGGACTGGCGCGCGGTGGACGTCCAGCTCGGCCCCGTCGGCTCGACGTTCCGGGTGCTCGGCCCCGACGGCGCCGAGGCGGACGCGGCCGTCCCGCTGCCCGGCCCGTTCAACGTCGCCAACGCGCTGGCGGCGATCGCCGTGCTGGCGACCGCCGGCCTCCCGCTGGACCGGGCCGTGGCCGGCATCGCGGCCGTTCCCGGCGTGCCGGGCCGGCTGGAGCGGGTCGACGCCGGTCAGCCGTACGTCGCGGTGGTCGACTACGCGCACAAGCCGGACGCGCTGGAGGCCGTCCTCGGCTCCCTGCGCGAGGTCACCAAGGGCCGGCTGCACGTGGTCGTCGGCTGCGGCGGCGACCGCGACCCGCACAAGCGCGCCCCGATGGGCGGCATCGCCGCCCGGCTCGCCGACACCGCCCTGCTGACCAGCGACAACCCGCGCAGCGAGGACCCGCTGGCGATCCTCGCCACGATGCTCGCCGGCGCCGCCGCGGTGCCCGAGGCCGAGCGCGGCACCGTCCTGGTCGCCCCCGACCGGGCCGAGGCGATCCAGTTGGCCATCACCCGCGCCCGGGCCGGTGACACCGTGCTGGTGGCCGGCAAGGGCCACGAGCTCGGCCAGTACGTACGAGACGAGATCCGCCCCTTCGACGACCGGGAGGTGCTGCGTGACGCCATCGGACAGGACGTCGTGGCACGGACCACGGCCGCCCGGGGCACCGGAGGAGTAGAGCAGCAGTGATCGCACTGACCCTCGCCGAGGTGGCCGCAGCAGTCGGGGGCACCCTGGCCGACGCCGACCCCGACGCCCTGGTGACCGGCCCGGTCGAGGTCGACTCCCGCAAGGTCGTCCCCGGCGGCCTCTTCGCGGCCTTCGTCGGCGAGCACGCGGACGGCCACGACTACGCCGCCACCGCCGTCGCGGCGGGCGCCGTCGCGGTGCTGGCCTCCCGCCCGGTCGGCGGCCCCACCGTCCTGGTCGACAGCGTGGTGGACGCGCTCGGCAAGCTGGCCCGCGCGGTCGTCGGCCGCGCCGGCGCCACCGTCGTGGCCCTCACCGGCTCGGCCGGCAAGACCAGCACCAAGGACCTGATCGCCCAGCTGCTCCGGCGCCTCGGCGACACCGTCTACCCGCCCGGCTCGCTCAACAACGAGATCGGCCACCCGATGACCGCCCTGCGGGTCGAGGACGCCACCCGGCACCTGGTGCTGGAGATGGGAGCCCGGCACAAGGGCGACATCGAGTACCTCACCTCGATCACCCCGCCCCGGATCGGCCTGGTGCTGAACGTCGGCACCGCGCACGTCGGCGAGTTCGGCTCGCAGGAGGCGATCGCCGAGGCCAAGGGCGAGCTGGTCGAGGCGCTCCCGGCCGACGGCGTCGCGATCCTCAACATCGACGACCGGTTGGTGCGCGCAATGGCCGCGCGCACCAAGGCCAGGGTGGTGTTCTTCGGTGAATCCCCGGACGCCCGGGTCCGCGCACAGGATGTTCGTCTGGACTCCACCGGACGGCCATCCTTCACGTTGACGACCCCCGCCGGTTCCGCACCCGTGCAGCTGCGCCTGTACGGTGAGCACCACGTCTCGAACGCCCTCGCCGCCGCAGCGGTGGCGACGGAGCTCGGGATGACCGTCGACGACACCGCCGAAGCACTGAGTGAGGCGGGTGCGCTGTCCCGCTGGCGCATGGAGGTCGTCGACCGGGCCGATGGTGTCACCGTCGTCAACGACGCCTACAACGCGAACCCCGACTCGATGCGGGCCGCGCTGCGGGCGCTGGTCTCGATGGGGGGACGAGGTCCGGAGCGTCGCCGTACCTGGGCGGTGCTCGGCGAGATGCGGGAGCTCGGCGAGGAGAGCCTGGCCGAGCACGACGCCATCGGGCGGCTCGCGGTCCGGCTGGACGTCACCAAACTGGTGGCGGTCGGCGGACGCGAGGCGGCCTGCATGGAACTGGGCGCGAGGAACGAAGGTTCGTGGGGTGAGGAGTCGGTGCTGGTGTCCGACGCGGACGCGGCGGTCGAACTGCTGCGCAGTCAGCTGCGGCCGGGGGATGTGGTGCTGGTGAAGGCGTCCCGCTCGGTGGGGCTCGAAAAGGTGGCCGAGGCGATCCTCGCGGACGGTGCGGCCCAGTAATGAAGCAGATCCTCTTCTCCGGCATGATCGGCCTGGTCCTGTCGCTGCTCGGCACCCCGGCCCTGATCAAGCTGCTCGCCCGGCAGGGCTACGGCCAGTACATCCGCGACGACGGCCCGAAGGCGCACCACAGCAAGAAGGGCACGCCCACCATGGGCGGCATCGCCTTCATCCTGGCGACGCTCATCGCCTACTTCGCCACCAAGGCGATAACGGGCGAATCCCCGACCGCCTCCGGACTGCTGGTGCTGTTCCTGACGACCGGTCTGGGACTGGTGGGTTTCCTCGACGACTACATCAAGGTCGTCAAGCGCCGTTCGCTGGGCCTGCGGGCCAAGGCGAAGCTCGCCGGGCAGTCCCTCGTCGGCCTGATCTTCGCCGTCCTGGCGCTGCAGTTCCCCGACGGCGCCGACCGCACCCCGGCCTCCCAGCACCTCTCGTTCGTCCGCGACTTCGAGTGGTCGGTCGGCCCGGTGCTGTTCGTCATCTTCGCGTACTTCCTGATCGCCGCGACCTCGAACGGCGTGAACCTGACGGACGGTCTGGACGGCCTGGCCACCGGTGCCTCGGTGATGGCCTTCGGCGCCTACACCTTCATCGGCGTCTGGGAGTACGGCCAGAGCTGCGCGTACGCCGTCTCGGCCACCTCCAACTGCTACGACGTCCGGGACCCGCTGGACCTCGCCGTGGTCGCGGCCGCCCTGATGGGCTCCTGCTTCGGCTTCCTCTGGTGGAACACCTCGCCCGCCAAGATCTTCATGGGCGACACCGGCTCGCTGGCCCTCGGCGGTGCGATGGCCGGTCTGGCGATCTGCTCGCGCACCGAGATCCTGCTGATCCTGCTCGGCGGCCTCTTCGTGATCATCACCCTCTCGGTGATCATCCAGGTCGGCTCGTTCCGGATGACCGGCAAGCGCGTCTTCAAGATGGCCCCGCTGCAGCACCACTTCGAACTCAAGGGCTGGAGCGAAGTCCTGGTCGTGGTGCGGTTCTGGATCATCCAGGGCCTCTGCGTGGCCGTCGGCCTCGGCCTCTTCTACGCGGGATGGGTGACCGGATGACCAACCCCGAGTGGGCCGGGCTGCCGGTCGCCGTCGCCGGGCTCGGAGTCTCGGGCATCAGCGCGGCCCGCGTCCTGCACGGACTCGGCGCCCGCGTCACCGTGGTGGACGGCGGCAGCGGCGAGGGCCTGAAGGCCCGCGCCGCCGAGCTGGAGGCCCAGGGGGTGACCGTCCGCCTCGGCGACGGCGACAGCCTGCCCGACGGCACCCGGCTGGTCGTCACCTCGCCCGGCTGGCCGCCGAGCAGCCCGCTGTTCGCGGCCGCCGCCGCGGCCGGCGTGGAGGTCTGGGGCGACGTCGAACTGGCCTGGCGCCTGCGCCGCCCGCTGGCCACGACCGGCGAGCCCGCTCCCTGGCTGGCCGTCACCGGCACCAACGGCAAGACCACCACCGTCCAGATGCTCGCCTCGATCCTCACGGCCGCCGGCCGGCGCACCGCCGCCGTCGGCAACGTCGGGGTCTCGGTGCTGGACGCCGTGCTCGCCGAGGAGCCGTACGACGTGCTCGCCGTCGAGCTCTCCAGCTACCAGCTGCACTGGGCGCCCTCGCTGCGCCCGTACTCGGCGGCCGTGCTCAACCTGGCCCCCGACCACCTCGACTGGCACGGCTCGATGGAGGCGTACGCCGCCGACAAGGGCCGGATCTACGAGGGCAACGTCGTCGCGTGCGTCTACAACCTGGCCGATCCGGCCACCGAGGCGCTGGTCCGCGAGGCCGACGTCGAGGAGGGCTGCCGGGCGGTCGGCTTCGGCCTCGGTGCGCCCGGCCTGTCGAACTTCGGCGTGGTCGACGGCCTGCTGGTGGACCGTGCCTTCGTGTCGGACCGGGCCAAGAACGCGGCCGAGCTGGGCTCCGTCGAGGACGTCAACCCGCCGGCCCCGCACAACATCGCCAACGCGCTCGCCGCCGCGGCCCTGGCCCGGTCCTACGGGGTGGACCCGAAGGCCGTCCGGGAGGGCCTGCGCGCCTTCCGGCCGGACGCCCACCGGATCGCCGAGGTCGGCGTCGTCGACGGCGTGACGTACATCGACGACTCCAAGGCGACCAACACCCACGCCGCCGCGGCCTCGCTCTCCGCCTACCGGCCGATCGTCTGGATCGCCGGCGGCCTGGCCAAGGGCGCGGCCTTCGACGACCTGGTCCAGGGCGCGGCCGAGCGGCTGCGCGCCGCCGTGCTGATCGGCGAGGACCGCGCGCTGATCCGGGAGGCGCTGGCACGACACGCGCCGGATGTCCCGGTGATCGAGGCGGCCGAGGGCCAGACTGGCGCGGTGGCGATGGCCGAGGTGGTCCGCGCGGCCGCCTCACTCGCCCGAACGGGTGACACGGTGCTGCTGGCCCCGGCCTGTGCCTCGATGGACATGTTCACCAACTACGGCGAGCGCGGCGACCTCTTCGCGGCGGCCGTCCGGGGGCTGGCGGACGCGTAGGGCGTGTCGGACACACCCTGAGCACGGACGGGCCCCGCACCGCGAGCCGAGGGGCCGCGCCGGATCGGAGCGGCCCGGAGGCGGGCGAGGCGCAGAGGGAGAGCGGGACGGGTGGGCGGCGGTCAGGGCAGGGCGGGTGGTTCGGGCGCACCGGAGAACGGGGCGGCCGGCCGCTGGCGGGTGATCTCCGCCACCACCACCGCCTACAAGTCGGCCGGCCCGGTGGCCCGCCTGCAGGCCTTCCGGGCCCGCGTGCGGTACGCCCTGGACCGGCCGCTCACGCCCTACCTGCTGATCGCCGGTACGGCGCTGCTGCTGGTGGCGCTCGGGCTGATGATGGTCTTCTCGGCCTCGCAGATCCTCGCGCTGGGCCAGCACCGCTCGACCCAGTTCTACTTCTTCAAGCAGCTGGTCGGGGTGCTGCTCGGCTTCGCGCTGCTGGTCGGCTTCGCCCTGGTCCCGGTGGCCGTGCTGCGGGTGATCGTCTACCCGGTGATGCTCGGGGTGATCGGCGCACTCGTCCTGGTCGCGATCCCCGGTGTCGGCGTGGAGGTCAACGGCAACCGGAACTGGCTGGATTTCGGCGTGTTCCAGTTCCAGCCGTCCGAGTTCGCCAAGCTCGCCCTGGTGCTCTGGGGCGCCGACCTGCTGGCCCGGAAGCAGAAGAACGGCACGCTCGACCAGTGGAAGCACCTGCTGGTCCCGCTGGTCCCCGGCGCCCTGCTGCTGCTCGCGCTGATCATGCTCGGCGGCGACATGGGCACCGCGATGATCCTGGTGGCCATGCTCTTCGGCCTGCTCTGGATGGTCGGCGCGCCGCTGCGGCTGTTCGTCGCGACCCTCGGCGTGGCCGTGGTGGTCTGCACCGCGCTGGTGGTCACCGTGCCGCACCGCGCCGAGCGGCTCTCCTGCATCGGCGTCACCAAACTCGACCCGGCCGGCGCCTGCTTCCAGGCCCTGCACGGCGTCTACTCGTTCGGCCTCGGCGGTCTCTTCGGTTCCGGCCTCGGCGCCGGGGTCGAGAAGTGGGGCCAGCTCCCGGAGGCGCACACCGACTTCATCTTCGCCACGACGGGCGAGGAACTGGGACTGGTGGGGACGCTGTCGGTGATCGGTCTCTTCGCGGCACTAGGCTACGCGGGTATCCGTGTGGCCATCGGCACGAAGGACCCCTTCGTCAGGTACGCCGCGGGAGCCGCCATCACCTGGCTCATGGCTCAGGCCGTGATCAACCTGGGATCGGCGCTGGGACTGCTGCCCATCGCGGGCGTCCCGCTCCCGCTGTTCTCCTACGGCGGTTCCGCCATGCTGTCGGCCATGTCCGCGATCGGGGTGCTGCTCTGCCTGGCACGCAGCAGCTCGGGAGCGAAGGCGGCCCTGGCCGCCCGGAGCAAGAACTCCCGGATCAGGAAACAGCTGGCCCGGGTGCTGCCACGACGACGAACCACAGCGCGCCCGGCCCCGGTGCCGGCACGCAGGGAGCGGTGAATTTCGGTGCATGTCGTACTCGCCGGCGGGGGGACCGCCGGTCACATCGAGCCGGCCATGGCCCTCGCGGACGCCCTCCGCAGGCATGACCCGTCCATCGGGATCACCGCCCTCGGTACCGAGCGCGGCCTGGAGACCCGGCTGGTACCCGAGCGCGGCTACCAGCTGGAGCTGATCCCGGCCGTCCCGCTGCCCCGCAAGCCCACCCCCGAGCTGATCACCGTCCCGGGCCGGCTGCGCGGCACCGTCCGGGCCGCCCAGGAGATCATCGAGCGGGTCAAGGCGGACGCCGTGGTCGGCTTCGGCGGCTACGTCGCCATGCCCGCGTACCTGGCCGCCAAGCGGGCCGGTGTGCCGATCGTGGTGCACGAGGCCAACGCCCGGCCGGGCCTGGCCAACAAGATCGGTGCGCGGTACAGCGACTTCGTCGCGGTCTCCACGCCGGACAGCAAGCTGCGCGACTCCCGGTACATCGGCATCCCGCTGCGCCGGACCATCGCCACGCTGGACCGCAACGCGTCCCGTCCGGAGGCCCGGCACTACTTCGGCCTCGACCAGCGGCTGCCCACGCTGCTGGTCTCCGGCGGCTCGCAGGGCGCACGCCGGCTCAACGAGACGATCGCCGCGATCGCCCCGCGCCTGCAGCAGTACGGCGTGCAGATCCTGCACGCCGTCGGCCCGAAGAACGAGCTGCCGCAGGTGGACGACATCCCCGGGATGCCGCCGTACCGCGCGCTGCCGTACCTGGACCGGATGGACCTCGCGTACGCGGCCGCCGACCTGATGCTCTGCCGGGCCGGCGCGATGACGGTGGCCGAGCTGGCGGCCGTCGGCCTGCCCGCGGCCTTCGTCCCGCTGCCGATCGGCAACGGCGAGCAGCGGCTGAACGCCCAGCCGATGGTGAAGGCCGGCGGCGGGCTGCTGGTCGACGACGCGGAGCTGAACCCGGACTGGGTGCTGCAGAACGTGCTGCCGGTGCTGACCGACCCGCAGAAGCTGTGGGACATGAGCCGGGCCGCCGCCGAGTTCGGCCGCCGGGACGCGGACGACCTGTTGGTCGGCATGGTCTACGAGGCCATCGAGGCAGCCCGGGGCGGCCGCCGTCGTGGCTGACGCCCGGCTCGCCGAGCCGCCCCCGGCCGGCGGCCGGGGATACCCGCACGACGAGGATCTCGGGGACGAGGAGTACACCCCCCGGCTCCGGCTCTCGCGGCGCGGTGTGGTGGTGCTGGGTTCGCTCGCGGCCGCGGTGCTGGGCGTGCTGGCGTGGTTGGTCTTCCTCTCCTCGGTCCTGGACGTCCGCAGCATCTCGGTGCAGGGCGTCCAGGACGACCGGCTGACGGCCGACCAGGTCCGCTCGGCGATCGGCGGGGTCGGCTCCGGCCCGCTGGCCCGGGTGGACCTGGCGGACGTCCGGCGGCGGGTCGAGGCGATCCCGCGGGTGGCCGGGGCCGAGGTCTGGCGGGGCTGGCCGCACACCCTGCGGGTGAAGATCACCCAGCGGTCGGCGGTCGCCGCGGTGAAGGGCGAGGACGGCCGGTTCACCCAGGTCGACGCGGGTGGCGTGAGCTTCGCCACCGAGCCGGCCGCGCCGGAGGGCGTCCCGGTGGTGGAGCTCCGGCTCAGCCAGCCCGCCAGGGACGTGGAGTCGGTGATCGGGAGGGCCCAGCTGGTGCAGGGCGCGGTGGCGGTGGCCGCCGGCCTGCCGGCCGAGGTCCGGCAGCGGGCCGGGGCCGTTCTGGTGCATTCGTACGACGATATCCAGTTGCAGCTCAGCGGGGGTGCGACGGTTCGCTGGGGAAGTCCCGAGCAGACCGATCGGAAAGCCCGGGTCCTGGTGGCGCTGCTGGGTCAGAAGGGTACGAACTTCGACGTGAGTGCGCCGGAGGCGCCGGCGGTGTCCGGATGATCCGGTAGGTTTTCTGCACAAGGGTGCGCGCGGAGCGCGTCGCTGACAGAGTGGCGGCGGGTGACGGGTGGGCTTGACGCGGTTTCGTGTCGGCCCGACCCTTGGTGGTCACCCCGGTTTCATCCGGCGGTTGATGATCACATAGGCTCAAAAGAAAAAGGGAAGCTCGGCGTGTTCGTTGAAACACGTGGCCGGAGCCACCTAGTGTCCTGTGTCACCAGCCTGTGTTCCCTGGTGATGTGACAGAGGCACAGCACTAACCCTAAAGGTCAAGTTTAGGGTTGGGGTCGGCGGTCGGCATTTCGGACATTGCGTCAGAAACCAGGCTCCCTACCCATCGACATCCGTCGGAATGACCCGTACCGGCGTCGGACCGACCCGGAAATTCGAGGCGAGAGGCCTTCGACGTGGCAGCACCGCAGAACTACCTCGCAGTCATCAAGGTCGTCGGAATCGGCGGCGGTGGTGTCAACGCCATCAACCGGATGATCGAGGTCGGTCTCAAGGGCGTCGAGTTCATCGCGATCAACACCGATGCGCAGGCCCTCCTCATGAGCGACGCCGACGTCAAGCTCGATGTGGGCCGTGAACTCACCCGGGGCCTCGGCGCCGGCGCCAACCCCGAGGTCGGCCGGAAGGCCGCCGAGGACCACCGCGAGGAGATCGAGGAGGTCCTCAAGGGGGCCGACATGGTCTTCGTCACCGCCGGCGAGGGCGGTGGCACCGGCACCGGTGGCGCCCCCGTGGTCGCCAACATCGCCCGCTCGCTGGGCGCGCTCACCATCGGCGTGGTCACCCGCCCGTTCACCTTCGAGGGCCGTCGCCGCGCCAACCAGGCCGAGGACGGCATCGCCAGCCTCCGCGAAGAGGTCGACACCCTCATCGTGATCCCCAACGACCGGCTGCTGTCCATCTCGGACCGCCAGGTCAGCGTGCTGGACGCGTTCCGCTCCGCCGACCAGGTGCTGCTCTCCGGCGTCCAGGGCATCACCGACCTGATCACCACCCCCGGCCTGATCAACCTCGACTTCGCCGACGTCAAGTCGGTCATGTCCGAGGCCGGTTCGGCGCTCATGGGCATCGGCTCGGCCCGCGGCGAGGACCGCGCGAAGGCCGCCGCCGTGATGGCGATCTCCTCCCCGCTGCTGGAGGCCTCGATCGACGGGGCCCGCGGCGTGCTGCTCTCCATCTCCGGCGGGTCCGACCTCGGCCTGTTCGAGATCAACGAGTCCGCCCAGCTGGTCAGCGAGGCGGCGCACCCCGAGGCCAACATCATCTTCGGTGCGGTCATCGACGACGCGCTCGGCGACGAGGTGCGGGTCACCGTCATCGCGGCCGGCTTCGACGGCGGCCAGCCGCCGGCCATCGTCCGCGACCCGGTGGTCAAGGCGAGCGCGGCCCCGGCCAACCCGCCGGCCTCCTCGTCGGGCGGCGCCCCCGAGCGCCCCTCCGGCCGGCCCGCGTACGGGGGCATCGGCTCGGTGACGTCCCGCCCGGACGGCGAGGGTCCGTCCCGTTCGGCGGAGGCCCCGGTCACCACCGCCGCCCCGGTTCCGCCGCAGGTGCAGCCGGCCCGTCAGCCGTACGTGGAGAGCCCGGCCGAGGAACTCGACGTCCCGGATTTCCTTAAGTGATCGATCGCGTCGCACGCGATGGTGCTCACTTCGCCTTCACCTCACGGTGGGGCGGGGTGAGCACTTCGCCGTACGGGGAGCTGAACCTCGGCGGCGCGGTGGGGGACGACCCGGCGGCCGTCCGGGAGAACCGGGGGATCGCGGCCCGTTCGCTGGGCCTGGACCCGGCCGACGTGGTCTGGATGAACCAGGTGCACGGCGCGGACGTGGCGGTGGTGACGGAGCGCCAGCCGGCGGGGGAGGCTCCCACGGTGGACGCGGTGGTCACCGACCGGCCGCTGGCGCTGGCGGTCCTGACCGCCGACTGCACCCCGGTGCTGCTGGCCGACCCGGCGGCGGGTGTGATCGGCGCGGCCCACGCGGGCCGGCCCGGACTCGCGGCGGGGGTGGTGCCGGCGGTGGTCCGGGCCATGGTCGAACTGGGGGCCGAGCCCGGGCGGATCACCGCCGCCACCGGCCCCGCGGTCTGCGGGCGCTGCTACGAGGTGCCGGCGCCGTTGCGCGCCGAGGTCGCCGAGCGGGTGCCCGCCGCGTACGCCGAGACCTCCTGGGGAACACCGGCGCTGGACGTGCCGAACGGAGTGGCGGCCCAGTTGGCCGCTGCGGGAGTCACCGAGTTGGTGCGATCATCTGTCTGCACCCTCGAATCCGCCGATCACTACTCCTATCGTCGCGAGCAGCGCACGGGCCGGCTCGCGAGCTACGTCTGGTTGGGCTCTGATCTCTGATGACGAACGACATCTACGGACCGTTCCCGGGAAGTACCGCCGGTTTCCCCGACGCGAGCTGGTCGGCCGGGCTGACGGACGGGCAGCGGGCCCGGTACGAAGAACTGGGTACCAACCTGGACGTGGTCGAGCGGCGGATCTCCGACGCCTGTGCCGCGGCCGGGCGGGCGCGCGGGGAGGTCCGGCTGATCGTGGTCACCAAGACCTACCCGGCCGAGGACAGCGCCCTGCTGGCCGGGCTGGGCGTCACCGACGTCGCGGAGAACCGCGACCAGGACGCGGCGCCCAAGGCGGAGCAGTGCAGAAACCTTCCGCTCGACTGGCACTTCGTCGGCCAGCTGCAGACCAACAAGGTCCGCTCGGTGGTCCGGTACGCGAACCACGTGCACTCGGTGGACCGGCTCAGGCTGGTGGAGTCGCTCGGCGCGGCAGTGATCAAGGCGGACCGGCCCGAGCTGGGCTGCCTGGTGCAGGTGGCGCTGGACAAGGAGCACGGCGAGGGCGAGCACCGCGCCGGGGTGGCCCCGGCGGACGTCCTGGAGATGGCCGACGCGATCGCCGACACGCCCGGCCTCCGGCTGGGCGGTGTGATGACGGTCGCCCCGCTCGCCGGACCGCTGGCCGGGGACCCTGCCAGGGCCTTCGATCGGCTGGCGGAAATCGCAACCGCCGTACGGACGGCCCATCCTGCTGCCACGATGGTCTCCGCAGGAATGAGCGGCGATCTGGAGCAGGCCATTGCCGCCGGAGCGACACATGTGCGCGTCGGAACGGCGGTACTCGGAGTGCGGTCACCCCTCAGGTAACGTCACCGGGTAGTAGATCAGACTGCAGGACAAAATAGGACAGAAGCTAGCAGCTTATCTGAGCGCTAGCCAACCGTGGATCGCAGCTCCGCGGCCCTCTTCCACGATTTCTGACCGGGCGTCGGCCTGACGGAGCGTCGTGGGCGGACCGCGGAATCCGCAGGCGGGGTCGTACGGCCCGGCCGCCGGGAGGGAGCCGGTCCACCACAAGCGGAGGAGACAGGAGCATGGCCGGCGCAATGCGCAAGATGGCGGTCTACCTCGGCCTCGTGGAGGACGAGACGTACGACGGTCAGGGGTACGACCCCGACGACGACTACGACGCGGACCCCGAGCCGATCCGGACCGGGCGGACCGAGGACATCCCGCGTCCGGCCGCCGCGACCCCCGCTCCGGTCCCCTCGATCGCGCCGCAGCCGGTGCCGGCCGCGGTCCCGATCCGCCAGGAGACTCCGAGGATGGCCCCAGTGTCGTCCATCACACCCGAACGCCGCCACAACCTGGAGAAGAGCGCCCCGGTGATCATGCCCAAGGTAGTGAACGAACGAGAGCCCTACCGCATCACCACGCTGCACCCGAGGACCTACAACGAGGCCCGTACCATCGGGGAACAGTTCCGCGGCGGGACCCCTGTGATCATGAATCTCACCGAGATGGACGACACCGATGCGAAGCGACTCGTAGACTTCGCCGCTGGACTCGTCTTCGGTCTGCACGGCAGTATCGAGCGCGTGACGCAGAAGGTGTTCCTCCTGTCTCCTGCTAACGTCGATGTCACGGCGGAGGACAAGGCTCGGATCGCCGAGGGTGGGTTCTTCAACCAGAGCTGACCCGGCCACGACTTTACGTGTGGATCTGATCGACAGTGAGTTAGCGACAGCGAGCGGCCTCAAGGGCCGAAGAACCGGGGAGAGGGAAGCGCGATGGAGATCGTGTGGGCGGTGCTCTATTACGCACTGACCGTCTTCCTGGTGTTCCTGCTCGTGCGGCTGGTGATGGACTGGGTCTTCCAGTTCGCGCGTTCGTGGCGGCCGGGCAAGGCCATGGTCCTGGTCCTGGAGGCCACGTACACTGTCACGGATCCGCCGCTCAAGCTTCTGCGGCGGTTCATTCCGCCGTTGCGTCTCGGGGGCGTGGCGCTCGACCTGTCCTTCTTCGTACTGATGATCATTGTGTATGTCCTGATCTCGCTTGTGCGGCCCTAGTCGTAGGTGAGCGATGCGACAGGATGCCGGTGTGCCGACGATCACGTTGAGGTGAAGAGATGCCATTGACCCCCGAGGACGTTCGGAACAAGCAGTTCACGACCGTCCGCCTGCGCGAAGGCTATGACGAGGACGAGGTCGATGCCTTCCTCGACGAGGTCGAGGCGGAGCTGACCCGCCTTCTCCGCGAGAACGAGGACCTGCGCGCCAAGCTGGCCGCCGCGACCCGTGCCGCCGCGCAGAACCAGGCCAACATGCGCAAGGAGCCGCCGCAGGACGCGCGCTCCGGCGCCCCGGTGCCGGCCGCCATATCCGGCCCGCCGGTCCCCGGCCAGCAGGGTGGCCCCGGCGGCCCGCAGCAGCAGCAGATGGGCGGCCCCGGCGGCCCGCAGCAGCAGCAGATGGGCGGCCCGCAGCAGCAGATGGGCAACCAGCCGCTCGGCCTGCCGTCCGGCGCCCCGCAGCTTCCGTCCGGCCAGGGCGGCCCGATGGGCCCCGGCGGTCCGCAGCAGCAGCAGATGGGCCAGACCATGGGCGGCCAGCAGCAGCTGGTCCAGCCGATGGGTGGTCAGATGCTCCAGCCGATGGGTGGCCCCGGCGGCCCGCAGGGCATGGGCAACCCCATGGGCCAGGGCATGGGCCAGCAGCAGATGCAGCAGATGGGCGGCCCCATGGGCGGCCCGCAGCAGATGGGCGGCCAGCAGCAGCAGATGGGTGGCCCGATGGGCGCCCCGATGCAGCAGCAGAGCCCCGGCGGCGACAGTGCCGCCCGCGTCCTGGCGCTCGCCCAGCAGACGGCCGACCAGGCGATCTCCGAGGCCCGATCCGAGGCCAACAAGATCGTCGGCGAGGCGCGCAGCCGGGCCGAGGGCCTGGAGCGCGACGCCCGTGCCAAGGCCGACGCCCTGGAGCGGGACGCGCAGGAGAAGCACCGCGTCGCGATGGGCTCGCTGGAGTCCGCCCGTGCCACGCTGGAGCGCAAGGTCGAGGACCTGCGGGCGTTCGAGCGCGAGTACCGCACGCGCCTGAAGTCGTACCTGGAGACCCAGCTGCGCCAGCTGGAGTCGCAGGCGGACGACTCGCTCGCCCCGCCGCGGCTCCCGGCCACCGCGTCGCTGCCGCCGGCCGCGTCGTCGATGGCTCCGGCCGGTGCCGGTGCGATGAGCAGCCCGTCGCCGAGCTTCGGCGGCAGCCAGCCGGCGTTCGGCGGGAACCAGCCGTCCTTCGGCGGACAGGGCTCCTTCGGCGGTAACTCCGGTGGGCAGGGCTTCGGCGGTCAGGCCTCGGGTGGCAACTCGGGTGCGCCGCAGATGCAGCCGGCCGGGATGACCCAGCCGATGGCGGCCGTCCGTCCGCAGCCGCCGCAGCCGATGCAGCAGGCGCCGGCGCCGATGCGCGGGTTCCTGATCGACGAGGACGGCGACAACTAGGCGGTAGCCGACTGTCAGCAGCGCCCCCGCCGTGACCTCCGGGTCACGGCGGGGGCGTTCTGCGTTCGGTGCCCCGCCGTGCGGCGGGTCGGCCGCCGCGTTCGATCGCCGTTGATCGTCGGGGCCGGTCGCCGGACCCTCACGGGGACGACGGAGCCGCCGCCGCCCCCGGGTGGGGCGGCGGCGGCTCCGGGTCGTTCGGTCAGGCCCTGCGCAGCTGGAAGGCGAATCCGAGGGACTCGTCGGAGAAGGTGTCCGACTCCCAGTCGGCCGCGCCGGCGGCGAAGTCGGTCGCGAGGACCTCCTCCGCGACGAGGGAACCGTGTTCGGCGATCGCCTCGGCGGTCTCGTCGTCGGTGGCGCGCCAGCGGAGGACGATCCGGTCGGCGACGTCCAGGCCGGAGTTCTTGCGGGCCTCCTGGATCTGCCGGATCGCGTCACGGGCGACGCCGAGGCGCTTCAGCTCGGGGGTGATCGCCAGGTCGAGGGCCACGGTGGCACCGGACTCGTTGGCGACGGCCCAGCCCTCGCGCGGGGTCTCGGTGATGATCACCTCGTCGGGGGAGAGCGTGACGGTCTCACCGTCCAGCTCGACCGAGGTGGTGCCCCCGGCCCGCAGCTCGGCGGCGAGCCGGGCAGCGTCGGCGGCGGCCACCGCCTTGGCGACGTCCTGCACGCCCTTGCCGAAACGCTTGCCCAGCGCACGGAAGTTGGCCTTGGCGGTGGTGTCGACCAGCGAGCCGCCACCGGTCCGGTCGGCGGAGCCGGCCGCGAGCGACTCCAGGGTGGAGACGTTGAGCTCCTCCGCGATCTGCGCGCGCAGGTCGGCGGGCAGCTCCTCCCAGCCCTGGGCGGCGACCAGCGCGCGGGAGAGCGGCTGACGGGTCTTCACGCCGGACTCGGCGCGGGTCGCCCGGCCCAGCTCGACCAGACGACGGACCAGCGTCATGTGGCGCGAGAGGTCGGCGTCGATCAGCGACTCGTCCGCCTCCGGCCAGGTGGCCAGGTGGACCGAGGCCGGGGCGTCCGGGACCACCGGGACGACCAGGTCCTGCCAGACCCGCTCGGTGATGAACGGGGTCAGCGGGGCCATCAGCCGGGTCACCGTCTCCAGCGCCTCGTGCAGCGTGGCGAGCGCGGCCGCGTCGCCCTGCCAGAAGCGGCGGCGGCCCCGGCGGACGTACCAGTTGGAGAGGTCGTCGACGAAGCCGGAGAGCAGCTTGCCGGCCCGCTGGGTGTCGTACGCCTGGAAGGACGCGTCGACCTCCCGGACCAGGGTGTTGAGCTCGGAGAGCACCCAGCGGTCCAGCTGCGGGCGGTCGGCCGGGGCCGGGTCGCCCGCGGACGGGGCCCAGCCGGACGTCCGGGCGTACAGGGCCTGGAAGGCGACGGTGTTCCAGTAGGTGAGGAGGGTCTTGCGGACCACTTCCTGGATCGTGCCGTGGCCGACCCGGCGGGCCGACCAGGGGGAGCCGCCGGCGGCCATGAACCAGCGGACGGCGTCGGCGCCGTGCTGGTCCATCAGCGGGATCGGCTTCAGGATGTTGCCCAGGTTCTTGGACATCTTGCGACCGTCCTCGGCCAGGATGTGGCCCAGGCAGACGACGTTCTCGTACGCGTTCCTGTCGAACACCAGGGTGCCGACGGCCATCAGCGTGTAGAACCAGCCGCGGGTCTGGTCGATCGCCTCGGAGATGAACTGCGCCGGGTAGCGCTGCTCGAACAGCTCCTTGTTCTGGTACGGGTAGCCGTACTGGGCGAAGGGCATCGATCCCGAGTCGTACCAGGCGTCGATCACCTCGGGCACCCGGGTCGAGGTGCCGCCGCAGTCACGGCAGGCGAAGGTGACCTCGTCGATGTACGGGCGGTGCGGGTCGAGGCCGCTCTGGTCGGTGCCGGTCAGCTCGGAGAGCTCGGCCAGCGAGCCGACGCAGGTGAGGTGGCCCTCCTCGCAGCGCCAGATCGGCAGCGGGGTGCCCCAGTAGCGGTTGCGGCTGAGCGCCCAGTCGACGTTGTTGTTCAGCCAGTCGCCGAAGCGGCCGTGCTTCACGTTCTCCGGGTACCAGTTGGTGGCCTCGTTCTCGCGGACCAGGGCGTCCTTGACGGCCGTGGTCCGGATGTACCAGGACGGCTGCGCGTAGTAGAGCAGCGCGGTGTGGCAGCGCCAGCAGTGCGGGTAGCTGTGCTCGTACGGCAGGTGGCGGAAGAGCAGGCCGCGCTCCTTGAGGTCGGCGACCAGCGCCTCGTCGGCCTTCTTGAAGAACTGGCCGCCGACCAGCGGGACCTCGGGGGCGAAGGTGCCGTCGGCCAGCACCGGGTTGACCACCGGCAGGCCGTACCGGCGGCAGGTCGCGAGGTCGTCCGCGCCGAAGGCGGGGGACTGGTGGACGATGCCGGTGCCGTCCTCGGTGGTGACGTAGTCGGCGTTGAGGACGTAGTGCGCGTTCTCGATCGCGACCAGGTCGAAGGGGCGGCGGTAGGCCCAGCGCTCCATCTCGGCGCCGGTGAAGGACTCCCCGGTCGGCTCCCAGCCCTCGCCGAGGGCCTTGGCCAGCAGCGGCTCGGCGACCACCAACTGCTCGGTGCCGTCGGTGGCCACCACGTAGGTGACGTCGGGGTGGACGGCGGCGGCGGTGTTGGAGACCAGGGTCCACGGAGTGGTGGTCCAGACCAGCAGCGCGGCGCGGCCGGCCAGCGGGCCGCCGGTCAGCGGGAAGCGGACGAAGACCGAGGGGTCGACGACGGTCTCGTAGCCCTGCGCCAGCTCGTGGTCGGAGAGGCCGGTGCCGCAGCGCGGGCACCAGGGGGCGACCCGGTGGTCCTGGACCAGCAGGCCCTTGTCGAAGATCTGCTTGAGCGACCACCAGACGGACTGCACGTAGGACGGGTCCATGGTGCGGTACGCCTGGTCGAGGTCGACCCAGTAGCCCATGCGCGAGGTGAGCTCGGTGAACGCGTCCGTGTGGCGGGTCACCGACTCGCGGCACTTGGCGTTGAACTCGGCGATGCCGTACGCCTCGATGTCCTGCTTGCCGGAGAAGCCCAGCTCCTTCTCGACGGCCAGCTCGACCGGGAGGCCGTGACAGTCCCAGCCGGCCTTGCGGGCGACGTGGTAGCCCTTCATCGTCCGGTAGCGCGGGAAGACGTCCTTGAAGACGCGGGCCTCGATGTGGTGGGCGCCGGGCATGCCGTTCGCGGTGGGCGGGCCCTCGTAGAAGACCCACTCGGGGCGGCCCTCGGACTGCTCCAGGCTGCGCTGGAAGACCTTGTTGTCCTGCCAGAAGGAGAGGATCTGGTGTTCGAGGACCGGCAGGTCGACCTGGGCGGGGACGGGGTTGTAGGTACTCATCGCGGGCGTCTACCTCCGACGGATGCGTGGACGGGATCCGACGGAGGGACGAGACGGCATGCCGCCCCGCGGTACCACCCTCCTTGGCCGCGGTGGTGCGTGCGGCCCTCTTGTTTGGGCTTGCTGCCGGGTCTACGGGCCGGTGCGACGGGAATCGCGGGCCGTTCTTCCGGCGGCTCCGGGGTGATCTTCGCGCCGTGCACACCCCCGGGCTCGCACCGTCCCCGGGTCGCTGGTGGCTGCGTACTGCGGTACTCGTCCCCATCTGCGCCTTGCAGGCTCAGTGTATCGGCCCGCCGCAAGTCGTTTCGGGTCACCTGTCCGGGGCGCGTCCGGAGGGCCTCGGCGTCAGGCCGGGGGCGGGCCGGGGGCGGCGCCCCCGGAGCCCCGGGGGCGCCCCGGGCGTCGTGGGGGCGGGGCCTCCGGTGCGGCGTCCGGGGGTGGTTAGGCGGGGGCGTACGGGGCACAACTCTGGTCGGCGCATGGGCGTGGCGCCTGTGACGGCTGCCCGGGTGGGATCATTGTGAGGCGTCGGTATGTCATGTTGTGACCGTTTTTGATCGGGATTATCGTTCCGGCACTGGAGGCCGCCGGGAACCGGCGGCTCGATTCGTTCGTAGATGGGGTCGAAGCCATGGCTGAGAAGGCAACCGGCGCGGGTACCGCCACCAAGCGGACACGCAAGGCCGTGGCAGGCGATCCAGGGGAGGGGACCGTGACCACTACCGCACGGCGAAAGAACACCACCGACACCGCTCTCGTGGCCCCCGGCCGCACCCGCACGCCGGCCCAGAACGGGGCCGTCCGGGCCACCGGCGGCGCCGAGTCGGTCGATCCGGCGGAGCTGCCCGTCCGCCCCGGCGAGGACCCGTGGACCTCGAACGAGGTGCACGAGCTGCACGCCGAGCTGATCAGCGAGCTGGAGCGGCTGCAGCACGAGATCGACGCGGCCGAGGCGGCCATCACCGGCCTGATGCGCGACTCCAACGACGGCGCCGGCGACGACCAGGTGGACGCCGGCACCAAGAACATCTCGCGGGAGAGCGAGGTGGCGCTGGCCAACAACGCCCGTGACAGCCTCGCCCAGACCGAGCACGCGCTCGCCCGGCTGGAGGGCGTCGGCTTCGGGACCTGCGAGTCCTGCGGCCAGGCCATCGGCAAGGCGCGGATGCAGGCCTTCCCGCGGGCGACGCTCTGCGTCCAGTGCAAGGCCAAGCAGGAACGCCGCTGACCGGGGCGACGCGGGGGGTCGGGCTTGCCGTAGGCTCGACCCCGTAACGTCGCCTGATCTGTCGGAGGTCGGGCGTTCCCCGGCCCACCCACGTCACGGCAGCGGAGCGGATCATCAGTACGCAAGGTTCCCCCCAGACGCGGGACGAGTCCGTCCCGACGCCCGCCGAAGCCGTGGCGGAGACCGTGACCGAGTCCGGTGAGACGCGTACCTCCGCCGTCCCCGCCGAAGCCCCCGGTGCCACGGCCGTCGGGGTCGCACCCGCCGGTGCCACCGCGGTCGGTGCCGCCGGTCTCGGGGCCACCGGTCTCGGGGCCACCGCGGCCGGGGCGACTGCGGTCGGTACCGCGGCGGTCGGGGCCACCGCGGTCGGTGCCGTCGTCGACGGGGCGGAGCCGGGGCACGAGGCGTCGAAGGGGCGCCGCCGGATCGGCGTGCTGCTGGTGGTCGCGCTCCTGGCCTTCCTGATCGACTTCGGCAGCAAGCTGCTGGTGGTGGCCCGGCTGGAGAACCACGCGGCGATCAAGGTGATCGGCGACGTGGTGACCTTCCAGGTGATCCGCAACTCCGGCGCCGCCTTCGGCATGGGGCAGGCGCTCACCGTCGTCTTCACCATGATCGCCTCGGCCGTCATCGTGGTGATCTGGCGGATCGCCCGGCGGCTGTACAGCCTGCCGTGGGCGATCGCCCTGGGGCTGCTGCTCGGCGGCGCCCTCGGCAACCTCACCGACCGGCTGTTCCGCTCGCCCGGCGTGTTCCGCGGGCACGTCGTGGACTTCATCTCCGTCCAGCACTTCGCCGTCTTCAACCTCGCCGACTCGGCGATCGTCTGCGGCGGCATCCTGGTCGTCCTGCTCTCCTTCCGGGGCAGCAACCCCGACGGCACCGTCCACCAGCCGGCGGAGAAGGGGTCCAAGGGCGAGCGCGCGGAGGACCCGGCCGAGTAGGGCGGCGGACCGGCCGCGTAAGGGGTGGCCCCCGCGTCCGGCATACTCGTACGGGTGAGTACCGCAGCGCAGATCCGCAGCCTCCCCGTACCCGACGGCCTCGAAGGCGAGCGTCTCGACGCCGCCCTCGCCCGGATGTTCGGCTTCTCCCGGACCAAGGCCGCCGAGTTGGCCGCCGACGGCAAGGTGACGCTCGACGGCGCCGTCGCCGGCAAGTCGGACCGCGTCACCGCCGGTTCCTGGCTGGAGGTCGAGATCCCCGCCCCCGCCGCACCCGTGCAGATCGTCGCCGAGCACGTCGAGGGCATGCGCATCGTCCACGACGACGAGGACATCGTGCTCGTCGACAAGCCGGTCGGGGTCGCCGCGCACCCCAGCCCGGGCTGGACCGGCCCCACCGTGATCGGCGGCCTCGCCGCGGCCGGCTACCGGATCTCCACCTCGGGCGCCGCCGAGCGCCAGGGCGTCGTGCACCGGCTCGACGTCGGCACCTCCGGGCTGATGGTCGTCGCCAAGTCGGAGCGCGCCTACACCGACCTCAAGCGGCAGTTCCACGACCGGATCACCGAGAAGAAGTACCACACGCTGGTCCAGGGCCACCCGGACCCGCTCAGCGGCACCGTCGACGCCCCGATCGGGCGCCACCCCAGTTCCGACTGGAAGTGGGCGGTCACCCGCGAGGGCAAGCCGTCCGTCACGCACTACGACCTGATCGAGGCCTACCGGGCCGCCTCGCTGCTGGACATCAAGCTGGAGACCGGGCGCACCCACCAGATCCGCGTCCACATGTCCGCACTGCGCCACCCCTGCGTCGGCGACCTCACCTACGGCGCCGACCCCACGCTCGCCAAGCGGCTCGGCCTCACCCGTCAGTGGCTGCACGCCGTCTCGCTCGGCTTCGAGCACCCGGCGGACGGCGAGTGGGTGGAGTTCTCCAGCGAGTACCCGGCCGACCTGCGGAAGTCGCTCGACATCATCTCGTCCGAGAGCTGAGGCGGCCGGCATGAGCGCTTTCGCGGCACGGATCCGGATCGCCGAGGGGGAGGACGACCTCGCGTTGGTCCGGGGCGTCCGGCGGACGGTGTTCGTCGAGGAGCAGGGCGTGCCGGAGGAGCTGGAGTACGACGAGCTGGACGCCACCTCGGAGCACCTGCTGGCCGTCGGGCCGGCGGGGGAGCCGTGGGGGACGGCCCGGCTGATCTTCGGCGAGCAGGCGCTCGGGCTGACCGGGGGGACCGAGGGGCGGGTACTGCTCGGCCGGCTCGCGGTGGTCGGAGCCGCCCGGGGCACCGGGCTCGGAGCGGAGCTGGTGCGCGCCGTGGAGGCGGCCGGACGCCGGCGCGGGGCGCGTGAGGTGGAGCTGCACGCACAGGTGCAGGCGCTGGGGTTCTACGAGCGGCTCGGGTACGTGGCCGAGGGCGGGGTCTACGACGACGCCGGGATCCCGCACCGGACGATGACCCGGGTGTTGTAGGGCTGCCCTCCGGGTGGGTTCGTGAGGCTTCGGGCGGGTCCGCTTCGGCGGGCCCGCCCGGTTTTCGATCTGGCGGGCCTGTCGGGCCTGTCGGGCCTGCGCGGGGGCCGGGCCGGGGCGCTCTTATCAGCCGCCTACCCGAGCGGCGGCTACGATCACGGACCATGGAGCTCGGTGGGGCGTGGCGCCGGTGGCGCGGTCGCGGTACGGCGGCCGGACGGAGACTGCTGGCGGGTGCGGTGGCCCTGGTGGTGGTGGCCGGCGTGGGTACGGCGGCCGTGGCCGCCGGTGGGGAACAGGCGGTCCGGCAGGAGGATCGTTTCCTCGCGATGCCCGAGACACCCGGCAGCCAGCAGGTGGTCCAGCTGGACACCTCCTTCTTCACGACCGGGGAAAGCCCGCGCCCGGCCGTCCTGCTCGGCCACGGCTTCGGCGGTTCCAAGGAGGGCGAGCGGGACCGGGCCGAGCAGCTGGCCCGGCAGGGGTACGCGGTGCTCACCTGGTCGGCACGCGGCTTCGGACGCTCCGGCGGGAAGATCGGGCTGAACGCGCCGGACCGCGAGGTCGAGGACGTCAAGCGCCTGGTGGACTGGCTGGCCCAGCGGCCCGAGGTACGCCTCGACGGACCCGGCGACCCCCGGGTCGGCATCACCGGCGCCTCCTACGGCGGGGCGGTGGCGCTGCTCGGCTCGGCGTACGACCGCCGGATCGACGCGGTGGCCAGCCAGATCACCTGGTGGAACCTGGCCGACGCGCTGTTCCCGCAGGGGGTGCAGGGCTCCGGCGCGGTCGACGGGGTGTTCAAGAAGCTGTGGGCCGGGATCTTCTTCACCACCGGATCGGCGGGCGACCTCGGTCCGTCGGGGGGCGCGGCCCGGCCGTCGGTGGCGTCGGAGGGGGCCGGGCAGGTCGGCTGCGGACGGTTCCTGGAGGAGCTGTGCCGGATGTACGACCGGGTGGCCACCACCGGGCACGCCGACCCGGAGGCGGTCGCGCTGCTGGACCGGTCCAGCCCGTCCTCGGTCGCGGACCGGCTGAAGGTGCCGACGCTGGTCGTCCAGGGACAGCAGGACTCGCTGTTCCCGCTCGACCAGGGGGACGCGATCGCGCGTGCGGTGGCGGCCAACGGCGCCCCCGTCGCGGTGGACTGGTTCGCCGGCGGGCACGACGGTGCGACCGACACCAGCGACCGGGTGGACGCCCGGGTGGGTGCCTGGTTCGACCGCTACCTGAAGGGCGGCGGCGCTGCGAGCGGCGATGCCCCGAAGGGGGACGGTGCCCCGAAGGACGGCGACGCCTCGCAGGGTGACGGCGGTACCGGGGCGGCGTTCCGGGTGACCCGGACCGGTGGGGTGGACTCCACCGGCTTCCAGCCGGTCCTGCGCGGGGCGACGGCCGAGGCCTACCCCGGGCTCGGCGGCACCGGCTCGCGGCAGTACCGGCTGACCGGTCCCTCCGCCGACGGTGAGCAGGCCTTCGCCAACCCGCCGGGCGGCGCCCCGCCCAACATCTCCGCGCTGCCGGGTATCGGCGCGCTCAGCCAGGCCGCCGCACTCGGTGCCTCGGTCTCCCTGGACTTCCCCGGGCAGTTCGCCGCCTTCGAGTCGGAGCCGCTGGACGCCTCGGTGCACCTGACCGGCCGGCCCACCGTCCCGATCAGGGTCCGGGCGGACCGCCCGGACGCGGTGCTCTTCGCGAAGCTGTACGACGTCGCCCCGGACGGCAAGCAGACCCTGCCGCAGCAGCTGTCCGCCCCGCTCCGGGTGACCGGCGCGGACGGGCCCGACGGGCGGACCGTCACGGTGGGGCTGCCCACCGTCGACCACACCTTCGACTCCGGGCACCGGCTCAGGCTGGTGCTCGCCTCGACCGACCTCGCGTACGCGTCACCCGCCGAACCGGCCACCTACCGGGCCGCCGTCACCGGACCGCTGACCCTGCCGACCGTGGACGGGCTGGTCACCGAGGCCGCGCCGCTGCCGTCGCGGACCTGGGTGCTGCCGCTGGTCGCCGTCGCGGTGGCGGCGGCCGTGCTGCTGCTGCCCCGGCTCCGGCGCCGGGCGCGGGCGGAGCGGGGCGCGGCGTACGACCCGGTGCTGGGCGGGGTGCCGCTGCAGATCACCGGACTCAGCAAGCGGTACAAGGGCGCCGCCGACCGGTACGCGGTCAAGGACCTGGGCTTCCGGGTGGAGCAGGGCCAGGTGCTCGGCCTGCTGGGCCCCAACGGCGCGGGCAAGACCACCACCCTGCGGATGCTGATGGGCCTGATCCGGCCCGACGTCGGCGAGATCAGGATCTTCGGCCACCTGGTGCGGCCGGGTGCGCCGGTGCTGTCCCGGGTCGGTGCCTTCGTCGAGGGCGCGGGCTTCCTCCCGCACCTCACCGGGCGGGCCAACCTGCGGCTCTACTGGCAGGCCACCGGCCGGCCCGAGGCCGACGCGCACCTGGACGAGGCCCTGGCCATCGCCGGACTCGGCGAGGCGCTGGACCGGGCGGTGCGCACCTACTCGCAGGGCATGCGGCAGCGACTCGCCATCGCCCAGGCGATGCTGGGCCTGCCCGACCTGCTGATCCTCGACGAGCCGACCAACGGGCTCGACCCGCCGCAGATCCGCGAGATGCGCGAGGTGATGATCCGGTACGCCGCCGCCGGGCGGACCGTCATCGTCTCCAGCCATCTGCTGGCGGAGGTCGAACAGAGCTGCACCGACCTGGTGGTCATGGACCGCGGCCGGCTGATCACCACCGGCGCCGTCGCGGAGATCGTCGGCGGTGGCGAGCAACTGCTGGTCGGGACCGACGCCTCGTTCGGGGCCGAGGAGCTGGCGGCGGCGGCCGACAAGGTGGCGGTCCTGGCCGGCGTCGCGTCGGCGGAGGCGGCCGAGGGCGGGCTGCTCGTCCGGCTGGACGGCATGGCTGCCAGTCAGCTGCTGGCCGAGCTGGTGCGGCTCGGGGTGCCGGTCGCGTCGGCCGGGCCGCAGCGCCGGCTGGAGGATGCGTTCCTGTCGCTGATCGGAGGTACGGCGTGAGCGCCGTGGTGTCTTCTGGGGTGTCGTCGTCCGGTGGCTCGTCCGGTGGCTCGTCCGGTGGCTCGTCGGGCGGGGTGTCGCCGGACCACGCCCCCGGGTACCGGGCCGGTCGGACGCTGCCGCTGCGCGTCGAGGTGGTCCGTCAGCTCCGGCGCCGGCGGACGATGGTGATCGGTGGCGTGCTGGCCGCGATGCCGCTCATCGTGCTGGCGGCGTTCCAGGTGGCCGGCACCCCGAACCGGGCCGACCGGACCACGTTCATCGAACTGGCCACCTCGTCCGGGCCGAACTTCGCGGCCACCATGCTCTTCATGGGCACCGGCTTCATGCTGGTGATCCCGGTCGCGCTGTTCTGCGGCGACACGGTGGCCTCCGAGGCGAGCTGGTCCTCGCTGCGGTACCTGCTGGCCGCGCCGGTGCCCCGGGCCCGGCTGCTGGCCCGCAAGTTCGCGGTCGGGCTGCTGTTCTCGGCGGTCGCGGTGCTGCTGCTGCCGCTGGTCGGACTGGGCGTCGGCACCGCCGCGTACGGGTGGGGCGACCTGAAGCTGCCGGCCGGCGCGAGCCTGACGGCAGGGGAGGCACTGCCCCGGCTGGCGGTCGCGGTGGTGTTCGTCTTCCTGAGCGAGGTCGTGATCGCCGCGCTGGCGTTCTGGCTCTCCACCGCCACCGACGCGCCCCTGGGGGCCGTGGGCGGGGCGGTGTTCGCCTCGATCATCACCGGGGTGCTGGACGCCATCACCGCGCTCGGTGACCTGCGGGCGTGGCTGCCCGCGCACTGGCAGTACGCGTGGGCGGACGCCCTGCAGCCGCAGCTGGAGTGGGGCGGCATGGTGCAGGGCGTGTCGCTGTCGCTGTCCTACGCGGTGGTGCTGCTGGCGCTGGCGTTCCGCGGCTTCGCCCGCAAGGACGTGGTGTCCTGACCGCCCCGGCCGCGCTCCTCGGGCCGCGCTCCTCGGGCGGGGCCCTCGGCCGGGGCCCCGCCCGCCGCTGACCGGCGGGCGGGGCCGTCGTGCCGGCGGCTACTTGACGGGCGAGTAGACGCGCTCGACCTGCTGGGTGCCGGACCTGGTGCGGTAGGAGCGCGTCCACTTGGTGGTGGCGTCCTTGCGGGTCCGGTCGGAGACGACGTAGTAGTCCATCTGCGTCCGGCTCGGGGTGATGTCCAGCACGCCGTAGCCGTGCGAGTCCAGGTCGACCCACTTGATGTGCCGGTTGGAGGCCTGGAGCGCGGCGATGGCGGCCAGCGAGAGGGTCTGCGGCGCGACCTTCAGGATGTCGTCGATGTTGTCCGAGGTCACCGAGGTGACCACGAACTCGGTCGCGGCGCTGCCGGACAGCGGGTACGTGGCGGCCTCGTTCGGGACGTCCGACGCCCAGGCCGAGTGGATGTCGCCGGTCAGGAAGACGGTGTTGGTGATGCCGTTCGCCCTGAGGTGGCCGAGCAGCTCGCGGCGGTCGTGGGTGTAGCCGTCCCACTGGTCGGTGTTGATCGCCAGACCCTCGCCGGGCAGGCCGAGCAGCTTGGCCAGCGGGCGAAGGATGTAGTCGGGGAGGGCGAAGAGGGCGACCGGGGAGATCATCACCTCGTTGCCGATCAGCCGCCAGGTGGTGTCGGAGGCGGAGAGGCCGGACTTCAGCCAGTCCATCTGCGCGCGGCCGGTGATGGTGCGCTCGGCCGAGTCGACGTCGCCGTTGCCGACCTTGACCTGCTGGGAGCGGAACGAGCGCTGGTCCAGCAGGTGCAGGTCGGCGAGCTTGCCGTAGCGCAGACGGCGGTAGGTGGTGCCCGCGACGGACGGACGGACCGGCATCCACTCGAAGTAGGCCTGCTTGGCGCCGGCCACCCGGGCCGCCCAGTCGCCCTCGGCGCCCGGGGTGTGGTTCTCGGCGCCGCCGGACCAGGCGTCGTTGGCGAACTCGTGGTCGTCCCAGATCGCGATCGTCGGGACCTGGGCGTGCAGTGCCTGGAGGTCCTCGTCGGTCTTGTAGCGGCCGTGCCGGGTGCGGTAGTCGGCGAGGGTGAGGATCTCGTGGGCAGGGGCGTGCGGGCGGACCACCGAGCCGCGGGCGCAGAACTCGCCGGTCTTGTACTCGTAGATGTAGTCGCCGAGGAAGAGGAAGGCGTCGAGGTCGCCGCGGGCCGCCAGGTGACGGTACGCCGAGAAGTAGCCGGCCTCCCAGTTGGCGCAGGACGCGACGCCGAAGCGGAGCCGGTCGAGGGCGGAGTCGGCGGCCGGGGTGGTGTGGGTGCGGCCGAGGGGGGAGACCGTCCCGCCGGCGGTGAAGCGGTACCAGTAGAGGGTGCCCGGGGTGAGGCCGCGGACGTCCGCCTTGACGGTGTGGTCGGTGGCGGCGGTGGTGGTCACCGTGCCGCTCGCCGCGAGCCGGGTGAAGCCCTTGTCGGTGGCGAGCTCCCAGCGCACGTCGGTGTCGGCACCGAGGCCGGAGCCGGGAACGGCCTCCGGGGCCGGGGTGACGCGGGTCCAGAGCAGGATGCCGTCGGGGAGCGGGTCGCCGGAGGCGACGCCGTGCAGGAACTGCGGGGCGGTCGCGGCGTGGGCCGAGGTGCCGAGGGCGAGCGGCAGGGCGGCGGCGCCGGCCGCGAGGGCGGTGGCCTTGAGCACCTGGCGGCGGTGCGGGCGGGCGGCGGTCATGTCATCGACAAGGTCAGTCACGGCGGACAGGCTACCGGTCGGTAATGCGCTGTTCCATACGTTGAACTGACTGTTCGTCGCTGCTTCACCGAGGTGTGGCGTCCCGCCATCGTGGCGGGTGCGCTCGGCCACCCGGCGGCCATGCGCGATGATGGGAGGCTGTTCCGGCCCCCTGTCGCAAGGAAGTCCCGCCCGTGGCACAGATCCTGCTCCTCCACTCCGTGTACGGCCTGCGCCCCGCCGTCCACGCCGCCGCCGACCGGCTGCGCGCCGCCGGGCACACCGTGCACACCCCCGACCTCTTCGAGGGACGGACCTTCGACGACGTCGAGGAGGGCATGGCGTACAAGGAGGAGGTCGGCAGCGACGAGCTGCTGCGGCTGGCCGTCGGAGCCGCCGCCCCGCTGCTGGGCTCCGGGGCGCCGCTCGTCTACGCGGGCTTCTCGCTCGGCGGCTCGCTCGCCCAGAACCTCGCGCTCGCCGACGAGAAGGCCCTCGGCCTGCTGCTCCTGCACGGCACGTCCGACATCCGCGAGGACGCGGCCACCTCGATCCCGGTCCAGCTGCACATCGCCGAGCCCGACCCGTTCGAGCCCGAGGACTGGCTGAACGCCTGGTACCTGGGCATGCGCAAGGCCGGCGCCGACGTGGAGATCCACCGCTACCGGGGCGCGGGGCACGTCTTCACCGACCCCGACCTGGCCGACTACGACGCCGAAGCGGCGGAGCGGGCGTGGGCCGTGGCCCTGGACTTCCTCGCCGAGCTGGACGAACAGGCCGCCTGAGGTCGCCGCTGTCCTGCCTGCGCGGGAAGTCGGCCCGGCCGACTTCCCGCGCAGGGGATCCGGCCGCCTTCGTCGTGCACGACGAAGGCGGCCGTGTGGTGGGGCGGTGAGGGGAACCAGGGGCGGGGGCGAATGCGCCGACTGCGGTTCGGACCTCGAAGTGGGCGGAAGCCGGGGAGGCTGTGCTGAGCCGCCGAGGAGCTCGGGTCGTGATCATTAGTCGATGACGTGCATAGTCGCGGTTATGCGTGGACGGTCTGCGCCCGGCGTCGCTAGCTTGGCTGTCAGCTGGTCAACCATGCTCGGCCCAAGGAGGCTTGACGTGTCCGGACGTGCAGTGCTCACTCGGCTCACAGGTAGCGGCAGTGGCGAGTGCGGGGAGAAGGACTGTCCCAACGTCTACCGGACGGAGGCGGGGTCGTTCGTGGTTCAGGGCGAGCTGTCCGAGGCCTTTGCCCCGCCCGCGGGCGAGGGGCTGGTCGAGATTCCCGAGAGCGTGTTGAGGGAGGCGTTCCGTGCTCTTGGCTGGTGATGCCTGGGAGCAGTGCTTCGACTCCATGCGGTTGGAGGCGTGGAGGCTCGAAACGCTGCCCGCCTACGCCGTGCCACAGGAGGCGGAGAAGCTGGCGCGCTTCCTGGACGGAGAGAATTCCCCCGATGACTATGAGTCCGGCTGGATGAGTGAAGTCCGGCAGTGGTCGGCCGAGGGGAAGAAGGTCGGGAGGGTCCATGTTGTCACTCGCCCACTCTCGGACTACCTTCGTTTCGAGTTCGATCACTACTACCGGCATCACGTCACTGCCGGCGAGGGTATTCGAATCCTCGATGTGACCGACCGGGAGAATCCCTTGGTGGGTGCTCGGGACTTCTGGATGTTCGACAGGTCAAAAGTCGTCCTGATGAATTACCGGGCGGACGGGACGCAGATCAGCCGCGAACTCTTCGATGGTGATCCTGCGCCCTTCATCGAGTATCAGCGCATTGCTGTTGCGGAATCCGTGCCGTTCCTGGAGTACGTCGGGTCGTGACGCTCCACCCGGAGCAGCTGGGCCGCTCGAAGCAGGAACTGGCTGCGACATTGAAAGAGCTGCGACAGCGAGCCGGGCTCTCAGGGGCCCGGCTGGGAAGACTCCGGCGAATCCGGTAGATGTCGAGCAGATCCTCCGCGCTCTGGATGCCCCGCCGGACGTGCTCGCCAGGGTGGCGGAGCTTGTCCGCCTGGCTCACACCGAGAGGCAGGACCTCCGATCCCTCCGGCGTCGAGGCCTCCAGTACAAGCAGCAGGAACTGGCCGGCATGGAGGCCGGCACCGTCGAGTTCAGGTACTTCCTGCTCTCGATGATCACCGGCCTGCTGTCGACTCCCGAGTACATCAGGGCCAGTCTGGCCCACCTCGGCGGGGACCAGAGCCGGCTGATCGCGCGGAAGTTGAGCCGCCAGGAGGTCCTCTATGACGCCCGAAAGCGGTTCACTTTCCTGTTGTCGGAGATGGCGGTAAGGTGGCCGCTGATCTCGGCTCCGGCTATGGCTGTGCAGCTGGATCGGCTTGCGTCCGTTTCGAGGCTGCCAAATGTCCGGATCGGCGTCATCCCTTTGCGGGGCCGCATGCCCGTTGCTCCAATGGACACTTTCACCATTTATGACAAATCCCTCGTCACGATCGAAACCGCCAGTGGAGTTCTGGTGATTCGAGACCCGAGGGATGTGGTCATGCATGTGGAGGCTTTCTCGACGATGGAGAGCTACGCACTTTTCGGTGGAGATGCTCGGGCGCAGCTCGAGCGATGGTCGGATGATTTTCGCCGTGGCGCCTAGAGAAATTATGCGGTCACGTGAATAGCCGTGGATCGGGCCGCTGGTTGGACCTATCTTGGTGGCGCGGGGAATTCTCGCTCGAATTCACCAGGAAGGTGTAGACGATGAGTGGGCGCAACCTCTACGAACTCGACCTGTCGCGGGTCGAGTTCTACCGTGCGTGCGGCGGCAACCAGGGAGGGGGCGACGACACCGAGACCTGCGTGACTCTCGGCGTCGTGCCGGACGCCCCGGGCGTGTTCGCCCTCAGCGACAGCAAGCGTCCGGACGGGCAGCCGTTGCTCTTCACTGTCGAGGAGTTGAGCGCCGCGGGGATCGATCCTCTGAGGTTCGGCCTGTCGCTCTGAGTGCTGCTCGGTCCGATGCCAGCCCTGGCCGCCCGAAGTGCTGCGGGCGGCCAGGGCAGCAGTGTCTTTGAGGAGGGGCGCAGTTGCATTATCACGGCTATGAGTGGGCTGGTGATGGCCGACTGTTGGCGAAGGAGTCGGAGCGTAGGCCGGTGGAGGGCGGAGGATTCCGGTACTCGGAGCTTCCACCGATGATGACGGGCTGGTGGTTGCAGCGGCCAGTCAGTCAAGTGCGGGGTACCTGGGCGACTGTGGGTGATGCAGTCGCGTGGCTGGCGGCTCGATACCGGGAGCACTTGCCGGAGGGTGACCACTGGTTGCCGCTGGCGGAACGCCGTCAGGCTGCAAGTGAGCAGCTGGCTGTTGGATCCGACGCGGTGTGGTCCTGTTGGGTGTCGGACAGCCGGTGGTCGGGACAGTACGTGATCGTGTGTCCCAACAGGATCTGGCCAGGGCTTCCGTGCCCGACCAGGCGTGCCACCTCAGTTGTGAGTCCAGGAACGCAAGGGTAGGGCCCGGCCGCCTTCGTCGTGTGCGACGAAGGCGGCCGTATCGTGTCGGAACCGGAGGAAGTTCAGCGCAGGTGGTCGAAGGCGCCGGCCTTGGCGCCGTCGACCATGGCGCGGATCTCGGAGCGGGTGTAGACCAGCGGGGTCTGTGTGGGGTTCTTGGAGTCGCGGACGGCGACGAACTGGCCGATCACGCCGAACTCGACGCAGTTGTCACTGCCGCCGCTGAACGGGGACTTCTCCCAGGCGACATCGGAGAAATCGGTCTCGGCGGGATCGGGCTTGTTGATCACGTGTGACTCTCCTTGAGCATGCTGGTCAGCCGAGCGTAGGTCTCGGGTGGGCCGAGAGCCCGAGCCCGTAGATGGTCGAAACTTCGGTGTAGTTCTTCGGCACGTGTGCTCCCCGCGAGCCCGGGGAGTGCGGGCGGGGCCTCGTTGCGGTGCGGGGGCTGGTGGTGGGAGCCGATGCCGGACGGCAAGGTGGTCTGCGCCGTGGGGGATGTGCCGTGGAGGGGAGGATGGGGGGATGGTGATGAGTGAGGGGCGGTATGCGCCGGCGGCGACGCTGGCGGGGCTGGTGCAGCGGGGGCGGGGGCTGGGGGCGCGGATGGCCGTCGAGGATCCTGCGGCCGCTGCCGAGATCGTCTACGGCTGCGTCCGGTGGGACTGGCGGTGGGACTCGGTCGACCAGCGGGGGCTCTATCTGGCCCGGCTGGTGAGGGACTTGGAGCTGCCGCTGGGGCCGGTGGCGGAGGGGCTCGGCGCGGGGGAGGAAGCGAGCGGGCGAGCCGCGCGGGTGTTGGCGCTGCTCGCGCTGGACGGGTCGGGGGAGGCCCGGGAGTCGCTGCGGGAGTACGTGGAGGAGGGGGAGCACTGGGTCGCGGCGCTGGAGGAGATGGCGCACCGGTGGCCGGTGGAGTGGTGGGACGACCTGGCGGAGACCGGGCGGGAGCGGGCGGAGCGGGACCCGGAGGACCGCTGGGGGGAGCCGTGGTACCGGTGGGAGCTGGCCGGGCCCGGGCCGGTGCACGGGCCCCGGGAGCGGAAGCCGTTGGCGGACGTCGACAACGCCGGGCTGTTGGAGCTGCTGGCGGATCCCGGGGAGTCGGAGGAGCGCAGGACCGCCGCGCTCGACGTGATCGACGACCGGGGTCCGGAGCCCGGGGTGATCCCCCTGGTGCCGTCGCTGGGGACGGCGGACGGGACGTACGTCCTGTGGCCGCTGATCGGGGTGGTCGAGAAGCTCGGGCCCCTGGCGGTGCCCGCCGCCCGGGAGTGGGCCGCCGTCACGGAGCCCGGATGGCTGCGGTTGCTGGGTCACGCGGTGCTGGCCGGGCACGGGACGGCCGAGGACGTTCCGGTGCTGGTCGCCGACCTGGAACGGGACTGGGTGGAGCGGCGGTGGTGCGGGCCGATGAGGACGGCCGACGGGCTGCGGCGGTTCGGGACGGCGGCCCGGGACGCGGTGTCGCTGCTCCGGCGGTTCTGGTTGTGGACGCCGCACTCGTACGAGCGCGTGCGCTACCTGGAGGCGCTGGCGGAGATCGATCGGACGGGCCTGGACAAGGTGTACCTGGAGTGTCTCTGGGACTGTGAGGCCGGGGCCCGGCTGCTCGGGGCGCGGCACGCGCCGGACCGGGCGGACGTCAGGGAGCGGCTCGCGTACCTGCGGGACGACGCGCTGGAGGAGCCCGAGGTCAGGGCCGCCGCCGGGGAGCGGCTGGCGGCCCTGACCGGCGGGTGATCAGAGGCCGGGGATGCGGCCGTTGCGGTAGAGGTCCACGAAGAGCTGGTGGTCGGCGCGGGCCCGGGCGCCGTAGGCGTGGGCGAAGTCGACGAGCATCGCGGTGAAGCCGGCCTCGTCCCGGGCGAGGGCTTCGTCGATCGCGTGCTCGGTGGAGAACGGCACCAGGGTGTGGCCGCTGGAGGACTCGTCGGCCGCCGCGTGCATGGTGGCGGTGGCCCGGCCCAGGTACCTGGTCACGGCGAGCAGGTCGGGCAGTTCGTTGAGGTCGGTCCAGTCGAGGTCCGTCGCGTACGGGGAGACCTCGGCGACCAGCTGGCCGCGGCCGCGCAGCGTCGTGTACCCGAGCCACGGGTCGCTGTGGGACTGGAGGGCGCGCTGGGAGATGACCGTGCGGTGGCCCTCGTGCTCGAAGTAGTCGGCGATGGTGGGATCGGTGACGTGGCGCGAGGCGGCCGGGGTCTGCCCCTGCTTCATGTAGATGATCACGTCGTTCTCCAGGGCGTCGGTGTGCCCTTCGAGCAGGAGGTTGTACGACGGCAGGCCGGCCGAGCCGATGCCGATCCCCCGGCGGCCGACGACGTCCTTGACCCGCAGCGCGGCCGGGCGGGTGCGGGAGGCCGGCGGCAGGGTGGTCAGGTAGTCCTCGAACGCGGCCAGCACCTCGGTCCTGGTGGGCTCGTCGAGTTCGATCGCGCCGCCGCCGAGGCGGAAGCGGCGGTCGTAGCCCTCGACGACGGTGTCGCCGTCGAGGAGCGAGACCCGGGTCCGCACCCGGGCCTGCCGGAGGGTGTCGAGGACCGGGCCGGTGGTGGTGTCCAGGGTGTACGGGTCGGCGTCGCCGGTCGTGACGTGGGCGGAGATCCGGGCCCGGTAGGCGGTGGCGAAGGCGGTGACCAGCTCGGTGATCGTCGCGTCCGAGAGCGCCTTGGCGTAGCCGATCAGCGCGAGGGAGGCGGCGAGCCGCTGGACGTCCCAGGTGAAGGCGCCGACGTAGGCCTCGTCGAAGTCGTTGACGTTGAAGACCAGGCGGCCCTCGGCGTTCAGGTAGGTGCCGAAGTTCTCCGCGTGGAGGTCGCCGTGGATCCAGACCCGGCTGGTGCGCTCGTCGAGGAACGGCGCGCCGAAGGACGCGAACGGCTCGGTGGTGAGGTCCGCGTAGTAGAGGCCGGCGGTGCCCCGGTAGAACGCGAAGGCGGACGCCGCCATCTTCCGGAACTTGACCCGGAACGCCGCCGGATCCTGGGCGAGCAGGTCGCCGAAGGCTGTTTCGAAGACGCTGAGTACCGTTTCGGCACGGTCGGTGGCGGTGGGCTGCTGGTGAGGCATGGGCGATCCTTCGGGGCGCGGCGCGTGGCCGGAGGCGGGTGCGTCCGGAGGCTAGAGTAGGAGCGTGAACGCGTGAGTGCTGGTCCGGGCCCCGGGAGTGGCTCGGGCCGCAACTGTTTCCAGGCGCACTGCCCGTGACCTGCGCGTTCACCGGCCAGCCAGACAGCACGAGCCTCCGGAGGCCCCGCCTTGAGCGACCAGCCGTACGCGCATCTGCACGTCCACACCGAGTACTCGATGCTGGACGGTGCCGCCCGGCTGAAGCAGTTGTTCAAGGAGGTCGAGCGGCTGGGGCAGACCCATGTCGCGATGACCGACCACGGCAACATGTACGGCGCGGCCGAGTTCCACAAGCAGGCCACCGCCGCGGGCATCACCCCGGTGATCGGGATCGAGGCGTACGTCGCCCCGGAGTCCCGGTCCAACACCAAGCGCATCCTGTGGGGCCAGCCGCACCAGAAGAAGGACGACGTCTCGGCGTCCGGCGCCTACACCCACAAGACCATCTGGGCCCGGAACAGGGAGGGCCTGCACAACCTCTTCAAGCTGACCTCGCGCTCGTACGCCGAGGGCTGGCTCGTGAAGTGGCCCCGGATGGACAAGGAGATCATCGCCGAGCACGCGGCCGGCCTGATGGCCACCACGGGCTGCCCGTCCGGCGAGGTGCAGACCCGGCTGCGGCTGGGCCACTTCGACGAGGCGGTCAAGTCCGCCGCCGACTACCAGGACATCTTCGGCAAGGAGAACTACTTCCTTGAGCTGATGGACCACGGCCTGGACATCGAGAAGCGGGTCCGGGACGGGCTGCTGGAGATCAGCAAGAAGCTGAACATCCCGCCGGTGGTCACCAACGACTCGCACTACACCACCGAGAGCGACGCCGGCGCCCACGACCTGCTGCTCTGCGTGCAGACCGGCAAGAACCTCTCCGACCCGGACCGCTTCCGCTTCGACGGCACCGGCTACTACATCAAGTCGGCCGCCGAGATGTACGGGCTGGACTCCTCGGACGCCTGGCAGGAGGGCTGCCGGAACAGCCAGCTGCTGGTCGCCTCCCGGGTCGACACCGCGGGCATGTTCGAGTTCAAGAACCTGATGCCGCGCTTCCCCATCCCGGAGGGCTTCGAGTCCGAGGCGGACTTCTTCAAGTCCCAGGTGTGGAAGGGCATGGACTGGCGCTTCCCCGAGGGTTACGACGAGGAGCACAAGAAGCTCGCCGAGTACGAGATGGACACCATCATCCAGATGGGGTTCCCGGCGTACTTCCTCGTGGTCGCCGACTTCATCATGTGGGCCAAGGAACAGGGCATCGCGGTGGGCCCGGGCCGTGGTTCGGCGGCCGGCTCGCTGGTCGCGTACGCGATGGGCATCACCGACCTCGACCCCATCCCGCACGGTCTGATCTTCGAGCGCTTCCTCAACCCCGAGCGCATCTCCATGCCCGACGTCGACATCGACTTCGACGAGCGCCGGCGCGGTGACGTGATCCGGTACGTGACGGACAAGTGGGGGTCCGACAAGGTCGCCATGATCGTCACGTACGGCACCATCAAGGCGAAGGCCGCCATCAAGGACTCCTCGCGGGTCCTGGGCTACCCGTACGCGATGGGTGACCGGATCACCAAGGCGATGCCGCCGGACGTCATGGGCAAGGGCATCCCGCTGTCCGGCATCACGGACACCAGCCACCCGCGCTACGGCGAGGCCGGTGAGATCCGCGGGCTGTACGAGACCGACCCGGACGTGCGCAAGGTCATCGACACCGCGCGCGGCATCGAGGGCCTGATCCGCCAGCCCGGCGTGCACGCCGCCGGCGTCATCATGTCCGCCGAGCCGCTGACCGACCACATCCCGGTCTGGACCCGGCACACCGACGGCGTCACCATCACGCAGTTCGACTACCCCACCTGTGAGGGCCTCGGCCTTCTCAAGATGGACTTCCTCGGCCTGCGCAACCTGACGATCATGGACGACGCCGTCAAGGCGATCGAGAAGAACAAGGGCATCAAGATCAACCTGCTTGATCTGCCCCTGGACGACAAACCGACCTACGAGCTGCTGGCGCGCGGCGACACGCTCGGCGTCTTCCAGCTCGACGGCGGCCCCATGCGCTCGCTGCTGCGCCTGATGAAGCCCGACAACTTCGAGGACATCTCCGCGGTGCTGGCGCTGTACCGGCCCGGCCCGATGGGCGTCAACTCGCACACCAACTACGCGCTGCGCAAGAACGGCCAGCAGGAGATCACCCCGATCCACCCGGAGCTGGAGAAGCCCCTGGAGGAGATCCTCAAGCCGACGTACGGCCTGATCGTCTACCAGGAGCAGGTGCAGAAGGCCGCGCAGATCCTGGCCGGCTACTCGCTCGGCCAGGCCGACCTGCTGCGCCGCGCCATGGGCAAGAAGAAGAAGGAGATCCTGGAGGCGGAGTTCGTCCCCTTCCAGCGGGGCTGCCGCGAGCACGGCTACTCGGACGCGGCGATCCAGGCGGTCTGGGACGTCCTGGTCCCCTTCTCCGGCTACGCGTTCAACAAGGCGCACACGGCCGGGTACGGGCTGGTCTCGTACTGGACGGCGTACCTCAAGGCCAACTACCCGGCCGAGTACATGTCCGGCCTGCTGACCTCGGTCAAGGACGACAAGGACAAGTCGGCGGTCTACCTCAACGAGTGCCGCAAGATGGGCATCCAGGTGCTCCCGCCGGACGTCAACGAGTCGGACTCCGACTTCACCCCGCACGGGGACACCCTGGTCCGCTTCGGCCTCACCGCCATCCGCAACGTCGGAGGGCCGGTCGTCGAGTCGATGATCCGGACCAGGAAGGCGAAGGGGAAGTTCGTCTCCTTCCCCGACTTCCTGGACAAGGTGGAGTCGGTGGTCTGCAACAAGCGGACCGTGGAATCGCTGATCAAGGCGGGTTCGTTCGACTCGCTCGGGCACACCCGCAAGGGCCTGACCGCGCAGTTCGAGCCGATGATCGACAACGTGGTCGGGGTCAAGCGCAAGGAGGCCGAGGGGCAGTTCGACCTCTTCGGCGGCGACGCGGACGCCGACGAGCCGAGCTTCGGGCTGGACGTCGTCTTCTCCGAGGACGAGTGGGAGAAGTCGTTCCTGCTGACCCAGGAGCGGGAGATGCTCGGCCTGTACGTCTCCTCGCACCCCCTGCACGGCATCGAGCACGTGCTCTCCGACAAGGCGGACTGCGCGGTCGCCGACCTCGCCGAACGGCCGGACGGCACCATCGTCACCATCGGCGGCATCATCTCGGGCCTCCAGCGGAAGATGACCAAGCAGGGCAACGCCTGGGCGATCGCGACGGTCGAGGACCTGGCGGGCTCGATCGACTGCATGTTCTTCCCGGCCAGCTACCAGCTGGTCTCCTCGCAACTGGTCGAGGACGCGGTGGTGTTCGTCCGCGGCAAGCTGGACAAGCGGGAGGACGTGCCGCGGCTGATGGGGATGGAGCTGTCGGTTCCGGACCTGTCCAACGCGCACGCCGACGCGCCGATCATCATCAACATCCCGAGCGTGAAGGTGACGCCGCCGCTGGTGGCCAGGCTCGGCGAGGTGCTGAGCAGCCACCGGGGGACGACCGAGGTGCGGGTGCGGCTGGAGGCGCGGGACAGGACGACCGTGCTGCGGCTGGACCGGCACCGGGTGAAGTCGGATCCGGCGCTGTTCGGGGACCTGAAGCAGCTGCTCGGGCCGAGCTGCCTGGCCGGCTGACCGGCCCTGGCCTCCTGACCGGCTGACCGGCCCTTGACCGACCGGCCGTGCCGCGGCCGGCCCGGTGCGGCCGTGGGCCGAGCGGGGCGTCCACCCTTCCGGGGGTGGGCGCCCCGGCGCGTTCAGGCCGAGCCGCGCAGCCCCGGCGGGACGGCGGTGTACAGGGCCGAGACGAACGCGGAGATCGCGGGGTGGGCCCCGGCGCCGGCCCGGAAGGCCGTCCGGGTGCGGCGGTACATCGGCAGCCGGGTGAGGGTGACGCCGGGCGGCGGCTCCGCGGTGCCGAGGTGGGGCACCAGGGCCACGCCCTGGCCCGCCGCGACCAGGGCGAGCACGGTGGCGAAGTCGTCGATCTGGTGGCGGATCCGGGGCGCGAACCCGGCGCTCTCGCAGGCCCGGACGGCCATCGTGTGGCAGAGGGTGCCGGCCGGGGCGAGGATCCAGGGCTCGGTGCGCTGGTCGGCCACGCTGCCCGGACCCCGGGCCGCGAGGTACATCGGCTCGGTGAAGACCGGCCGGGTCACCGCCAGCCCCGGCTCCGGATCGGCCGGGACCAGGTCGTACTCGTGCACCAGGGCGACGTCCAGCTCCCCGGCGCGCAGCGCCGCCGCCACGGCGGCCGGGTCGACCTCGGTGACCATCGGCTCCAGCCCCGGGTGCCAGCCGGCCAGTTCGGCGAGCAGGGCGGGGATGATCGCACGGGCCGCCGACGGGTAGGTGCCGATTCGGAGCGGGCCAGCCAACCCCTCACGGGCGTGGGCGAGTTCGGCGTCGGCCTGTTCCAGCCGCTCCAACACCGCCTCGGCGTGCCGGACCAGGTTCAGACCCGCCGGGGTGAGGGCGACCCGGCGGCCGGTGCGTTCGAGGAGCGGGACGCCGGCCTCCTTCTCCAGGACGGACAGTTGCTGGGACACCGCCGAGGGGCTGAACGAGAGCGCCTCGGCGACGGCGGCGATGGTGCCGAGGTGGGCCAGTTCGCGCAGCAGGCGCAGGCGTCGGACGTCGAGCATCGGCTCAGCTTACGAGAAGCCTCGGAAATGTGAACTGGACCTGTGCGATCGGCCGGCCGCAGGATCGTCGTCATGGAACACACCACGGCTCTCCACGGCATCCACGTCCCGCTGATCACCCCCTTCGCGGCCGACGGCTCGGTCGCCCTCGACGCGCTGGAGAAGCTGGCCGGCTCGCTGCTGGACGCCGGCGCGGCCGGGCTGGTGGCCCTCGGCACCACGGGGGAGCCGGCCACCCTGGACGACGCCGAGCGGCGCGCGGTCGTCGAGGTCTGCGCGGCGGTCTGCGCCGACCGGGGCGCCCGGCTGCTGGTCGGCGCCGGCGGGCCGGACACCCGGGCGGCCGCGGCGGAGCTGGCGGGGCTCGCCGGGCGGGTGCCGGGCGTGACCGCCGCGCTGGTCACCGTGCCGTCCTTCGTGCGGCCCGGCGAGGCCGGGACGGTCGCGCACTTCCGGGCGCTGGCCGAGGCGAGTTCGGTACCGCTGGTCGTCTACCACATCCCGTACCGGACCGGGCAGGACCTGTCGGCCGGCGCGCTGCTGGAGCTCGCGGCCCTGCCGGGCGTGGTGGGCGTGAAGTACGCCACCGGCGGGGTGGACCAGGCCGCGGTGGAACTGCTCGCCGCCGCGCCGGAGGGGTTCGCGGTGCTGTCGGGGGAGGACGCCTTCCTCTCGCCGCTGCTGGCCCTGGGCGCCACCGGCGGCATCCCCGCCGCCGCCCACCTGGCCACCGCGCGCTTCGTCGAACTGGTGGAGGCGTGGGAGGCCGGGGACGCGGCACGCGCCCGTGCGCTGGGCCACCGGCTGACCGGGCTGGCGCTCGCCGCCTTCGCGGCGCCGAACCCGTCGGTGGTGAAGGGCGTGCTGCACGCGCAGGGGCGGATCCCGACCCCGGACGTCCGGCTGCCGCTGCTGCCGGCCGGGCCGGCCGAGGTAGCGCGGGCCCTGGAGCTGGCCACTGGTCTGGACCACTGAGGGGTCCGGGCCTCTCACACCGTGGAATACCAGGCCGGATTCCGCCCGTGACAAGGCATGATGGGCGGAGTGTTGCGGCTGTGAACAGCACGATCAAGAGGAGTAGTCGGAAATGAAGATCGGCATTGTCGGGGCCACCGGTCAGGTCGGCGGCGTGGTCCGCGAGATCCTGGCGGAGCGGAACTTCCCGGTGGAGCAGCTGCGGCTGTTCGCCTCGGCCCGTTCGGCCGGACGCACCCTGCCGTGGCAGGACACCGAGGTCACGGTCGAGGACGCGGCCACGGCCGACTACACCGGCCTGGACATCGTGATCTTCTCCGCCGGCGGCTCCACCTCCAAGGAGCTCGCCCCCAAGGCCGCCGCCGCGGGCGCCGTCGTCATCGACAACTCCTCCGCCTGGCGCCGCGACCCCGACGTCCCGCTGGTCGTCTCCGAGGTCAACCCGCAGGCCATCGCCGACCGGCCCAAGGGCATCATCGCCAACCCGAACTGCACCACCATGGCCGCCATGCCCGTGCTGCGCCCGCTGCACGACGAGGCAGGACTCGCCGCCCTGGTCGTCTCCACCTACCAGGCGGTCTCCGGCAGCGGCGTGGCCGGCGTGGCCGAGCTGCAGGACCAGGCCGCCAAGGTGGTTGACGGCGCCTCCGCGCTCGCCCACGACGGCTCCGCGGTCGAGTTCCCCGAGCCGCAGGTCTACAAGCGCCCGATCGCCTTCAACGTGCTGCCGCTGGCCGGCGCGATCGTCGACGACGGCTCCAACGAGACCGACGAGGAGCAGAAGCTCCGCCACGAGAGCCGCAAGATCCTCGGCATCCCCGGCCTGAAGGTCGCCGGCACCTGCGTGCGCGTCCCGGTCTTCTCCGGCCACTCGCTGCAGATCAACGCCCGCTTCGAGCGTCCGATCAGCCCCGAGCGGGCCGCCGAGCTGCTCGCCGGCGCCCCCGGCGTCGAGCTGAGCGAGATCCCCACGCCGCTCCAGGCCGCCGGCCGCGACCCGAGCTTCGTCGGCCGCATCCGTGCCGACGAGACGGTCGAGAACGGCCTCTCGCTGTTCGTCTCCAACGACAACCTGCGCAAGGGCGCCGCGCTCAACGCCGTCCAGCTGGCCGAGCTGGTCGCCGCCGAACTCAAGGGCTGACCCGGGGGCCGGGCACCCGGCACCACCGGCACGAAGGGTCCCGCCGAGCCGGCGGGGCCCTTCGACCTGTTGCGGGACCGCGACGGACCGCCGAGGTTCGGCCGGCGAACCAGGGGGAAAAGGTGACCCAACGATCGGGCGGTTGCGGGCACCCCCTCACCCCCTCCCCGCCCGGGAGCCGGGCGGACCGCGCCCACCACGGAACCGCCGCCCCCGGCGGAGCCGGACCCCGAGGGCGAGCGGAACGAGGTGCGCGATGGACCGCTGTGTCGTCCTGGTGGACGCCGGATACCTGCTGGGCGCCGCCGCCAGCCTGCTCGCCGGAGACCCGTCGCGGTCCAAGATCTCCGTCGACCACACCGCGCTGATCGCCGCCCTGCGCGAGCGGGCCGAGGCCGAGACCGGCCTGCCGCTGCTGCGCATCTACTGGTTCGACGCCGCCCCCGAGCGGCGCCCGATGCCGGAGCACCGCCGCCTCCGGGTCCTGCCCCGGGTCACCGTCCGGCTCGGCGCGCTCACCCGGGCCGAGGGCCGCTGGGTGCAGAAGGGCGTCGACGCGGCGATGCACGCCGAGCTGTCCGAACTCGCCCGCAACCGGGCCTGCGCCGACGTCGTCCTGATCACCGGGGACGGGGACCTGCTGCCCGGCATGATGTCCGCCAAGGAACACGGCGTCGTCGTCCACCTCTGGGCGCTCCAGGCCGCCGACGGCGACTTCAACCAGTCCGAGGACCTGGTCGGCGAGGCCGACGAACGGCGGGTCCTGGACCGCGAGTGGATCGAGGGCTCGTTCAGCCTCCGCGAGACCTCCGCCGTCTTCCCCGCTCCCGGCCCCCGCCACGAGATCGTCAAGATCCTCGCCGCCCCGCCCACCGCGCCCCCCGCCGCCCTTCCCGGCACGCTGCCCGGCACGTTGCCCGCCGCCGCGTCGGCCGCCGTCCGCCCGGCCGCAGGCGCTCCCGCCCCCGCCCCCGCCGCCGTCACCGTCCCGGTGGCCAACGGTCGACCGCAGTCGGCCACCGCGCTCAAGGTCGTCCCCACCCCCAAGGACCTCGCCGGGCGCAGCGTCGACCGGCCGGCCCCCGCGGCCCACCACCAGCAGGCCGGTCCGGTGCTGCGCTGGTCCTCCGACCGCGGCTGGGTCGACCGGCCCGTCCCCGAACCGGCCGTCACCGCCGGCGACGGCCTGCCCACCCTCGCCCAGCTCACCACCGCCGAACAGCGCTGGGCCGACCGCGAGGAGGACATCACCACGATCGGCGGCGACGCCCACGAGGTCGGCCAGGTCTTCGCCCGCCGATGGACCGGGCGGCTCGGTGACGTCGAACGGCTCACCGTGCTCTGGCCCGACTACCCGCGCATCCCGCACCGGGTCGACGGCGAGCTGCTCCGCTACGCCGCCCGGTTCGGCCTGCTCGCCCACAAGGACGACCAGATCGACGAGCACGACCGGTACGCGATCCGGGCCGGCTTCTGGAAGGAGCTCGCCGCCCGCGTCCCCGGTGGGGAGCTGGTCGTCGACGACTGACCTGCCGGGACGACTGACCTGCGAAGGGGTGGCGGAACGGGCCCCCTTGTCCGGTTCGCCGGTTGCACCGCGTAGAGTCGTCGGTCGTGAGCGAGACGGCCGGGCGGGCACCCCAGAAGACCTCGCCGTGCTGCGCCGTGCGCGACCTCGTGAGGACGTACCGCGCCGGGCGCGGCGCCGCCGCCACCGAGATCCGGGCCAACGACGGCATCACCCTGACCGTTCGGCAGGGGGAGATCTTCGGGCTGCTCGGACCCAACGGCGCCGGCAAGTCCACCCTGGTCCGCCAGCTGACCGGGCTGCTGCGGCCCGACTCCGGTTCGATCGAGCTGCTCGGCCACGACGTGGTCAAGCACCCCGAGCGGGCCGCCAGACTGCTGGGCTACCTCGGGCAGGAGTCGACCGCGCTGGATGAGCTGACCGTCGCCCTCGCCGCCGAGACCACCGGCCGGCTGCGCGGCCTCGGCCGGGCGCAGGCCCGGGCGGCGGCCGACGAGGTGATCACCGAGCTGGCGCTGGAGCCGCTCGCCCACCGGCCGCTCGCCAAGCTCTCCGGCGGCCAGCGCCGGCTCGCCTGCTTCGCCGCCGCCCTGGTCGGCGACCGGCCGCTGCTCGTCCTCGACGAGCCCACCACCGGCATGGACCCGATCGCCCGCCGGGCCGTCTGGGCCGCCGTGGAGCGGCGCCGGGCCGAGCGGGCCGCGACCGTGCTGCTGGTCACCCACAACGTCATCGAGGCGGAGACCGTGCTGGACCGGGTCGCCGTGGTCGACGACGGCCGGATCATCGCCTGTGACACTCCGGGCGGCCTCAAGGCGCTGGTCGACGGCGACGTCCGGCTCGACCTGGTCTGGCGGGACGAGGCGCCGCTCGGCGTCCCCGCCGTGGCCGCGCTCGCGGAACGGGCCGAGCGCACCGGCCGCCGCTGGACCGTCCGCACCACCCCCGAGCAGGCCCGCGAACTGGTCGCCGCCGTCACCACCGGCCCGGCCTTCGCGGCCCTGGACGACTTCACTCTGGCCACCCCGAGCCTTGAGGACGCGTACCTCAAGCTGGGCGGCCGCCACGGAGGACTGGCCAAGTGACGCTGCTCTCGGCTCCGCCACGGACCGCACCGGCCACGGGCGGCGGGCCCGCCCCGCTCGCGCCGGCGGCCCGGCTGCTGCCCGCCCTCGCCGCGGTCTACCGGGCGCAGCTGGCGCGGGCCCGGGTGGCGCGGATCCCGCTGCTGTTCGTGGCCACCTTCCAGTCGCTCGGCATCCTGGTGATGATGCGGGGCGTGGTCGACGCCGGGCAGACCTCGGCCGCCCGGTACGTGGTGGCCGGCTCCAGCGTGCTGGTGGTCGCGTTCGTCGCGCTCAACCTGCTCGCCCAGTACTTCGGCCGGCTGCGGGCCACCGGCGGCCTCGACCACTACGCGACGCTGCCGGTGCCGGCCGCCTCGGTGGTGCTCGGGGCGGCCGCCGCGTACGCCTCGTTCACGCTGCCCGGGACGCTGGTCACGGCGGGCGCGGGCGCCGTCATGTTCGGGCTGCCGCTCGGACAGCTGTGGGTGCTGCTCGCGGTGGTGCCGCTGGCCGGTGCGGCGCTCTCCGGGCTCGGAGCGATCTGCGGGCTGCTCGCGCCCCGGCAGGAGCTGGCCACCATGCTCGGGCAGCTCGGCATGTCGGCCGCGCTGCTGCTCGGCGTCCTGCCGGTCGACCACCTGCCGCAGCCGGTGCTCTGGATGCGCGACCTGCTCCCCTCCACGTACGGGGTCGAGGCGTTCGCACGGACCTTCGAACCGGACCCGGACTGGGCGGCGGTGCTCGGCGACCTGGCGGTCTGCGCCGGGGTGGGCGTGGTGTCGCTGGCGGCCGCCACGTGGGCCTACCGGCGGGCGACCCGGCGGTAGGCGCGGCCCGCGCCCGCCGGGCCGGGGTGCGCGGGTGGCGCGGTCGCCGCGGCGGCGGTCGTGAAACGATGGCACCGTGACCGTACCGAACACACCTCCGGATCCCGCGCGAGCCGACGCCGACGCCGACGCCGTCGCGGACGCCGTTCCCGATCCGTACGCGCCGCCGCGGGCCCCGGCGCCGGGTTCCTACCCGGTGCTGGACCTGGTCTCCGCGAAGCGGTCGAACGAGCCCTCCCTGCAGCGGCTGGCGCCCGAGCTGCGGATCGGTGCGATCACGGTCCTGGCCTGTCTGGTGCTGGGCGTGGCGATGGCCGGGCTGTGGGCCTGGCTGGCGCCCAAGGTGCCACTGGTGGTGGACGGCAACAAGATCCTCTACGGCGACCCGGAGGGGGAGCAGCGGGCCGGCGCGGACAGCGTCTTCGTGCTGATCGGGCTGGGCATGGGCGTGCTGACGGCGCTCGGGGCGTTCCTGGTCACCCGCAAGCGCGGCGGCGGGATCGCCGTCGCCCTCGGGCTCGCCGTCGGCGGGCTGCTCGCCTCGGTCGGCGCCTGGGGGCTGGGACGGTGGCTCGGGCCGAGCCGCGACCTGATCGCGGAGGCCCGGCGGGTCGGGAACGGCGGGCACTTCCGGGCGGACATCGACCTCGGTGCGTACGGGGCGGTGCTGGCTTGGCCGATGGCGGCGATGGTGGTGCTGCTCGCGCTGTCGGCGGCGTTCGGGAAGCGCGAGGAGGACCCGCCGCCGTACTGGGCGGGGCCGTACGGCGCGCCGGTGCCCCCGGAGGGCGCGGGGCAGGCGTTCCCGGGACACCCGGGACACCCGGAGCATCCGGGGCCGGTGCCGCCGGTGGACGCCCGGCCGGTGCCGCCGGAGGACGCCCGCCCGCTGCCGCCGGAGGACGGGCGGCGGGGCTGACTCCCCCGGGCGCCCCTGTGCGCTCCCGGGGCCCTGAGGGCCTCAGCGGGTGATCGGGGCGGTGCGCGCCGCGGTGAGGGTGATCAGGTCGGCCGGGGCCAGCTCGACCTCCAGGCCCCGGCGGCCGGCCGAGACGTAGACGGTGGGATGGGCGAGCGCGCCGGCGTCGACGACGGTGCGCAGCGGACGGCGCTGACCCAGGGGGGAGATGCCGCCCAGGACGTAGCCGCTGCTGCGTTCGGCCGCCGCCGGGTCGGCCATCACGGCGCGCTTGCCGCCGACGGCGGCGGCCAGGGCCTTGAGGTCGAGCCTGCCGGCGACCGGGACGACGCCCACGGTGAGGACGCCGTCGACGTCGGCGACCAGGGTCTTGAAGACCCGGTCGGCCGGGACGCCGAGGGCCTCGGCGGCCTCGCCGCCGTAGGAGGCGGCGGCCGGGTCGTGCGCGTAGGCGTGGACGGTGAACGGCACGGCGGCGGTCTCTAGGGCGACGGTGGCAGGGGTGCCCTGGCCGCCCTTCTTCGGCTTCTTGGCCATGTGCGGGCCTCCGGTGGACGGGCTGCCCGGTCCCGGGGCCGCCCGGGCCGGGCCGCCCCGGGCCGGTCAGTTGGGGCTGAAGGACTGGCGGGTGAGGTCGGCGGCGGGCAGCGAGGGGAGCCAGCCGAGCACGGCCGTCTCGCGGCGGAGCAGGTCGAGTTCGAGGCGCAGCCGCTGGGCGTTGTCGGGGGAGGCGAGCAGCTTCTGCTTGAGCGGGGTCTCCAGGACGGTCGCGGCGGCGACCAGGTAGGAGAGCACCTGGGGGTCGTCGGGCAGCTCCTGGCGGCCGACGGTGCTGGCCTCGCGGGCGCCGGCCAGGCGCTTCTGGTACGTCCGGAAGGCGCGTTCGACCTCGGAGGCGAGGGCGCCGGAGCCCTCCCCGGTGCGCTCCTCGATCGGCTCGGCCTCGCCGGTCAGGTACGGGCCGCCGGTGTCGGCCGAGCGGAGCCGGAACCGGGTGGTGCCGGTGACCAGCAGCTCGTACCGGCCGTCCGGCTGGGGCTGGACGGAGGTGAGGTCGGCGACGCAGCCGATGTGGTGGAGCGCCTCCAGCGGGTCGCCGGTGACGGTGCCGAGGCCGTTCAGCGGGCCGGCCGGGCCGTCGTCGGGGCGGACCGGGGCGACCTCGCGGCCGTCCTTGATGGCCAGCACGCCGAACCGCCGGGGCTGGTCCTCGGGCAGGGCGAGCAGGTCGGCGACGAGACGGCGGTAGCGCTCCTCGAAGACGTTCAGGGGCAGCACCAGGCCCGGGTAGAGCACGGTGTTCAGCGGGAAGAGGGGCAGCCGTTCTGTCACGGCGGACAGCGTAGTTCCCCGGGGCGGGCGGGCGCCCGGGGGTTACCGGCACGGGGCCCCGGCCGGGTGCCCCCACCCGTCCCGGGGGCCCGTTGCCGGGGCCGGTTCTAGCCGCGCTGGAGCATCCGGCTGGCGCCGGCGGCGACGGTGGTGGCGAGCACCCACCCGACGATGACCAGGCCGGCGGCCACCCACTGGGAGGTCCCGCCGGGGTTCCAGCCCTGCTGGCCGAGGTCGACCACGGGCAGCAGCTGGCCGAGCGCGTAGAGCACCGGGTTCCAGTGCGGCCGCTCGTCGGCCTTGAGCGGCTGCAGCTCGTGGGTGGCGAAGTAGAGGCTGCCGAGCGCCCAGGCGAGCAGCAGCCAGAGCGCGGCCCGGTTGGGGCGGAAGCCGTAGCCGACGGTGGCGTCCTGGATCCGGCCCCAGATCCTGGACGGCAGCGGCAGGGTCTGCCGGCGGCGGCGCTGCTTGGCGTAGAGCACCTCGCGGGCGTCGTCGTCGGCGCCGTCCCGGCGCAGGGCGGCGGCCAGCTGCTCGTACGACTCGGGCTGGAAGTCGACCGAGGAGCCCTCCAGCCAGGCGATCCGCTGCCGGACGGTGAACGGCACGGCCGGGCGCAGGCACTCGTAGGTGAAGCCGGTGAGGCCCAGGTGGCGGCCGTGCGGCCAGGCCTCGGGGGAGTCGACCAGGTTGCCGATCCGTGCGCGGGAGAGCGAGACCGGCCCGGTGGGCGGGGTGCGGCAGGTGAACCGCAGCTCGGGGGTCTGGATCCGGCGCAGCGCGAGCTCGTCCCCCTCCCCGAGGTGGAACTCGGCGCCGGAGATCAGGCAGGCGTTCTCGAACCGGCCGTCGGAGAGCCGGACCCGGCCGTACGCGCGGAACGGGGTGCTGGAGGCGCTGGGCGGGATGACCTGGCCGTAGCCGGAGCCGTAGTAGGACTGCGAGTCGGTCCAGCCCCGGTCCGCCGAGCTGCTCAGGTACAGCGTGTGGCCGACGGTTATTCGCGGGGCGTTGAGCGCGTTGGGGTTCTCCGGGACGGCCTGCAGCCGGGCGCCGCGCAGCGAGAACCGGCCGCCGATCCGGGCGGTGCGCAGGCTGATCTCGCCGACGGCCTCCAGCCGCTCGGCCTCGAAGTCCTGGCTGACGGCGAGGCCGTCGGCGGACAGCGCCCGGCCGAACCGGTCGCCGCCGAGCACGGCCTGGTTGAGCAGCAGGTCGGTGCCGATCCGGGCGTCGGTGAGCCGGACCCCCTGCGGGAGGCGGCAGCGGGCCAGGTGCAGGTCGCCGGAGGTGGCGAGCCGGGAGGCCTCCAGGCGCGGGATCAGGCAGCCGACGAAGCGCACCGTGCCCGCCTCGGCCTCGGACATCAGGACCTTCTGCTCGAACCGGCACTCGTGCAGTTCGACGTAGTGGCTGATGGTGCCGCCGGCCAGTCGCAGCGGGCCGGCGATCAGGGCGCCGGTCAGCTTGAGCGAGGCGACCCGGCCGGAGACGGCGGTGGGCCCGTCCAGCAACAGCCGGGAGAGCACCTCGGCGCGGACGGTGCGCCCGGGCCCCCAGTCGGCGTCGCCGAACGGGTCGTCCTGCTCGGCCACGCCGACCCGCAGGTCGTGGATCCGGCCGTGCCGGAACGCGTGCCAGAGCCCCTGCTCGGTCACCGTCCAGCCGTCGGGTGCCCGTTCGGTCATGGTTCCCCCCTGCTTCCCCCGGTCGTCTCGCTCTTCGTATCACGGACTGAAATGCGGGGCCGCCCGTTCCGGCCACTCCTTACACTGGGTGGCGTGATCTCTCGAATCGACCTCCGCGGCTCGCTCGACGACCCGCGTGACCTGCTGCCCCGTGCCGAGTTCGACGTGGCGGCCGCCCTGGAGACGGTGCGGCCGATCGCCGAGGACGTGCACCATCGGGGCGTACAGGCGCTGATCGAGATCACCGAGCGCTTCGACGGGGTGCGGCTGGAGACCACCCGGGTCCCCGCCGAGCAGCTCGCCGAGGCCCTGGAGACGCTCGACCCGAAGGTGCGCGCCGCACTGGAGGAGTCGATCCGCCGGGCCCGCACGGTGCACGCCGACCAGCGCCGCGAGGGGCACACCACCCAGGTGGTGCCCGGCGGCACGGTCACCCAGCGCTGGGTGCCGGTGGACCGGGTCGGGCTGTACGTACCGGGCGGCCTGGCGGTCTACCCGTCCTCCGTTGTGATGAACGTGGTGCCGGCCCAGGAGGCCGGTGTCCGCGGCATCGCGGTCACCTCGCCGCCGCAGAAGGCCTTCGGCGGCCGCGTGCACCCGACCATCCTGGCGGCCTGCGCGCTGCTCGGCGTCACCGAGGTGTACGCGGTCGGCGGCGCCCAGGCGGTCGCCATGTTCGCGCTCGGCACCGAGGAGTGCGAGCCGGTGAACATGGTCACCGGCCCCGGGAACATCTACGTCGCCGCCGCGAAGCGCTACTTCGCCGGCCGGATCGGCATCGACTCGGAGGCCGGCCCGACCGAGATCGCCGTCCTCGCCGACGACAGCGCCGACCCGCGCGAGGTCGCCGCCGACCTGATCAGCCAGGCCGAGCACGGCCCGACCTCGGGTTCGGTGCTGGTCACCGACTCGCCCGAGCTGGCCGAGGCGGTGGAGGCCGAGCTGAAGGTGCAGGTCACCCGGACCCGGCACAGCGAGCGGGTCGCCGAGGCCCTGGGCGGCCGGCAGTCCGGCGTCATCCTGGTCGACGACCTCGACCAGGGCCTCGCGGTGGTCGACGCCTACGCGGCCGAGCACCTGGAGATCCAGACCCGGGACGCCCACGCGGTCGCCGCCCGGGTCCGCAACGCGGGCGCGATCTTCATCGGCCGGTACACGCCGGTCTCGCTCGGCGACTACGCCGCCGGCTCCAACCACGTGCTGCCCACCGGCGGCTGCGCCTGCCACTCCTCGGGCCTGTCCGTGCAGACCTTCCTGCGCGGCGTGCAGGTCGTCGAGTACGACCGCGAGGCACTGGCCGGCATCGCCGCGCACGTCGTCACCCTGGCGGACGCCGAGGACCTGCCCGGTCACGGCGACGCGATCAAGGCCCGATTCGACTGGAGTGTGCCGGGCGCGTGAGCACCATCGACTCCCTTCCCATCCGCGACGAGCTGCGCGGGCAGTCCCCGTACGGCGCGCCCCAGCTCGACGTGCCCGTCCAGCTGAACACCAACGAGAACCCGTACCGGCTCCCCGAGGAGCTGGTGGCCCGGATCGCCGAACGGGTCGCCGAGGCCGCCCGCGGCCTCAACCGCTACCCGGACCGGGACGCGGTCGAGCTGCGCGAGGGCCTGGCGGCCTACCTGACCCGCACCACCGGCTTCCCGGTCGCCCGGGCGAACGTGTGGGCCGCGAACGGCTCCAACGAGGTGCTCCAGCAGCTGCTGCAGACCTTCGGCGGCCCCGGCCGCACCGCGCTCGGCTTCGAGCCCTCCTACTCGATGCACGCCCTGATCTCCCGGGGCACCGGCACCGGCTGGATCTCCGGGCCGCGCAACGAGGACTTCACCATCGACCTCGACGCGGCCGTCGCCGCCATCGCCGAGCACCGGCCGAACGTCGTGTTCGTCTGCTCGCCGAACAACCCGACCGGCACCGCCGTCGAGGCCGACGTCGTGCTGCGGCTGTACGAGGCCGCGCAGGCCGCCCGGCCCAGCCTGGTGGTGGTCGACGAGGCGTACGTCGAGTTCTCGCACCGGGACTCGCTGCTGGAGCTGATCGAGGGCCGCCCCAACCTGGTGGTCACCCGCACCATGTCCAAGGCCTTCGGCGCCGCAGGGCTGCGCCTGGGCTACCTGGCCGCCGACCCGGCGGTGGTGGACGCGGTCCAGCTGGTCCGCCTGCCCTACCACCTGTCGGCCGTCACCCAGGCCACCGCGCTGGCCTGCCTGGAACACACCGACACCCTGCTCGGCTACGTCGGCCGGCTCAAGGCCGAGCGCGACCGGCTGGTCGACGCCCTGCGCGGGCTCGGGCTGGAGGTGACCGACTCGGACGCCAACTTCGTCCAGTTCGGCCGCTTCGCCGACACCCACGCCGTCTGGCAGGCCATCCTCGACCGCGGCGTCCTGGTCCGTGACAACGGCGTCCCGGGGTGGCTGCGCGTCACCGCCGGCACCCCCGCCGAGAACGACGCCTTCCTGGACGCCGTCGCCAAAGTGATCAAGGAGCTGTAACCCCGCATGACCCGCATCGGACGCGTCGAACGCACCACCAAGGAGACCTCGGTCCTGGTCGAGATAGACCTCGACGGCACCGGGAAGACCGACATCTCCACGGGCGTCGGCTTCTACGACCACATGCTGGACCAGCTCGGCCGGCACGGACTCTTCGACCTCACCGTGAAGACCGAGGGCGACCTGCACATCGACACCCACCACACCATCGAGGACACCGCCCTCGCCCTCGGCGGCGCCTTCAAGCAGGCGCTCGGCGACAAGGTCGGCATCTACCGGTTCGGCAACTGCACCGTGCCGCTGGACGAGTCGCTCGCGCAGGTCACCGTCGACCTCTCCGGCCGCCCCTACCTGGTGCACACCGAGCCGGAGACGATGGCGCCGATGATCGGCACCTACGACACCACCATGACCCGGCACATCCTGGAGTCCTTCGTGGCCCAGGCGCAGATCGCCCTGCACGTCCACGTGCCGTACGGGCGCAACGCGCACCACATCGTGGAGTGCCAGTTCAAGGCGTTGGCCCGGGCGCTGCGCTACGCCGCCGAGCGCGACCCGCGCGCGGCCGGCATCCTCCCGTCGACCAAGGGTGCGCTGTGAGCAAGTCTGCGATCGTCCTTCTCTTCGTCGGCCTCTTCCTGGCCGGCGGCGTGATCTCGTTCTGGAAGCAGAAGATCCCGAAGGGCGTCATCGTGGTGCTCGCGCTCGGCTCGGTGATGTGTCTCGTCTCCGGCCTGATGCGCCTGTAATCCGTCGAGCGACCGAAAGACTGGACACCTGAACATGGGCAAGAACGTCGTCGTGCTCGACTACGGCTCCGGCAACCTCCGCTCGGCCCAGCGCGCCCTGGAGCGCACCGGGGCGAACGTCACCGTCACGTCCGACTTCCGGACCGCGATGGACGCGGACGGCCTGCTCGTCCCCGGCGTGGGCGCCTTCGAGGCCTGCATGCGCGGGCTGAGGGCCGTCCGCGGTGACTGGATCATCGGCCGCCGGCTCGCCGGGGGCCGCCCCGTCATGGGCATCTGCGTCGGCATGCAGATCCTCTTCGAGCGGGGGGTCGAGCACGGCGTCGAGACCGCCGGCTGCGACGAGTGGCCGGGCACCGTGGAACCGCTGGAGGCGCCGGTCGTCCCGCACATGGGCTGGAACACCGTCGACGCCCCCGCGGACGGCCGGATGTTCGCCGGCCTCGACGCCGACACCCGCTTCTACTTCGTGCACTCCTACGCGGTGCGCAGCTGGGAGCTGGAGGTCCACAGCGCGCGGATCAACCCCCCGCTGGTGACCTGGGCCACCCACGGCGAGCCGTTCGTGGCGGCCGTCGAGAACGGTCCGCTCTGGGCCACCCAGTTCCACCCGGAGAAGTCCGGCGACGCCGGCGCCGCCCTGCTGACCAACTGGGTCAGCACCCTCTGACGATCTGAGAGTTGCCAACACTATGAGCCGCCTCGAACTGCTCCCCGCCGTCGACGTCCGGGACGGCCAGGCCGTCCGCCTGGTCAAGGGCGCCTCCGGCACCGAGACCTCCTTCGGCGAGCCGCTCGCCGCCGCCCTCGCCTGGCAGAGCGCCGGCGCCGAGTGGCTTCACCTGGTCGACCTCGACGCCGCCTTCGGCACCGGCTCCAACCGCGAGCTGCTCCGCGAGGTCACCGCCGCCCTCGACATCAAGGTCGAGCTGTCCGGCGGCATCCGCGACGACGAGTCGCTGGCCGCCGCGCTCGCCACCGGCTGCACCCGGGTGAACCTCGGCACCGCCGCCCTGGAGAGCCCGGAGTGGGTCGCCAAGGTCATCGCCGAGCACGGCGACAAGATCGCCGTCGGCTTGGACGTGGTCGGCACCACCCTGCGCGGCCGCGGCTGGACCCGCGACGGCGGACAGCTCTTCGACGTGCTGGCCCGCCTCGACTCCGAGGGCTGCGCCCGGTACGTGGTCACCGACGTCAACCGCGACGGCACCCTGACCGGCCCCAACCTGCAGCTGCTGCGCGACGTCTGCGCCGCCACCGACCGCCCCGTGGTCGCCTCCGGCGGTGTCTCCTCGCTGGACGACCTCCGGGCGATCGCGACGCTGGTCGGCGAGGGAGTCGAGGGCGCGATCGTCGGCAAGGCACTCTACGAGCAGAAGTTCACCCTCGAAGAGGCCCTGGAGGCAGTGTCCCGATGAGCGAACCCCCGGCCGCGCGGCGGCTCGACCGAGTACCGGGCTCCTTCCCCCAGGAGGAGGAGTTCGGCTTCTCCCGAGCCGTCGCGGCCGGGGACTTCCTCTTCGTGTCCGGCGCCACCGCCCTCGACGTCGACGGCGTCGTCCACCACGAGGGCGACCCGTACGGGCAGACGCTCGCCGCCTTCGGGACGGCGCGCGAGGCCCTCGAACGGTTCGGCCTCACCCTCGCGGACGTGGTCCGCACCCGGATGTACGTGACCCACGCCCGGGACTGCTCCGAGGCCGGCCGCGCCCACAAGTTCCTCTTCGACACGGTCCGTCCGGCCGCCACCATGGTGGTGGTCGAGGGCCTGGTCGACTCCCGGATGATGGTCGAGGTCGAGATCGACGCCTATCGTGCCGGGCTCGCCAAGACTCTGGAAGGCAGACAGCAGTGACCCTCGCAGTACGTGTCATCCCTTGCCTGGACGTCGACGCCGGCCGCGTGGTCAAGGGCGTCAACTTCCAGAACCTGCGGGACGCCGGCGACCCGGTCGAGATGGCCAAGCTCTACGACGCCGAGGGTGCGGACGAGCTGACCTTCCTCGACATCACCGCCTCCTCCGGCGACCGCGAGACCACCTACGACGTGGTGCGCCGCACCGCCGAGCAGGTCTTCATCCCGCTCACCGTCGGCGGCGGCGTCCGCGCCGTCGAGGACGTCGACAAGCTGCTCCGGGCCGGCGCCGACAAGGTCGGCGTCAACACCGCGGCCATCGCCCGGCCGGAGCTGGTCCGGGAGATCGCCCGGCGGTTCGGCCGTCAGGTGCTGGTCCTCTCGGTCGACGCCCGGCGCTGCCCGCCCGGTACCGAGACGGAGTCGGGCTTCGAGGTCACCACGCACGGCGGGCGCCAGGGCACCGGCCTGGACGCCGTCGAGTGGGCCGGGCGCGCCGCCGAGCTGGGCGCGGGCGAGATCCTGCTCAACTCGATGGACGCGGACGGCACCAAGGACGGGTACGACCTGGAGCTGATCCGGGCCGTCCGCAAGACCGTCTCGGTGCCGGTGATCGCCTCCGGCGGCGCCGGGAAGCTCGCCGACTTCGCCCCGGCGGTGGAGGCCGGTGCGGACGCGGTGCTGGCCGCCAGCGTCTTCCACTTCGGCGACCTGCGGATCGGCGAGGTCAAGAACGCGCTGCGGGAGGCCGGGCAGCCGGTCCGCTGAGGGCGGGCCGGGCACCCGGCGCCCCGGGACTCCGGGGTGCCCGCCCCGGAGTCACTTCAGGGCGAGCAGCACCAGCAGGACGAGCACCAGCAGGCTCAGTGCTCCGATGACGGCGAGGGCGGGACGGCCGAATCCGCCCGGGACGCCCGGAGCCCCCGGCGTCCCGGCGGGCGCTACCGGTCCGGGGCCGCGAGCGACTCCAGGATCCCGCCGAGCAGGATCAGCCCCCGCCCCGCCGAGGTCAGGACCCGCGCGGTCCCGTGCAGCAGACCCGGCGGGATCGGGAGCGGGCGCGGGCCCGGTGGCCCCGCTCCGCCCCCCGGGTGGGAGAGGCACGTCGACGACGTGCAGGAGCTCCTTCGTCCGGCGCGGTTCCAGTTCGGTCAGCGGCAGCTCCTCGCCGCCCTCGGCCGGGCCGGGGAGGTCGGTCGTGCCCGGGAGCGGATCCACGGGGCGGCGCGGGTTGTCGGCGAGGAAGTAGCTCCGGACCGAGCCCCGGACCAGCTCGTGCACCGCGTCGAAGTACGCGGCGGTGGGCCGGCCGGTGGGCCGTTCCAGGGTGACCACCCCCTCGACCAGGGGTGCGATCCGGCTGCCGCTGCGGGCGACCTCGCCCTCCTGGTCCACCTCCCGGGCGCTCAGCGGGACCATCCGGTAGAGCAGCCAGAAGCTTCCGCCGTCGGCGCCGATCAGCTGCACCAGGGAGGCGGAGCCGTTCAGGCTGCCGCCCGCGGTGCTGCTGAGGACGGACGCCCGGCGGCGTTCGACCAGGAAGTCCGGCGCGGCGGCGAGCCCGTAGCCGGTGGTCGGGGCGCAGACGATGGCGAACGGCCAGACCGTCTGCCGGCGGGTGCCGGCGGCGGCGCTCATGCCCGGGCCGTCCAGAGGTCGAGCCGGGAGCCGGGGTGCTCGTCCTCGAACTCCTCCAGCCGGGCCTGGAACGCCTTGGCGATGCGGACCAGTGCCTGCTGGTCGGTGGCGGCCTGCTCGACCGCCCGGCGCAGCTGGGCGGCACTCTCCTCGATCCGGCGGCCGTGGCGCCGCGCCTGCTCGTCGACGTACTCGGCGAGGGCGTCGACGACGACCTCGCCGGCGGTCTTCAGCAGCGGGTTCCTGGTGGCACGGGTGGCGAGGAACGCCCGGACCAGCGGCATGCCGGCGCTGACCCGCCGGAAGATCCGCAGCAGGCCCTCGGAGTTCCCCGGCGCACGGACGGCGGGGTTCTCCCGGGCCCGGGTGTACTTCCTCAGCTCGGTCGTGAAGAGGTCCACCACGACGGCCATGAACGGCACCTCGACGTCGAGCGGGTCGGGCCGGGCGCCGGGCGTCTTGACCACGTGGCCGTTCTCGTCGAGGCGGGCGAAGCCGCGGCCCACCGAGCTGACGGGGATGAGCCGGATCACGCCGCCGTCGCCCTGCAACGCGCGTCGGCCGTCGACGAAGAGCCGGAACTCCCGCGTCGCGCAGAGCCGGTCGGCCACCTGCTCCAGGGTGTGGCCGGCCGCCTCCAGCAGGTCCCACTTGGTCAGGACGAAGTGGACCACCGCGTCCTGGTTGGCACCGAGGTGGCTGAAGACGGGCCGGTACTCGCTGATCAGCCGGTTGTCGCCGGCCAGGAAGCGCAGAACCCTCTCGCCGTCCAGCAGGATCAGCAGGAAGGGCGAGGCGGTCATCAGCCGGTCGAGCTTCTCCAGCGACTCCGGGTACAGGTCCCCCTGGGTGAGGAGCTCGCCGCTGTAGTCGACGTAGGAGACGGCGAACGGGGTGAGCCGCCGCCGCGCCGGAGTGCTGACGGTGCAGGTGAAGTCCCAGACCGGGAAGTCCGCCGGGGTGGAGGGGATCGGCCAGTCGCCCGGGCCGACGACCTGCTCGTAGACGGCGTTGAGCTGCTGGGACTGGCCGAGCGGCAGGGTCACCGAGAAGCCGAGTCCGGGGTCCTGCTGGGAGAGCCTGGCGAAGAGACTGGCCAGGTACACGGTCTTGCCGGAGGATCGTGGACCCACCACGGTCACCGGGATCGAAGACATGAGCGCCCTTTCCGTACGAGCGGTCCGCACCACGGGCCCCGCGGGCGGGCCCGGGGCGTAGTAGAGCGCGCCGGCGGCGGCCCGAACCCGTCGCAGGACGGGTTCGGGGGCTTCGCAAGGGTTCCGTGACCGGATCTCGGCCGGGCGGCGATCCTCTGCGGGTCAGCGGCCCGGTTCGCCCTCGGCGGCGACGGCGAGCAGCCCGGGCAGCGACAGGACGACGGTGCTGCGGCGGCCGAGCCGGAGCAGGCCGCGGTCGGCCAGCTCGTGCAGGGCGTGGTGGACCCGCCGCTCTCCGGCGCCGATCAGGGCGCCCAGCTCGACCTGGGTCAGCCGGGGGCGGACGGTGATCCCGCGCGGGCCGGCGCTGCCGTACCGCCGGGCGAGGTCGGCGAGGTCGTGGGCGAGCCGGTTGACGACCTGCTCGGAGGCGAGGCCGACCAGGCGGCGGGTGGCGGTGCGACTGCGGTTCACCAGGCAGCGGCTCAGCGCGATGCCGGCGACCGGGTGGGTGCCGAGCCAGTGCAGCCAGTCGGGTTGGGAGATCCGGCGGACGGTGACCGGACCGGCGGCGCTCACCGTGGCGGACCGGGGGCGGTCGTCGAGGGCGGCGGCCTCGCCGACGATGTCCCCGTACGCGCGGACGTCGAGCAGGACGGGCGTGCCGGCGGTGTCCTCGACGGTGGCCTTGGCGAAGCCGTCCAGCAGGAGCAGGACGAAGCGGCCGTGGTCCTGGTAGAGGATGAGGGTCTCGTCGTGGCCGTGCACGCGCCGGGTGCCCAGCCGGAGGATGTCCTGCTCGGCGGCGAGCGCGGCCGGTGACCCGTCGCGGCGCAGTTCGGCGAGGAGGGTGCCCTCGGGCCAGCCCCGGGCCGGCGGGCGTGCCGCCGGTGGCCGTACGGCCGGCGGGCCCGGCCGGGCGGTCGGGTCCGGCTGCCGGGGGTCCTGGCGGTGGGGGTTCGCGTGGTGGTGGTCCGGGTGGTGGTTCGGTGCCGTCGGCTGCGCCGGTCTCAACCCGTGGTCCTCCGCTGCACGGTGGATGGGCGGCGATCCCGCCGGGGGATCGGCCGTGGGGATGCCCTGGTGAGGCTAGCGCAGCGGCCGGGGTACGGGAAGGTCGCGCGCGGCCCCCGCAGAGGCGCCCTTGGTTCGTCAACTTCCTTGTCCTGTACCGGACATGGCGGACGAGGGGGCCGCCTCCGCAGGGTCGGGCGGGCCGGCCGGACCGGTCAGGACTCCTGCGGCGGCTCGCCCTTGATCAGCGCGAACGGGGCACCGAACGGGTCGGCCAGCCAGGCCAGCACGCCGACGTCCGGGACGTGCTCCGGGCCCATCAGCACCGTGCCGCCGGCCGCGGTGGCCCGGGCGACCACCGCCGGCACGTCCGACGAACCGAAGTACGGGGTCCAGGCGGTCGCCTGGTCCTCGCCCATCACCGGGGCGATGCCGCCGAAGGTGGCGTCCTGCTGGTCGCCGTCGGCGGTGGAGACCACCCGGTACGTACCGCCGGGGGAGGGGAGGTCGGCGTGGCGCCAGCCGAACACCCGCTCGTAGAAGGCGAACCCGGCGTCCACGTCGGTGGTGTGCAGCTCGGCCCAGATCAGCGCGCCGTCCTCGGAGACGACGTCCAGGCCGGTGACCGCGCCGGGCTGCCAGAGCGCGAACCGGGCGCCCTGCGGGTCGGTCAGCTGGGCCATCCGCCCGGCGTCCATCACGTCGAAGGGCGGGACGCGGAGGGAGCCGCCGGCCTGCTCGACGGCCTTGGTGGCGGCGTCCGCGTCCGGCGTGCGCAGGTACGTCGTCCAGGCGGACTGCGCGCCCTCCTCGGTGAGCGGGCCGATGGCCGCGACCGTCCGGCCGTCCGACTGGAGGAAGCCGTAGCCGCCGGCCTCCGGGCCGGCCGACCGGAAGGTCCAGCCGAACACCGAGCCGTAGAACGCGGCGGCGGCGGCCGGGTCCGGACTGCCGAGGTCGATCCAACAGGGGGAACCGGTGGGGAAGTCGGTGGTGAGCATGGTGTCGCGCTCCTTCGACGGGACGGGGCCGGGCAGCCCTCAGACGGCCGTGGAGGCGCCCCTCCCCGGCCCTCTGCGAGTCTGCACCCCGCCACTGACATCCGCAGCCGGGGCGGGCCCGGCCTGCGGCGACACCGGTTCGGCCGGCAGGTCCTACGGGAGCGGCAGGACGTGGCGGAGGGCCTCGACGGCGTCCGGCGGGCCGTCCACGGCCAGCTCGGCGCGGGCACCCCGGCCGAAGGCGAAGAGCAGCAGCTCGCCCGGCTCGCCGGTGATCCGCACGGTCGACGAACCGGACGGGCCGACGGTCGGGCCCGCGCCGTCCGGGCGGTGCAGCTCCAGCCGTACGGGGGAGCGGCGGCCGGCCTCCAGCCGGGCGATCAGCGGCAGCCGGCGCCAGAGTGCCTCCGTCCGGCCGGGCGGCACCGGCCGGCGCACGGGGTCGGCACCGGCCCGCGCGACGTCCTCGGCGTGCACGAAGTACTCGACGGTGTTGGCCGCCTCGTCCGCTCCGGGCAGCGAGAACAGCGAGAACACCGGCGGGCCGGAGCGGAACAGCCGGATCAGCTCCTCGTACGGGCGGTCGGCGTACGCGTCCTGCACCCGTCGGGTCCGGCCGGCCAGCGGGCCGCCCCGGATGCCCGCCGCCGCGTCCGGCCGGCGCTCCCGGAGCACCAGGTGGGCGGCGAGGTCCCGGGTGGACCACCCGGCACAGAGGGTGGGCGCGTCCGGCCCGGCGGCGGCCAGCAGTTCGGCGAGGCGGTGACGCTCGGCGAGGGCGTGGTTCGACATGCCGCCCAGCCTAGTCAGATGACGTGCCCCGGGTGAGGGACCCGGGCACTCACGGGCGGAGGTTGCCGGTGAGCTTGGTGGAGTCGAGGCGGTTGCTCGCCGTCAGGGTGCAGGTGTAGTCCCGCCAGCCCTGCTGGTAGAAGGTCTTGGTCGGACCCACGGGGTAGCTGTAGTACGGGCCGCCGCCGCCCTGGCGGGCCTCGGCGGCGGCCTGCGCCTCCTTGCAGCCGTCCCGCATCGCGTTGGCGATCTGGTAGTCGCCGCTCAGACCCTCCGGGAGCAGCAGGTCGGCGATCGCCTCGCCGTCGTGCCGGCCCTCGCAGGGCCGTGCCTCCGGCTTGGTGATGGTCCTGCTGAGCTGCGGGTGGTCGAAACAGGTGCCGACCGTGAAGAACGTGTACGGGACCACCTTGGTGGGCGTCGGGGTCGGGGTCGGCGTGGGGGTCGGGGTGGGGGTGGGCGTGGGCCTCGGGGAGGTCGTGGCGGGGGAGGGCGGGGGCGGCTGGGCGGCCGGCTTCTCCTCCGGCCAGAGCAGCACGGTGGCCACCACCGCGAGCAGGACGGCCAGCACCGCCACGACGGCGAGCAGCAGCCCCCGCGACGGCCCGGCGGCGGGCCCGGTGCCGGGACGGCCGGCCCCCGGCGCGCCGGCACCCGGCCGGTCGCGGCTCGAACGGTCGGTACTCGGACGGTCGGTGCCCGGGGGCTCGGCGGCGGGCGGCTCGGTGGTCATGGGCACGAGGATGGCCCAGAGCGGTGCCGGTCGGCAGCCGGTTGGCACAACTCGTCCGATCCGGGCCCGGACCTCGGGCGGCGTCCCGCGGACCGGGCCCGGGCCGGCCCGGTCGGCAGGGCGTTCCCCGGCCTCCGGGCGGACCGTCCGGGCCCGGCCCGCGGCGGCGGCCGGGATCCGGACGGCGGGCGTCGCGAGCGGACCGGACTGACACAATGGCCCCATGTCCATCACACCCGCCGCCCCCGGCTCCACCGCCCTCGCCCCCGAGATCGCCGCGCGCCTCAAGCGCACCGAGGACGGCCTGCTCCCGGCTGTCGCGCAGCAGTACGACACCGGCGAGGTGCTGATGCTCGGCTGGATGGACGACGAGGCGCTGCACCGCACCCTCACCACCGGCCGCTGCACCTACTGGAGCCGCAGCCGCCGCGAGTACTGGGTGAAGGGCGACACCTCCGGCCACGTCCAGCAGGTGAAGTCGGTCGCGCTGGACTGCGACGGCGACACCCTGCTGGTCAAGGTGGACCAGACCGGCGCGGCCTGCCACACCGGCGACCGCACCTGCTTCGACGCCGACGTGCTCCCCCTCGGCTGACCACCCCCACCCCACTTCCGTAAGGTGCCGCCCGCCATGGACCTCGAAGCCTTCCGCAAACTCGCCGTCGACACCCGGGTCATCCCGGTCACCCGCAGGCTCCTCGCGGACGGCCTCACCCCGATCGGTCTCTACCGCAGCCTGGCCGCCGAGCGCCCCGGCACTTTCCTGCTGGAGTCCGCGGAGCAGGGCCGCAGCTGGTCCCGCTACTCCTTCGTGGGCGTCCGCAGCGAGGCCGCGCTGACCGTCGGCCCGGACGGCGGCGCCCGCTGGCACGGCGCCCCGCCGGTCGGCATCCCCACCACCGGCGACCCGCTGGAGGTGCTGCGCGCCGCGCTGGAGACCCTGCACACCCCGCGCAGCGCCGACGACGGCCTCCCGCCGCTCACCGGCGGCCTGGTCGGCTACCTCGGCTACGACGTGGTCCGCCGGCTGGAGAAGCTCCCGGACCTCAACCCGGACGACCTGAAGCTCCCCGAGCTGACCATGCTGCTCGCCACCGACCTCGCCGTGCTCGACCACGCCGACGGCACGGTGCTGCTGATCGCCAACGCCGTCAACCACAACGACCTGGCCAGCGGCGTCGACGAGGCGTACGCGGACGCGGTCGCCCGGCTGGACGCCATGGAGACCGACCTGCTGAAGCCGGTCGACCCCGGCCTCGCCACCTTCACCCCGACCGGCCCCGGCGAGGTGCGCTCGCCGTTCGGCGGGGAGCCCTACCGGGCCGCGGTGGAGGAGATCAAGGAGCGGATCCGGGCCGGCGAGGCCTTCCAGGTGGTGCCCTCGCAGCGGTTCGAGGCGCCCTGCCCGGCCTCCGCGCTCGACGTCTACCGCGTCCTGCGCACCACCAACCCCAGCCCGTACATGTACCTGTTCCGGTTCCCCGGGCCGGACGGCGGCGCCGAGGGCGGCTTCGACGTGGTCGGCTCCAGCCCGGAGGCACTGGTCAAGGTCACCGACGGCGAGGCGATGCTGCACCCGATCGCCGGCACCCGGCACCGCGGCGCCACCCCGCAGGAGGACAGCGACCTGGCCGCCGAGCTGCTCGCCGACCCCAAGGAGCGGGCCGAGCACCTGATGCTGGTCGACCTCGGCCGCAACGACCTCGGGCGGGTCTGCGAGCCGGGCAGCGTCGAGGTCGTCGACTTCATGCACATCGAGCGGTACAGCCACGTCATGCACATCGTCTCCACCGTGACCGGCCGGGTCGCCGAGGGCCGGACCGCCTTCGACGTGCTCACCGCCTGCTTCCCGGCCGGCACCCTCTCCGGGGCGCCCAAGCCGCGCGCGATGCGGATCATCGAGGAGCTGGAGCCCACCCGCCGCGGCCTGTACGGCGGCTGCGTCGGCTACCTGGACTTCGCCGGGGACTCCGACACCGCGATCGCGATCCGGACGGCGGTCCTGCGCGACGGCACCGCGTACGTCCAGGCCGGCGCCGGCGTGGTGGCCGACTCCGACCCGCACGGCGAGGACACCGAATGCCGCAACAAGGCGGCCGCCGTCCTGCGCGCGGTGGCCACGGCGAATACGCTGCGCACGCCGGCGGTGTGAGCCGCCGTAAGGAGCCGGGATGTCGCAGGACCAGGGTGCCGGATCGGCCTGGGACGTGCTGGAGGGCGTGAACCTCCCGCGCGGGTACCGGGTGGAGATCACGGACGGGAAGATCATCATGACGCCCCGGGGGGAGAGCCACCGGGCCGTCGTGCGCAGCGCGGCCGCGCAGCTGGAGCAGCAGCTCGCGGGCCGCGGCACCGTTCTCGCGGACGCCATGGTCGACTTCCCCTCGGCCCGCTCCGGCTACGCCCCCGACCTGACGGTCGTCGCCCCCGGCGCCGAGCGCAACGGCCGCGGCCGGTTCGCGTGGCACGACCTCGAAGCGGTGATCGAGGTCGTGCCGCCGTCCGGCCGGGACCACGACCACGTGACGAAGGTGCGCACCTACGGCGGGTGCGGGATCCCGCTGTACGTCGTGGTGGACCAGGCCGAGGCGGTCTGCACGGTGCACAGTGCCCCGCAGCGCACCGGGGGCTACCGGGAGGCGGAGCGGGTGCCCTTCGGCAACGACGTGTTCCTGCCGTCGGCGGACCGGACCCTGGTGCTGTCGACCGACGACTTCCCGGTCGACCCGGCGTAGGTCCGGCGCGTGGTGTCAGGGATAGTGGACGGGTGAGCGTTCCTACCCAGTCCCGTACCGAGACCGAGCCCGTCCCCGCGAAGGGCGGCGCCGGGCGGCGGACGCTCGGCCTGATGCTGCTGCTGACCGCGCTGGGCGCGGTCCTGGTGCTGACCGCCGCCGGCCGCGTCTGGGCCGAGGGCCTGGCCGGCACCCTGGAGGTCTCCGTCACCGGCGGGAGGATCTCCGAACTGCCCGCCGGGCTGGCGCTGGTGGCGCTGGCGGCTGCGGTCGCGGTGTTCGCTGTGCGCGGCGCCGGGCGGCTCGCGGTGGGCGCCCTGACCCTGCTGGCCGGGCTCGGCGCGGCGGCGGCCGCCGTGGCGGGCGCCGGGGACACCGCGGCGCTGGACGGCGAGGCGGCCCGCAAGCTCGCCCTGACCGGCTCCGCCGCGACCGGGGTCGGGCACACCGGATGGCCGTGGGTGGCGCTGGCCGGCGGGCTGCTGCTGGCACTGGCCGGGCTGCTCACCCTTCGGTTCGGGCGCGGCTGGCCGGCCATGGGCAGCCGTTACGAGGCCCCGACCGGGAGGGCGCCGGTGTCGCGGAGGACCGCGGCCGCGGAGAGTCCGGCCGACCTGTGGAAGGCGCTGGACCGGGGCGAGGACCCGACCGCCGGCTGACCGGCCGGCGCACGGCGCGCGCTGTGACGCGATAGACCCTCCACCCCCTTTGGGGCACCCGTGTGTGGCCCGGCACAATGGAACCGTCAACCCGCCAGGGGCCCGCAGGCCCGGCCGGGACCCGAGAGCCTAGGAGCACCATCAGATGGCAGCAGCAGCACACGGTCACACCCTCGCCGCCTGGACCGGCGTGACCATCTCCTTCATCGGTTTCGGCATCGCGGGCGTCGCCATGATCCTGCCGTCGGTGCTGCTGGTCTGGGCCGGCCTGGCGGTCGTCCTGCTCGGTGCCGTGGTGGGCAAGGCCATGGCGATGGCGGGCATGGGCCAGCAGCCCAGCACCAACGTGTACACCTCCGAGGAGCAGGCCGCGCTGGTCGCTGCCTGAGGAACTCCCGGTACTGCGTGAACGGCGGGCGCCACGCCCGCCGTTTCGTTTCTGGCGGGAGGCCCGGGCGGGCACAATCGTGGGCGTGAACGCCGCTCCCACCGCTTCCGCCGCCACCGCCCGGTCGTCCGGGCCGCGCCGGCTGGTGCCGCCGCTGACCGCCCTGGTCGCGGTGGCCGTCCCCACCGGGTACGTCGCCGCGGTCGACCCGAACGCCCCCGGGCACTACCCGGACTGTCCGTTCCTCGCGGCCACCGGCTGGTGGTGTCCCGGCTGCGGCGGGTTGCGCTGCGTCCACGCGCTGGCCCACGGGGACCTGAGCGGTGCGCTGCACGACAACGCGGTGGCGGTGCTGCTCTTCGCCGTGCTGGCGGTGCTCTGGCTGCGGTGGATCTGGTCGGCGGCGCGCGGTGTGCCGGTGCCCCGGCTCGCGCTCGGGGCGCGGCGCTGGGTGCTGGTGGGGCTGCTGGTGCTGGTCTTCACGGTGGTGCGCAACCTGCCGATCGGCGCAGGGCTGGCCCCGCCGCTGGTCTGAGGACCCCGCGCCGGTCCCGAGCCGGTCCGGCCCGTCCGGGGCACGGAGAGCGGGGGTGGAGGAGCCGTGAAACCGCAGTTCGGAGGGGGCCCGGGGGCGTCCGCTCCGCGAGACGCGCGCTGGGCGGATGCGCTGGGCGCCCCCCCTTGCCGATACCATCGAAGGGCCGGAGGCCCACTGGCCGTCCGGCTCCTCGCTAGCAGAACTAGCAGACATGATGGGGGCGCTTGGCGTGAGTGTGCTCGACTCGATCATCGAAGGGGTCCGTGAGGACCTCGCCGAGCGGCAGGCCCGAGTGTCGCTGGACGAGCTCAAGGAGCTCGCCGCCAAGGCCCCGGACGCCAAGGACGGCGTGGCCGCGCTCAAGGGCGACGGCGTACGGGTGATCTGCGAGGTCAAGCGCTCCAGCCCGTCCAAGGGCGCCCTGGCCGCGATCGCGGACCCGGCCGCCCTGGCCGCCGACTACGCGGCCGGCGGCGCCGCCGCGATCAGCGTGCTGACCGAGCAGCGCCGCTTCGGCGGGTCGCTGGCCGACCTGGACGCCGTCCGCGCCGCGGTGGACACCCCGCTGCTCCGCAAGGACTTCATCGTCACCGCCTACCAGCTGTGGGAGGCCCGCGCGCACGGCGCCGACCTCGCGCTGCTGATCGTCGCGGCCCTCGACCAGCCGGCCCTGGTGTCGCTGATCGAGCGTGCCGAGTCGATCGGCCTCACCCCGCTGGTCGAGGTGCACGACGAGGAGGAGATCGCGCGCGCGGTGGACGCCGGCGCACGGATCATCGGCGTCAACGCCCGCAACCTGAAGACCCTCGAAGTGGACCGGAACACCTTCGGCAACGTCGTCCACGCCATCCCGGACAACGTCGTCAAGATCGCCGAGTCCGGCGTGCGCGGCCCGCTGGACGTGATCTCCTACGCCAACCTGGGCGCCGACGCGGTGCTGGTCGGCGAGTCCCTGGTGACGGGCAAGGACCCGCGCGCCGCCGTGGCCGACCTGGTCGCGGCCGGTGCCCACCCCGCGATCCGCCACAAGGACTGATCCCGCCGCCATGAAGATCGCCACCCGTCTCGCCCCCGGCTGCCGCCCGCGCGGCTGCCGCGCGCCCGCACGCCGGGTGCTGGGCAGGCGGGTGCGGTACGTCATCGGCTGCGAGCCCGGGCAGGTGCCGGGACGGCGATGGCGCGGGACGCACGGCTGACCAGCCGTTCCGACGTCCCTCTCGCCATCGTCATCTTCCCGAGTTCCCGAAGGACTTCACCATGTCCGACAAGTCCGCCAAGGACTACCTGCCCGGCGCCGAGGTGCCGGACGCACGCGGCTACTTCGGCGCGTACGGGGGCCGCTTCATCCCGGAGGCCCTCGTCGCCGCCGTGGAGCAGGTCGCCGAGGAGTACGAGAAGGCGAAGGCCGATCCGGCCTTCACCGCCGAGCTCGACGCGCTGCTCAAGGACTACACCGGCCGGCCGAGCCCGCTGACCGACGTCCACCGCTTCTCCGCCGAGGCGGGGGGCGCGCGCGTCCTGCTGAAGCGCGAGGACCTCAACCACACCGGCTCGCACAAGATCAACAACGTGCTGGGCCAGGCGCTGCTCACCCGCCGGATGGGCAAGACCCGGATCATCGCCGAGACCGGCGCCGGGCAGCACGGCGTGGCCACCGCCACCGCCTGCGCGCTGTTCGGCTTCGACTGCACCATCTACATGGGCGAGGTGGACACCCGGCGCCAGGCGCTCAACGTCGCCCGGATGCGGATGCTCGGTGCCGAGGTGGTGTCCGTCACCTCCGGCAGCCGCACCCTCAAGGACGCCATCAACGAGGCGTTCCGCGACTGGGTCGCCAACGTCGACTCCACCCACTACCTGTTCGGTACCGTCGCCGGGCCGCACCCCTTCCCGATGATGGTCCGGGACTTCCACCGGGTGATCGGCATCGAGGCGCGGCAGCAGGTCCTGGACCGGACCGGACGGCTGCCCGACGCCGTCGTCGCCTGCGTCGGCGGCGGCTCCAACGCGATGGGCATCTTCCACGAGTTCATCCCGGACGCGGGCGTGCGCCTGATCGGCTGCGAGGCGGCCGGCGAGGGCGCCGAGACCCCGAAGCACGCCGCCACCCTCACCAAGGGCGACCCGGGCGTGCTGCACGGCTCCCGCACCTACGTCCTCCAGGACGAGGACGGCCAGACCATCGAGTCGCACTCGATCTCGGCCGGCCTCGACTACCCGGGCGTCGGCCCGGAGCACGCCTGGCTGAAGGACACCGGCCGGGCCGAGTACCGGCCGGTCACCGACGACGCCGCCATGCAGGCGCTGCGGCTGCTGTCCCGCACCGAGGGCATCATCCCGGCCATCGAGAGCGCGCACGCGTTGGCCGGCGCCCTGGAGCTGGGCCGCGAGCTCGGGCCCGAGGCCACGATCCTGGTCTCGCTCTCCGGGCGCGGCGACAAGGACATGCACACCGCGGCCGAGTACTTCGGCCTGTACGACGAGCCGGGCGCCGGCTCCGCCCACGGGGGTAAGTGATCATGGCTTCGAAGCTCAGTGGCATCCTGGCCGCGGCCAAGGCGGAGAACCGCGCGGCGCTGATCGGCTACCTGCCGGCCGGTTTCCCGAGCGTGGACGGCGGGGTGCGCGCGGTCAACGCGCTGATCGAGGGCGGCTGCGACGTCGTCGAGATCGGCCTGCCGCACTCCGACCCGGTCCTGGACGGTCCGACCATCCAGACGGCCGACGACATCGCGCTGCGCGGCGGCGTCCGGATCAAGGACGTGCTGCGGACGGTGCAGGAGGTCGCGGCCGCGCACCCCGGGGCGGCGGTGCTGGTCATGACCTACTGGAACCCGGTGGAGCGGTACGGGACCGCGCGGTTCGCCGCCGACCTGGCCGCGGCCGGCGGGGTGGGCTGCATCCTGCCGGACCTCCCGGTGGAGGAGTCCGAGGAGTGGCGCAAGGCGGCGGACGAGCACGGTCTGGACACCGTGTTCGTGGTCGCGCCGAGCAGCAGGGACAAGCGGCTGGCCGAGGTCACGGCGGCCGGCAGCGGCTTCGTGTACGCGGCCGCGGTGATGGGCGTGACCGGCAGCCGGGCCCAGGTCGGCGACCTGGCCGAGGACCTGGTCGCCCGGACCAGGGCCACCACCGAGCTGCCGGTCTGCGTCGGCCTCGGGGTGTCGACCCGTGAGCAGGCCGCGCAGGTGGCCGGGTTCGCGGACGGTGTGATCGTCGGATCGGCGTTCGTGCAGCGGATCCTGGACGCGGACGGGGACGAGCGGGCCGGCCTGGCCGCCGTGCGCGCCCTCGCCGGTGAGCTGGCGGAGGGCGTCCGCCGGCGCTGACCCGCAGGACCGACGGCCCGCCGCCCCGCATTCCGGGGGCGGCGGGCCGTCGGCGTTCCCGGTCCCGGCGGGGACGACCCGAACGGGTGAACAGCGGCGGGTGCACGCATCAACGGGGGTTGACCGGCGTTGAGTGGAGGGACGAGTGCACGAACGACGTGCCCCGGTGGTGCGGAGCGAGCGGAAGGGGTCGGCCGGTGCCAGGTCTCCAGCGAGCCGTGCTGCTGCGGGCGGCCGCGGCCGCCCTGGTGCTGGGGGCCGCCCTCGGCGCCCAGGGCGTGGTCGGTCCGGCGCTGGCCAAACGGGGTGTGGAGCGCGCCGAGCGGGACGCCCACGTCTGTGCGGAGGCGGCCCGGGTGGACGCGGTGGTACGGGCCGGCCGCTCGGTCCGGGAGGGGCGACGGGACCTCGACGCGGGCCGCTACGACCTCGGCCGGCCACCGGGCTGCGATCCGAACACGCGCTAGGGCGCAATCGGACAGGGCGTCATAAACGTCACTCTTTCGGCTTAACTCCTGAATATGGAGGAACCCGGCGTCACTGGTTACGGTTCATCAGGACGTGACGGTGTTTCCCGAGGGGGTTGTCCGGATGGCCGGGCCGGTGACGGAGTGGATCGGCACGGCCGCCCGACTGGGCCTCGCCGTGGTGTGGGGCTGGGCCGGGCTGGCCAAGATCGCCGACCCGGCCGAGGCCGCGCAGGCGGTGCGGGCGTACGAGATCCTGCCGGAGGGCCTGGTCAAACCGGTCGGCCACGCGCTGCCCTTCCTGGAGCTGGCGCTCGCGCTGCTCCTGGTGATCGGCCTCGGCGTGCGGCTGGTCGCCGTGGTCTCCGCGGTGCTGCTGCTCGCCTTCATCGGCGGGATCGCCTCCGCGTGGGCGCGCGGCATCTCGATCGACTGCGGCTGCTTCGGCGGCGGCGGGGCGGTGGACGCCTCGCAGACCGAGTACCTGCAGGAGATCCTGCGCGACACCGGGTTCCTGCTGCTGGCCGGGTGGCTGATCTGGCGGCCCCGCACCAAGTTCTCGGTGGACGGCTGGCTGGCGAGCTGAACAGCACGTCGGGCCGCCCCGTCGCACCGCATCCCCACCCCCGAACCTGGAATGTCCAAGGCTGATGAGCGAGAAGAACCGAGAAGGCAAGCGCACCGCCCGCGAGCGGATGCTGGCGGAACGGGCCGAGGACGAGGCCCGCGGCCGGCGCAAGAAGAAGCTGATCATCGGCGGGGTGGCACTGGCCGTGATCGCCGCCGCGGTGGTCACCGGCGTGGTGGTGCAGAACGAACGGTCCAAGCCCGAGACCCCCGCCGCCGCCCCCGCCGGCACCATCGGTGACAAGAACCTGGTCATCCCGGTCGGCGCGGCCGACGCCCCGGCCACGCTCACCGTCTACGAGGACCCGCGCTGCCCGGCCTGCGCGATCTTCGAGAAGGAGTTCGCCGAGACCATCGACCGGCTGCAGGACGAGGGCAAGATCGTCGGGAACTACCACATCGTCTCGTTCATCGACCGGGCGGTGGGCGGCAAGGGCTCCAAGTACGGGGCCAACGCGCTGGGCTGCGCCCAGGACGCCGGGAAGTTCCGCGCCTACCACGACGTCCTCTACCGCAACCAGCCGCAGGAGACCGACGACGCCTTCGGCAAGACCTCGACCCTGATCGAGCTGGCCAAGCAGGTGCCGGGGCTGAACACTCCGGAGTTCGAGGCGTGCGTCAACGACAACAAGTACAGCGGATGGGTGTCGGCGGTGCAGCAGGACTTCGACAAGTCCAGCTACAAGTCCACGCCGACGGTGCTGCTCAACGGGCAGCCGATCTACCCCAAGTACAACAACGAGGAGATCACCCCGGCCAACCTCACCAAGTGGGTGGACGCGGCCAACCAGGGCAAGCAGCCGGGTACCGCGAGCGCGTCGGCCGCCCCCTCCGGCCCGGCCGCCACCCCGACCGCCGGCTGACCCGTACCCGTGCGGATACCGCCGTCTCCTCCCCGTCCGGAGGGGGCGGCGGTGCGCTGTGCGCCGATCTGTGACCCTGGGGGTGCCCGGCGGAGGCCGTGGACCCTGTAGCGTCGGAGCTGCCATGGATATCGCCTACATTCCCAGCCCGTCGCGGGGCGTCCTGTACATCGGACCGGTCCCGCTGCGCGCGTACGCCTTCTGCATCATCCTCGGTGTCGTCGTGGCCGTCTGGCTCGGCAGCAGGCGCTGGGTCGCCCGCGGCGGTGGCAAGCACACGGTCGGCGACATCGCCGTCTGGGCTGTGCCGTTCGGCCTGGTCGGCGGCCGGCTCTACCACGTGATCACCGATCACCAGCTGTACTTCGGCGAGGGGAAGAACCCCTGGAACGCCCTCAAGATCTGGGAGGGCGGCCTCGGGATCTGGGGCGCGATCGCGCTCGGCGCGGTCGGTGCCTGGATCGGCGCCCGCCGCCGGGGCGTTCCGCTGCCCGCCTACGCCGACGCGATCGCACCGGGCATCGCGCTGGCCCAGGCGCTCGGCCGCTGGGGCAACTGGTTCAACCAGGAGCTGTACGGCCGGGAGACCACGCTGCCGTGGGGCCTGGAGATCCAGAAGACGCTGCCCGGCGGCGAGACGGTCACCGGGATCTACCACCCGACCTTCCTCTACGAGTCGCTCTGGTGCGTCGGTGTCGCGGCGCTGGTGATCTGGGCGGACCGCCGGTTCACCCTGGGCCACGGCCGGGCCTTCGCGCTGTACGTGGCCGGGTACACGGTGGGCCGGTTCTGGACCGAGTACCTGCGGATCGACGACGCGCACCACGTGCTCGGCCTGCGGCTCAACGGCTGGGTCGCGGTCGTGGTCTTCGTGGGGGCCGTCGCCTACTTCGTGATCGTGGGGAAGAAGCGGCCCGGCCGCGAGGACCCCGCGAGCATCGACCCGACGGCGCCCGACTCGGCGTCCGCGGCGGCCGTGACGGACCCGGACCCGGCCGTGGACGAGGAGTCGGAGGGCGCGTCCGGCGAGCCGTCGGACGGGAGGACCGGCTCGAAGCCCGGCTCGACGTCCGGCTCGACGTCCGACGCCAAGTCGGAGGACAGGCCCGGCGCGGGATCGGCCGACACGCTCGCCGAGAAGCTCGACAGGTTGGAGAAGGGCGCCAGGAACCCCGCCTGACCTGCGACGTTCATCGACTCCGGCCGCCCTCCGCACCCTGTGCGAGGGCGGCCGGAGCTTTGTTCGGACAGCCTTGCTTTGCTGGAAATGCCCAGCTCAGGAGGGCTACGGTCGATTCGTCAGCCGAACTGACGATCATTCGACCGTATGGAGGCCGGAGTACCGTGAGCGCGACCACCCTCGACCCCGAGGCCGGGCACCACCCCCGGATCCCCGCCGCCGGGCACCACCGCGACGTGAACGGCGGCTGGCTGCGACCGGCCGTGTTCGGCGCGATGGACGGGCTGGTCTCCAACGTCGCCCTGATGACCGGCATCGTCGGCGGCGCCGTCTCCGGCGGCACCGTGGTGCTCACCGGTCTGGCGGGCCTGGCGGCCGGTGCCTGCTCGATGGCGGCGGGGGAGTACACCTCGGTCGCCTCCCAGCGCGAGCTGGTCCAGGCCGAGATCGAGGCTGAGCGGCGGGAGCTGCGCCGCAACCCGCACGGCGAGCTGGCCGAGCTGGCGCAGCTGTACGTCGAGCGCGGGGTCGATCCGGCGCTGGCCCGCGAGGTGGCCCGGCAGCTCTCGGCCGACCCGGACCGGACGCTGGAGACACACGCCCGGGAGGAGCTGGGCGTCGACCCCAACGACCTGCCCTCGCCGTGGGTGGCGGCCGGGTCCTCGTTCGTCTGCTTCGCGGCCGGTGCGCTGCTGCCGCTGCTGCCCTACCTGCTCGGTGCGACCTCGCTGCTGCCGGCCCTGCTGCTGTCGGCGGCCGGGCTGTTCGCCTGCGGGGCGGTGGTGGCCCGGGTGACGGCGCGCAGCTGGTGGTTCAGCGGGCTGCGGCAGCTGGTGCTGGGCGGGGCGGCGGCCGGGGTGACGTACCTGCTCGGGTGGCTGATCGGCGGGCAGGTCGGCTGACGGGCCCGCCGGGGCCGCTCGGCCGGCCCGGCGGGCCGGCCCGAGGGCTGGGCGGGTGTGCGGGCGGCGCCGTAGCATGGTACGGAAGTGTGCATGATTATGCGGCCGACTGCGTGACGTTCCGCACATGAAGTCCGGATGCGACCTTGCCTAGTCTCACCATTCGGGCTCGGGGTCCGATGATTCGCATCCTGCGGTCGACTCTGGGGATGGATTCGCAGGCGGCCATGATCGGCCTCTGTGGCGTGCGGGTTTCGCCCCTGTTTCGGGCCGCCGAACGCCGGGCACAATCGTCGGTACGTGCGCTGCTGCACGTCCTCTCATTGCACCCTTGACCTGCGGATCAGTCCGCGATGTGGACGCGATATTCCGCTTCCCGGGTTCTTGGGCATCATGTAACTTGCATGAAATCGCATCAGGGCCAACGTCGTCCCTACTGCACCAGCTTCGAAAGACGACGACGGGAGAGCCGATGCTGTCTGCATCCATGCACTCCGCCAACGAGCCCCAGGTCGGCGCCGCGCGCCCGCCGTACGCGCTCGTTCCGGATGCGCGACCTGCTGCTCAGGGCCTGTACGACCCGCGAAACGAGCACGACGCCTGTGGCGTCGGTTTCGTCGCCACGCTGACCGGCATCGCCGACCACACCGTCGTCGAGCAGGCGCTGACCGTCCTGCGCAACCTGGAGCACCGCGGTGCGACCGGCGCCGAGCCGGACTCCGGCGACGGTGCGGGCATCCTCACCCAGGTCCCGGACGCCTTCCTGCGCGCCAGGACCTCCTTCGAGCTCCCGGCGGCCGGCGCCTACGCGGTCGGCATCGCCTTCCTGCCCGACGAGGACGCCGCCGACGCGGCCGCCGTCGCGCAGATCGAGACCATCGCCGCCGAGGAGGGCCTGACCGTCCTCGGCTGGCGCGACGTCCCGGTCACCCCGGACCTGCTGGGCGCCACCGCCCGCAGCGTGATGCCGCGCTTCCGGCAGATCTTCCTGAGCAAGGACGGCGTCGAGGGCATCGTCCTCGACCGGATCGCCTTCGTCGTCCGCAAGCGCTCCGAGCGTGAGGCCGGTGTCTACTTCCCGTCGCTCTCCGCCCGCACCGTCGTCTACAAGGGCATGCTGACCACCGGCCAGCTGGAGCCCTTCTTCCCCGACCTGTCGGACCGGCTCTACGCCTCCGCGCTCGGTCTGGTGCACTCGCGCTTCTCCACCAACACCTTCCCGAGCTGGCCGCTCGCCCACCCGTACCGCTTCGTCGCGCACAACGGCGAGATCAACACGGTCAAGGGCAACCGGAACTGGATGACCGCCCGGGAGTCCCAGCTCGCCACCGACCTGATCCCCGGCGACCTCGGGCGGATCTTCCCGATCTGCACCCCGGACCACTCCGACTCGGCCTCCTTCGACGAGGTCCTGGAGCTGCTCCACCTCGGCGGCCGGTCGCTGCCGCACTCGGTGCTGATGATGATCCCGGAGGCGTGGGAGAACCACGCCACCATGGAGCCGGCCCGCCGTGCGTTCTACCGGTACCACTCCAACCTGATGGAGCCCTGGGACGGCCCGGCCTGCGTCACCTTCACCGACGGCACCCAGATCGGCGCCGTGCTGGACCGCAACGGTCTGCGCCCGGCCCGGTACTGGATCACCGAGGACGGCCTGGTCGTCCTCTCCTCCGAGGTCGGCGTGCTCGACATCGACCAGGAGAAGGTCGTCCGGAAGGGCCGGCTGCAGCCCGGCAAGATGTTCCTCGTCGACACCGCCGAGCACCGCATCGTCGACGACGAGGAGATCAAGTCGGCGCTGGCCTCCGAGCACCCCTACGCGGAGTGGGTCGAGGCCGGCCAGATCCAGCTCGCCAAGCTCCCCGAGCGCGAGCACATCGCGCACACCCACGCCTCGGTCACCCGCCGCCAGCAGACCTTCGGCTACACCGAGGAGGAGCTGCGCGTCATCCTCGCGCCGATGGCCAGGACCGGCGGCGAGGCGCTCGGCTCGATGGGCACCGACTCGCCGATCGCCGCGCTGAGCGAGAAGCCCCGCCTGCTGTTCGACTACTTCGTGCAGCTCTTCGCGCAGGTCACCAACCCGCCGCTGGACGCCATCCGCGAGGAGCTGGTCACCTCCCTGCTCTCCAACCTCGGCCCCGAGGGCAACCTGCTGGCCGCCGAGGCCGCCGCCTGCCGCTCCGTCGGCATCACCTTCCCGGTGATCGACAACGACGAGCTGGCCAAGCTGGTCCACATCAACGCCGACGGCGACCAGCCCGGCCTCAAGGCCGTCACGCTGTCCGGCCTGTACAAGGTCTCCAGCGCCGGCGAGGGCCTGGCCGCCCGGCTCGCCGCGATCGCCGCCGAGGCCGACGCCGCGATCGCCGACGGCGCCCGGATCATCGTGCTCTCCGACCGGCACTCGGACGCCGAGCACGCCCCGATCCCCTCGCTGCTGCTCACCTCGGCCATCCACCACCACCTGATCCGCACCAAGCAGCGCACCCAGGTGTCGCTGCTGGTCGAGGCCGGTGACGTCCGCGAGGTGCACCACGTCGCCCTGCTGATCGGCTACGGCGCCGGCGCGGTCAACCCGTACCTGGCCATGGAGTCGGTCGAGGACCTCGTCGCCCAGGGCGTCTTCATCGAGGGCGTCGAGCCCGAGAAGGCGATCAAGAACCTGATCAAGGCGCTCGGCAAGGGCGTGCTGAAGGTGATGTCCAAGATGGGCATCTCCACCGTCGCCTCCTACCGCGGCGCCCAGGTCTTCGAGGCGATCGGCCTCTCCCAGGAGCTGGTGAACGGCTACTTCGCCGGCACCACCACCAAGCTCGGCGGCATCGGCCTGGACGAGATCGCCCGCGAGACCGCCGCCCGGCACGCCAAGGCGTACCCGGCCTCCGGCATCCCCGCCGCGCACCGCGCGCTGGACATCGGCGGCGAGTACCAGTGGCGCCGCGAGGGCGAGCCGCACCTGTTCGACCCGGACACCGTGTTCCGGCTCCAGCACTCCACCCGCAACCGCCGGTACGACATCTTCAAGCAGTACACGGACCGGGTGAACGAGCAGTCCGAGCGGCTGATGACGCTGCGCGGCCTGTTCCGGCTGGACGGCCTCGGCCGCACCCCGATCTCCGTCGACGAGGTCGAGCCGGTCTCCGAGATCGTCAAGCGGTTCTCCACCGGCGCCATGTCGTACGGCTCGATCTCCCTGGAGGCGCACGAGACCCTGGCGATCGCGATGAACCGCCTCGGCGCCAAGTCCAACACCGGTGAGGGCGGCGAGGACCCGGACCGCCTGTACGACCCGGAGCGCCGTTCGGCGATCAAGCAGGTCGCCTCCGGCCGGTTCGGCGTCACCTCCGAGTACCTGGTCAACGCGGACGACATCCAGATCAAGATGGCCCAGGGCGCCAAGCCCGGCGAGGGCGGCCAGCTGCCCGGCCACAAGGTCTACCCGTGGGTCGCCAAGACCCGGCACTCCACTCCGGGTGTCGGTCTGATCTCGCCGCCGCCGCACCACGACATCTACTCGATCGAGGACCTGGCGCAGCTGATCCACGACCTCAAGAACGCCAACCCGGCGGCCCGCATCCACGTGAAGCTGGTCTCCGAGGTCGGCGTCGGCACGGTCGCGGCCGGCGTCTCCAAGGCGCACGCGGACGTGGTCCTGGTCTCCGGCCACGACGGCGGCACCGGCGCCTCGCCGCTCACCTCGCTGAAGCACGCCGGTGGTCCCTGGGAGCTCGGCCTCGCCGAGACCCAGCAGACCCTGCTGCTCAACGGTCTGCGCGACCGCATCGTCGTCCAGACCGACGGCCAGCTGAAGACCGGCCGCGACGTCGTCATCGCCGCGCTGCTCGGCGCGGAGGAGTTCGGGTTCGCGACCGCCCCGCTGGTCGTCTCCGGCTGCATCATGATGCGCGTCTGCCACCTGGACACCTGCCCGGTCGGCGTCGCCACCCAGAACCCGGTGCTCCGCGAGCGGTTCTCCGGCAAGCCCGAGTTCGTGGTCAACTTCTTCGAGTTCATCGCCGAGGAGGTCCGGGAGATCCTGGCCGAGCTGGGCTTCCGCACGATCGAGGAGGCCGTCGGCCACGCCGAGCACATCAACGCGCAGGCCGCGGTCGACCACTGGAAGGCCGCCGGGCTCGACCTGGCCCCGCTCTTCCACGTCCCCGCGCTGCCCGAGGGCGCCTCGCTCCACCGCACCACCACGCAGGACCACGCGCTCGACAAGGCGCTCGACAACCAGCTGATCGACCTGGCGCAGGACGCCCTGGAGAACGGCGACGCCGTCCGCATCCAGCTGCCGATCCGCAACGTCAACCGGACCGTCGGCACCATGCTCGGCCACCACGTGACCAAGCGGTACCGCGGTGAGGGCCTGCCGGAGGGGACCATCGACGTCACCTTCACCGGCTCGGCCGGCCAGTCCTTCGGCGCCTTCGTGCCCCGCGGCATCACGCTCCGGCTGGAGGGCGACGCCAACGACTACGTCGGCAAGGGCCTGTCGGGCGGTGTGATCGTGGTCCGCCCTGCCCGCGACGCCGCCGCCATCGGCAACGACGCGCAGAACCACGTCATCGCCGGCAACACCATCGGCTACGGCGCCACCAGCGGCCGGATCCACCTGCGCGGCAAGGCCGGTGAGCGGTTCGCCGTCCGCAACTCGGGCGCCACCCTGGTCGTCGAGGGCGTGGGCGACCACGGCCTGGAGTACATGACCGGCGGGCGGGTCGTCGTCCTCGGTGAGACCGGGCGCAACCTGGCGGCCGGCATGTCCGGCGGCATCGCCTACGTGCTCGACCTGCGGCCGGCCAACGTCAACGACGGCATGGTGGGCATCGAGGCCCCCACCGCCGCCGACCGGGACTGGCTGCGCGAGACCGTGCAGCAGCACTACGAGGAGACCGGCTCCACCGTCGCCGCCGAGCTCCTGGCGGACTGGGGCAGCGGTGTCTCCCGCTTCTCCACGATCATGCCGACCGACTACAAGGCAGTGCTCGCCGCCAAGGACGCCGCTGAGCGCGATGGCCTCTCCGAGGCCGAGACCACTCGCAAGATGATGGAGGCGGCACATGGCTGACCCCAAGGGCTTCCTGACCACGCCCAAGCAGCTGGCCGAGCGCCGTCCCGTGGACGTCCGTCTGCGGGACTGGAACGAGGTCTACGTCGAACGCAGCCTCCTGCCGATCATCACCAAGCAGGCCGGCCGCTGCATGGACTGCGGCATCCCGTTCTGCCACAACGGCTGCCCGCTCGGGAACCTCATCCCCGAGTGGAACGACCTCGCCTACCGGGACGAGTGGTCCGGTGCCATCGAGCGTCTGCACGCGACCAACAACTTCCCGGAGTTCACCGGTCGCCTCTGCCCGGCGCCGTGCGAGTCGGCGTGCGTCCTCGGCATCAACCAGGACGCGGTGACCATCAAGAACGTCGAGGTCACCATCATCGACAAGGCCTGGGACCGGGGCGGCGTCACCGCCCAGATCCCGGAGCGGCTCTCCGGCAAGACGGTCGCCGTGGTCGGCTCCGGGCCGGCCGGCCTGGCCGCCGCCCAGCAGCTCACCCGGGCCGGGCACACCGTCGTGGTGTACGAGCGGGCCGACCGGATCGGCGGCCTGCTGCGCTACGGCATCCCCGAGTTCAAGATGGAGAAGCGCCACATCAACCGCCGCGTCGAGCAGATGCGGGCGGAGGGCACCCGGTTCCGCACCGGCGTGCACGTGGGCGAGGACATCACCGGGCAGCAGCTGCGCGAGCGCTTCGACGCCGTCGTCGTCGCCGCCGGTGCGACCACCGCCCGTGACCTGCCGGTGCCCGGGCGCGAGCTCAAGGGCGTCCACCAGGCCATGGAGTACCTGCCGCTGGCCAACAAGGTGCAGGAGGGCGACTTCGTCGAGGCCCCGATCAGCGCCAAGGGCAAGCACGTCGTCGTCATCGGCGGCGGCGACACCGGCGCCGACTGCGTCGGCACCGCCCACCGGCAGGGCGCGGCCTCCGTCACCCAGCTGGAGATCATGCCGCGGCCCGGCGAGGACCGCCCCGGCAACCAGCCCTGGCCGACCATGCCGATGACCTACAAGGTCACCTCCGCGCACGAGGAGGGCGGCGAGCGGATCTACTCCGTCTCCACCACCCACTTCAGCGGCGACGAGGACGGCAACGTGCAGGAGCTGCACCTCGTCGAGGTGGAGTTCAGGAACGGGAAGTTCGAGCAGGTTCCCGGCAGCGCGCGGGCCCTCCCGGCGCAGCTGGTCACCCTGGCCATGGGCTTCACCGGCACCGACGTGAAGAACGGCCTGGTCGAGCAGCTGGGCGTGGACCTCGACGCACGGGGTAATGTTGCCCGTGACGGTCGTTTCGCCACCAACGTCGATGGCGTGTACGTCTGCGGCGACGCCGGGCGTGGCCAGTCCCTGATCGTCTGGGCCATCGCGGAGGGCCGTTCGGCCGCCGCGGCCGTGGACGCGTACCTGGGCGGCAAGACCCCGCTGCCCGCCCCGATCCGGCCGACCGACCGCCCGCTGGTGGTCTGACGCACCCCTGAACCGCCCGGCGCCGCATCGCCGGGTTGCACCGAGCCGCATCCCGCCAGAGTCGCCGGGCCACCGCGGTCCCTGGCGCCTGCCCTCTCCCCGACCAGTCAGAGGGCAGGCGCCGCTGTGCGTTCCCGCGCGGCGGTGCCCCCCGCACGGCGGTTCGGCCGTCGCCGTGGTCGCACCGGCTACCGGCCGTCCAGCAGGAGTTCGGACGCCTCGGTGCGGGCGTACAGCACCGTGCGGCCGGTGCGGTGCCGGGCGGTGAGGCCGGCCCCGCGCAGGGCCGTGAGGTGGTGGGAGACGTTGGCGGGGGAGAGGCCGGTCCGGGCGGCCAGCTCGGTGGTGGAGGCGGGCGCGGCGAGTTCGGCGAGCAGCCGGGCGCGGGTGCGGCCGATGACCCGGGCCAGCCCCTCGGGGACGGCGGGGCCGGTGGTCTCCCAGAGCGTGGCCACGCCCCGGGGCGGGTAGACCAGGCCGGGCTGGCCGGCGTTCCCGCTCTGCCAGACCATGCCGGGCCAGATGAACGCGCACGGCACCAGCACCAGCCCCCGGCCCGCGTCCAGCCGCTCCTCGATGTCGTAGCGCCGCTGGGCCAGCGTCAGCCGGCCGTCCCGCCAGCTCACCTTGTGGTGCAGCCCCTCGAACAGCGCCGCCGGCCCCGCCGCCGCCATCCGCCGCGCCCGGTACAGGATCTCGCCCTCCGCCAGTCGCTCGATGCGGGGCCAGTACGGCGCGACGGCCACCGCCCAGTACGCCCGGACCTCGGCCACCAGCCGGGCGATGCCGGCCCCGGGGTCGGCCCGCAGCGCGGCGACCAGCGGGGGCAGCGGTTCGGCCAGCGGGGCGAGGCCGGTGCGGACGGCGGCGGGCGTGGTGGAGGCCAGGAGGGCCAGCTCGGTCTCCAGGTCGGGCGCGGTGGCGGACGGCATCGGGATGAGGAAGCCGGGCAGGTGCCAGGCCGGCATCGGGACGAGCTGGGAGAGCAGGTCGTAGCGGACGCCGGCCGCGGCCAGCCGCTCGCGGGTGCGGCGCACCCACGGCAGGTGGACGGCCTTGGCACCCGGGTCCTTGAGGACCTGGACGCTGGTCACCACCTCCAGGAGGCGCGAGCACGCGAACCGGGTGGCGGCGACGTCCTGGGCGGAGAAGTCCAGGGTGAGCACGAGGTCCTCCGGCGGGGAGCGGGGAGCGAGCGGTGAGGATTCGAACAGGGTCGAATCTCTGGGCGCGGTCGATCATCGCCGAAAGGCTCGGCCCATGACCACCACCGTTGTGCCTGTCGCACTCCGGGACCGCCTCGGACTCCCCGTCACCACCGGCCGCCACCGGCTGATCGCCGCCCACCTCGTGGACAGCCTCGGCACCGGTCTGATCCTCGCCTTCACCCTCGTCTACTTCGCCCGCACCACCTCCCTCACCGTGGCGGCGATCGGCGCCGCCGTCTCCGCCGCCCGGTTGCTGGCGCTGCCCACCGCGATCGTCGTCGGCCCGCTGATCGACCGTTACGGCGCCCGGACCACGGCCGTCTGCGGCAACGCGCTCTCCGCCGTCGCCTTCGCGGGCTACCTGGTCGCCGGGCAGCTGTGGCAGATCGTGCTGGTCTGCCTGCTGGCCCAGATCGGGCACGTCGGCTACTGGACGTCCAGCAGCGGGCTGGTGGTGCTCGCCTCGGCCGACGGCGAGCGGACCCGCTGGTTCGCGCTCGTCCAGACCCTGCGCAACACCGGGATGGGGCTCGGCGGGGCCCTGGGCGCCGTCCTGGTGGCCGGGGGCGGCACGGGCGGGCTGCGGGCGCTGGTGGTGCTCAACGCGGTCAGCTTCGCCCTGGCCTCGGTCATGCTGGCCTCCTGGCGCCCGGCGGCCGATGCGGCCCCGGGGAGGGGCCCGGACGGGGCCGCGGGGGCGGCCCGGGGCGTGGCGCCCGCCGCCCGCGAGCGCGGCGGCTACCGGGCGGTGCTCCGGGACCGGCGGTACCTGCTGCTGGTGGCCGTCAACCTCACCTTCGTCTTCGGCTCGATGATCATCAGCATGCTGCTCGCCGTCTACCTGGTCGAGGGCCTGCACCGGGAGGCCTGGGTGGCCGGCTCGCTGCTCGTCCTCAACGGCGTCCAGGTGGTGCTCACCCAGAGCGCCGTCGCCCGCCGGCTGGAACGGTTCCGGCCGACCCGGGTGGTGGCGGCCGGCGCGCTGCTCAACGCCGTCGCCTTCGGACTCTTCGCCGCCGTGGCCGCCGCCCCCGGCTGGGCCGTCCTGGCCGGCCTCTACCTGGCGATGGCCGTCTACAACCTCGCCGAGACCGTCTCCACCCCCTACGCCGAGGAACTCTCCGTCTCGCTCGCCGACCCGGCCCGCCGCGGCCGCTACCTCGCCGTCTACCAGCTCTCCTGGAACCTCGGCCAGGCCGTCGCCCCCGGACTCCTCACCCTCCTCCTCGGCCACGGCACCGCGCTGCCCTGGATCTTCCTGCTCGTCCTGAGCCTGGCCGCCGTTCCCGCCCTGATGCGGCTGGAACGCTTGCGGTGACCGGGATCCGGGGATGTCCAGAGGGCCGTCCGACGGCTAGAGTGCAATCCGAGCAGCTACGGGACAACTACCGCGCGTGTCCGGGCGGCAGGTCGGCCCCGGGCACGAAGCCGACGGCGGCCGGGTCACCGGGGACCGCGTCGGGCGGGCTGTTCGCGGGGGCGTACCGAGGACTGTTGTTTGTCGGTCCCTGATGGAAGACTGCGGCCGACGGCCGGGGGGCTGCGCGAGGTGCGGAGGTTGAGGCGATGAGTGCGACTCAGGCGGGCGGCGGTGCCACGGTGCGGCGTCTGCTGCTGGGGTCACAGCTGCGCCGGCTCCGGGAGGCGAGGGGAGTCAGCCGCGAGGAGGCCGGGTACTCGATCCGGGCCTCCGAGTCGAAGATCAGCCGGATGGAGCTCGGCCGGGTCGGCTTCAAGGAGCGCGACGTCGCCGACCTGCTGACGCTGTACGGCGTCGAGGCGGAGCAGGAACGGGCCTCGGTACTGGGGCTGGTCCGCGCCGCCAACGCCACCTCCTGGTGGCAGGGGTACGGGGACGTCCTGCCGGGCTGGTTCCAGAACTACCTGGGGCTGGAGGAGGCGGCCACCCTGATCCGCAGCTACGAGGTCCAGTTCGTGCACGGGCTGCTGCAGACCGCCGACTACGCGCGGGCGGTGATCACCCACGGTGGGCACGTCACCGAGGCGGAGGAGATCGAGCGCCGGGTGGAGGTGCGGCTCAAGCGGCAGGCGGTGCTGACCGCCGAGCAGTCGCCCCGGCTGCTCGCGGTGCTGGACGAGGCCGTGCTGCGCCGCCCCTGGGGCGGGCCGGAGCTGATGCGGGCCCAGGTCGACCGGCTGCTGGAGCTGACCGAACTGCCCAACGTGGTGCTCCAGGTGATGCCGCTGGGGTTCGGCGGCCTGCGGGCGGAGGGCGGCGCGTTCTCCGTGCTGACCTTCGACGACCAGGACCTCCCCGACATCGTCTACCTGGAGCAGTTCACCACCGCGCTCTACCTGGACAAGCCGGCCGAGGTGGCCGAGTACGCCGGTGCGATGGACGGCCTGCTGGCCGACAGTCTCTCCCTCGACCGGACACGGGAACTTCTTCGCTCCGTACGCCAAGAGCTGTAGACGCTCAGTACGATGAGCCTCGATCAGATCTGATCGCGAACTGCTCGCGGGCGTTCACGAATCGGCACGAGAGGGACTTAGATGTCGTACCTTTCCGAGTTGGCGCTGCAGTACATCGACGGCGAGTGGCGCAATGGCAGCGGCTCCTGGGACATCGTCGACGTCGACCCGTTCACCGGTGACAAGATCGCCACCGTCACGGTCGCCACCGTCGACGAGGTCGACCAGGCGTACCGGGCCGCCGAACGGGCGCAGAAGGAGTGGGCGGCCACCAACCCGTACGCCCGCCGGCTGGTCTTCGAGCGCGCGCTGCGGATCGTCGAGGAGCGCGAGCAGGAGATCACCGAGGCCATCATGGTCGAGCTCGGCGGCACCGCGCTCAAGGCCGGGTTCGAACTCGCCCTCACCAAGGACATGCTGCGCGAGGCGATGCAGCTGGCGCTGCGCGCCGAGGGCCGGCTGCTGCCCTCGCCGGTCGACGGCAAGGAGAACCGGCTCTACCGCCTGCCGGTCGGCGTGGTCGGCGTGATCAGCCCGTTCAACTTCCCGCTGTTCCTCTCGATCAAGGCCGTGGCGCCCGCGCTGGCGCTCGGCAACGGCGTGGTGCTCAAGCCGCACCAGGAGACCCCGGTGGTCGGCGGCACCCTGCTCGCCAAGATCTTCGAGGAGGCGGGCCTGCCGGCCGGCCTGTTCAACGTCGTGGTCACGGACATCGCCGAGATCGGCGACGCGTTCATCGAGCACCCGGTGCCGAAGGTGATCTCCTTCACCGGCTCCGACAAGGTCGGCCGGCACGTCGCCACCGTCGCCGCCTCGCACTTCAAGCGGACCGTGCTGGAGCTGGGCGGCAACAGCGCGCTGATCGTGCTGGACGACGCCGACCTCGACTACGCGGTCGCCGCCGCCGTGTTCAGCCGCTTCGCCCACCAGGGCCAGGTCTGCATGGCCGCCAACCGGATCCTCGTCGACCGCAGCGTGGCGGAGGAGTTCACCGCCAGGTTCGTCGCCAAGGTCGCCGGCCTGAAGGTCGGCGACCCCAAGGACCCGGCCACCCAGATCGGCCCGCTGATCAACCCCGTCCAGGCCGCCGCCATCGGGGCCGAGGTCGACCAGGCGCTCGCCGCCGGCGCCACGGCGCTGCTGCGCGGCGAGACCAACGGCAGCCTGATGGACCCGGTCGTCCTCGGCGACCTGCCGGCCGACGCGCCGATCCTGCGCCGCGAACTGTTCGGGCCGGTGGTGCTGGTGGTGCCGTTCGACGGCGAGGACGAGGCGGTGCGGATCGCCAACGACACCCCGTTCGGGCTCAGCGGCGCGGTGCACACCGCCGACGTCGAGCGCGGCGTGCGGGTGGCGCAGCGGATCGAGACCGGCATGATCCACGTCAACGACGGCACGATCGCGGACGAGGCGATCGTGCCCTTCGGCGGGGAGAAGAACTCGGGCGTCGGCCGGCTGAACGGCGAGTCCACGGTCGACGCGTTCACCACGGTGAAGTGGATCTCGATCCAGCACGGACGCAGCCGCTTCCCGTTCTGAGGCGCCGCGGCCGGTGCGGCCGTACGGGTCCGGCCGTCCCCCCGCCGTGGCGGGCGGACGGCCGGGTTCCACCTTGTTTCCGTAGGTGTACGGCAGATGCCCTATGCTGCCCGGCATATGACCGGAACGGACCCAGGGGGTATCGGGGATGACCGACTATCAGGAGATCGGCCGGGACTGGCTCGTCGGCGGTGAGGGCGACGAGGCCCGCCCGCCCACCGACCTCCGTCCGGAGATCCCGCACCCCGCCCGGATGTACGACTACTACCTCGGGGGCAAGGACAACTTCCCCGCCGACCGCGCGGCCGCGGAGAAGGTCCTCGCGATCAGCCCGCTGGTGCGGATCAGCGCCGTCGCCAACCGGGCCTTCCTCGGCCGCGCCGTGCGACAGCTCGCCACCGAGGGCATCCGGCAGTTCGTCGACGTCGGCACCGGGATCCCGAGCGCAGGCAACACGCACGAGATCGCCCAGGCGGTGAACCCCGACGCGCGGGTGGTCTACCTGGACAACGATCCGATCGTGCTGGTCCACGGGCGCGCCCTGCTGAGCGGAACCGCCGCCGGGAGCACCTCCGTGGTCCAGGCCGACCTGCGTGACCCCGCGGCGATCCTGGCGACCCCCGAGGTGCGCAGGGCGCTCGACTCCGGCGAGCCGGTCGGCCTGCTGCTCGTCGCGGTGCTGCACTTCGTCGACGAGGAGCGCGACCCGTACGGCATCGTGCGCACCCTCGTGGACGCGCTGCCGGCCGGCAGCCGCCTCGTCCTCTCGCACGGCACTCTCGACTTCACCCCCGACGTCGACGCCTCCCGCGGTCCGGCCGTCTACCGCAGCGCCACCGCACAGCTGACCATGCGCAGCCGCGCGCAGGTGCTGCGCTTCTTCGACGGCCTGGACCTGGCCGAGCCCGGCCTGGTCACCGCGCCGCTCTGGCGCCCCGACGGGCCCGAGCAGTCCACCGACTCCCAGGTGGGCATCTGGGCGGGCGTCGGCGAGAAGCGGTAGGGCGGCGGGCCGGGCCTCGCGGCCGTCGGGCCGACGGGTGGCGGAGCGGTTCGGCGGGCACCTGCTTGCCGCCCGGCTCGACGGTGGCGATCGGGACGTAGGTGAGGTCGGGACTGCGGAGCTTGCCGGTGCGGGGCGAGGCGAGGTCGGTGTTCTCGCGGGGCGTCGGATCGGCGGGGCGGCAGGCGTCGGACCGGCGGCGGACGAGCAGCAGGTTCCGCTGGTGGATCACGGACGGCCGGCCGTCATGATGATCTCGTCGCCGGAGACCTCGATCCTCCACCCCGACGGAGGGGTGAGGCTCTGCGCGCAGGCCGGCAACCGGGCGTGCCGTTCGGCGGCGTGGACTCCGGCCGTGCGGTCATTCTCGCACCGCGGCAGGCTGCGTCACGGATAGTTCGTACCGCGAATTGTAAGGTGCCCGACTGCTAGTCTGGGCGGGTGGACAAGAGTGATGACGACCGGATCGGGATCGTGGGGGCGCTGGTGCGGACGGCGTTCCTGGTGGACACGGTGTACACGGAGTCCGCGCGGGACCACGGGATCACGCCGCAGCAGGGTCAGCTGCTCTGCGTGCTGATGGCGCGGTCGTTCGTGATGGGTGAGCTCGGGTCGGTCCTGCGGCTGGCCAAGTCGAGCCTCACCGGCCTGGTCGACCGCACCGAGCGCAACGGTCTGGTGCGACGGGAGAGCTGCGCGGAGGACGCGCGCGCGGTGCGGGTCGCGCTGACGCCCGAGGGTGCCGCGCTGGCCGAGGAGTTCCACACCGAGACCTGCCGCCGGATCGAGGCGCTGCCGGACGGTCTGGCCCCCGGCGAGCGGGAGGTGCTCACCGACCTGCTCGGCCGGGTGGTGCTGGACAACAAGGTGCCCGCGGTCTTCGGGGAGTCGGGCGTAGGCGTCGGGGGGTGCGCCGGCCACACGTGCTGAGGCCCGGCTTTTCGCCGGAAGGGGTTGCAGTTCGCGAAACGAACTAATATGTTCGTGGAGCGAACTGCAACTCTTTTCTGCTTGGGGGCAAGGGACATGAGTCGTACCGTTGTAGTGGTCGGCGGAGGGTACGGGGGAACCGCGGTGGCCAAGGCGCTCGACGCCGAGGCCGACGTCGTCCTGATCGACCCGCGCGACGCCTTCGTCAACGCCGTCGGGTCGCTGCGGGCGCTCGTCCGGCCCGACTGGGCGGGCAACATCTTCTTCCCGTACGACACGCTGCTCGCCCGGGGCGAGGTGATCCGCGACCGCGCCGCCTCGGTGGACCCCGGCGGCGTCACCCTGGCCTCCGGCCGACGCGTCGAGGCCGACTACCTGGTGCTCGCCACCGGCTCGACCTACGCCTACCCGGCCAAGCCCACCGCCGACTCCGCCGGCGAGGCGCTGGAGCACCTCCGCGGGACCCACAAGGAACTGGCCGCCGCCGCCCGGGTCCTGATCGTCGGCGCCGGACCGGTCGGGCTGGAGCTCGCCGGCGAGATCAAGGAGGTCTGGCCGACGAAGGACGTCACCGTCCTCGACCCGGCCGACCGGTTGCTCCCGGCCTTCCTGCCCGAGGTGCGCGAGGACCTGCACCGGCAGCTGGACGAGCTGGGCGTGCGGCTCCGCCTGGGCACCGGCCTCGCCGGGCAGCCCGCCACCGAACCGGGCCGGGCCGGGGAGTTCACCGTCGCCACCACGGACGGCGCGGAGATCACCGCCGACATCTGGTTCCGCGCGTACGGCGTGCGGGTCAACAGCGACTACCTCGCCGACGGCCTGCTGCTGGAGCGCACCGAGCTGGGCCAGGTCCGGGTCGGCGAGACCCTCGCCGTCGAAGGCCACCCGCACGTGTACGCGGTCGGCGACCTCACCGACGTCGCCGAGCCCAAGATGGCGGGCAACGCGGGCCGGCACGCCGAGGTGGTGGCGCGGAACATCCTCGCCCAGCTGAAGGGCGAGCCGGCCGAGGCGGTCTACCAGCCGCTGTCCCACGCGGCGATGCTGGTGCCGCTCGGCCCGCGGGGCGGAGTCGGCCAGCTGCCCGGACCCGACGGGCCGTTCTTCGCCCCGGCGGCCACGGTCGCCCAGTACAAGGGCGGCGACCTGTTCACCGCGCAGTACATCGAGCTGTTCGGCAGGGTCTGAGCCGCACCGTCCGCCGAGCCGCACCGTCCGGGCGCGCGGGGGGACTGCGGCGCCAGGGCGGGAGGCCGCCTCCCCCGCTCCGCCGCCCCCGCTCCGGCGCGCCCGGCGGGGGCGGCGGCGGGCAGGCCCTACGCCGTGCGGGCCTCGCGGCGGTAGCCGCCGGGGGCCTGCCCGTACTCGCGCTTGAACGCCTTGGCGAAGGCGTACTCCGAGCCGTAGCCGGTCTGGGCGGCGACGGTGGTGAGCGGGGCCTCGGACTCGCGCAGCAGCCGGGCGGCCGTGGTCATCCGCCACCGGGTGAGGTAGGCCATGGGCGGCTCGCCGACGAGGTTGGTGAAGCGGCGGGCGAAGGCCGCCCGGGAGAGGCCCACGCGGCCCGCCAGGGACTCCACCGTCCACGCGGTGGACGGCGCCTCGTGGATGGCGGTGAGCGCCGGGGCGACGGCCGCGTCGCCGAGGGCCGCCGCCCAGCCGGCGGCCGTCGCCGCAGGCCGGTCCTCGAACCACGCCCGCAGGATGTAGAGGAGCAACGAGTCGATCAGGGCCGGGACGATGCCGGTCGAGCCGATCCTGGGGTTCTCCAGCTCGGCGCCCAACAGCTGCACGGCCGCGCTGAGTTCGGGGTGCCGGCCGTGCCGGGTCGGCAGGTGGATGATCTCCGGCAGCTGGCGCACCAAGGGGTGTGGGCGCCCCTGGTCCAGGTGGTAGTTGCCGCACAGCAGGCTGGTGCGCGGCCCGTCGCCGCCGATGGAGACCGTGCCGATCGGCAGGCTCGGCCGGAACTGGTCCGGCCGTTCCGGGACGGCCGGGGTGTCCGGGTGGTCGGCGAGGATGTGGCCGCGACCGTCCCGCAGGAAGACCACGTCCCCCGGGCTGAGCGCGACCGGCGCCAGCCCGGGGGCGTCGTCCAGCGGGACCAGCCAGCACGTTCCGTACAGCACCACGTGGAACCCGGCGCCCGCGACCGGGGGAAGACGCAGCCCCCAGGGCGCCCGCCCCTCGGTGCGGACGGAGGTGGGCTGCCCCGTCCGCATCGAGCTCAACGCCTCGGTCAGGATGTCCACGTGTTCTCCCCGGTCAGGTGACGCATGTCCGCAGCCTAGAAGCCCGGGCTCAGGCGACGGTGAGGACGATCTTGCCCTGGGTCCGCCCCGAGGCGATCAGCTCGTGGGCCTTGCCCGCCTCCTCCAGCGGGAAGGTGTCGGCGATGTGCGGCCGGATCCGGCCCTCGTCGACCAGCTTGGCGATCGCCTCCAGCGAGGCGTAGTCCGGCTCCACCGAGATGCCCGCGAACCGGCGCCCGGCGGCCTCCACCTCGGCGGCGAGCGCGGTGTTCCAGTGCTCCATGATCGAGACGAGCACGCCGCCCGGCCGCAGCACCCGCAGTGAGGCGGTGCCCTGCGAGGAGGAGTCGAAGACCACGTCGACCTCGCCGACCGCCTCCAGGTAGCCGTCGGCCCGGTAGTCGATCACCTCGTCGGCGCCGAGTCCGCGCACGAACGCGTGCTTCGGCTCGCTCGCCAGCGCGATCACGTGGGCGCCCCGGGCCTTGGCGATCTGGACGGCGAGGTGGCCGACGCCGCCCGCCGCACGGTGGATCAGCACCCGCTCGCCCTCGGAGAGCCGCGCCGCGTCCACCAGACCCTGCCAGGCGGTCAGCCCCGCCAGCGGCAGGGCCGCCGCCTGCACGTGGTCCAGCGAGGCGGGCTTGCGGGCCACCTGGCGGGACGGGACCGCCACGTACTCGGCGTAGCCGGTGGCGGCCCGCGGGAAGAACGGCAGCCCGAACACCTCGTCGCCCGGCTTGAAACGGGCGCCCGGGCCGACCGCCTCGACCACGCCCGAGATGTCCCAGCCGACCCCGAACGGCGGCTCGCCGAGCAGCGGGTAGTTGCCCGAACGGACCGCCGCGTCCACCGGGTTGACGCCGCTGGCGTGGACCCGGACGAGGACCTCGGCGCCGAGCGGGGAGGGACGGTCGATCTCGACGACCTCCAGGACCTCCGGGCCGCCGACGGACTTCTGGATGACTGCGCGCATGGGACTGTTCCTTCTCTGCCGGGGTGATCCGCTGGTGACGTCTCCAACAGTAGGAAGGCCGTGAGCGCGCATGAATATCCTGCTGTCTCCGGAAGATGTCCCGGCGTCTCGCCGGCCGGCCGCCTGGGCCCGTCCGGACGGCCCAGGCCGTCCGCTCGGGCGGCCCCGCCGAAGTGGACTCTCCCCCGGAGGGAGGGTCCACGATGGCGGGGTGCCAGACCACGACGAACTCCTCACCATCGGGCGCTTCGCCCGGCTCTGCCGTCTGAGCGTCAAACAGCTCCGCCACTACGACGAGACCGGCCTGCTGGCCCCCGCCCGGGTCGACGCCGCCACCGGCTACCGCTACTACGCGCCCGGGCAGGCCCGTGACGCCCTCACCATCGTGCTGCTGCGCGAACTCGACCTCCCGCTGGCGGTGATCGCCGCCACCCTCTGCGCCGAGCCTCCCGACCGCGCGCGCCTGCTGCGCGCCGAACGCGACCGCGTCGCCGAACGGATCACCCGCGACCGGGCCCGGCTGGACCTGCTGGAACGTCTCGCCGACGGCGGCGGTCTGCCCGGCTACGAGGTCGTCCGCGGCCGGGAGCCGGACCGGCGGCTCGCGGTGGTCCGGGCGACCGCCGGGCCCGCGGAGCTGGGGGAACGGGTCGGCGCGTGCGTCGGGCTGCTGCTGGCCGGTCTCGCCGGTCCGGGCGGACCGGGTGACCCGCGGTGGAGCCCCCCGCTCTGGGGCCTGTTCCCGCTGGACCTGGGGGACGGGATGCGGATCGCCGTCGGGGCGGAAGTGGAGGCGGCGCTACCGGCGACGGAAGGCGTCGGGACGCCGGTCGGGACGCAGGCCGGGGCGCCGGAGGGGTCACCGGAGGGGGGACGGGTGGAGCGGGGCCTCGCGTACGAGGTGCTGCCCGGCGGGCCGGTCGTCGAGACCGTGCACCACGGCCCGTACTCCCGACTGCCGCTCGCCTACCACGCGCTGCTCTCCGCCGTGCACGAGCGCGGGCTGCGCCCGGTGCCCCCGGTCCGGGAGGCGTACCTGGTCGGCCCCGGTGAGGCGCCGGACGAGGAATGGATGACCAGGTTGGTCGTACGGGTCGAGGAGGACGCGACATGACGGAGCCGCGCGGGGCGAAGCACTGCGAGACGACCGCCCTGGGGGTGCTGCTGCGCCACGAGGGCCTGGACCTGTCCGAACCGATGCTGTTCGGGCTCGGGGCCGGGCTGTCGTTCGTCTACTGGGACGGCAAGGGCCTGGACTTCCCGTTCCTCGGCGGCCGGGTCAGGCCGTTCGAACTGACCCGGAACCTGGCCGGGCGCCTCGGGCTGGAGCTCGTGGTCAAGGAGACCGGATCCGCGCGCCGGGCCTGGGAGAACGTGGCCGCCGAACTCGACGCCGGCCGGCCGGTCGGGCTCCAGGTGGACAGCTACCACCTGGAGTACTTCACCTCGAAGGTCCACTTCGGCGGGCACGTCGTCGCGATGTACGGCCATGACGGCCGGGACGCGCAGCTGGTCGACACCGAGCAGCAGGGCGGCGCTGTCACCACCAGCCTCGCCTCGCTGGCCGCGGCGCGCGCCGAGCGCGGGCCGATGACGGCGCGGAACCGCTCGTTCACGCTCGCCCTGCGGGGCGAACCGGCCGCGTTCCAGGGGCCGTTGGCGCGGGAGAGGCTGGTGCGGGAGGCGATGGTGCCCGCGCTCACCGCCTGCGCCGACGCGTTCCTCCACCCACCGATCGCCAACCTCGGCCACCGGGGTGTCGACAAGGCGGCGGCGCTGGTGCCGGGCTGGCAGGCGCGCGCCGACCGGCCGGAGATCCGACTGCCGCAGGCCGCCCGGATGATGGAGCTGGCCGGTACCGGTGGCGCGCTGTTCCGCAACCTCTACCGGGACTTCCTCGGCGAGTGCGTGGAACTCCTGGACGACCCGCGCCTCCGGCTCGCCCACGCGAAGTACGCGGAGGCGGCGCGGGGTTGGACGGAGGTGGCCCGGCTGGTGGCCGCCGCCGGCACCTCCGGTGAGGCGGCGCAGCTGGTCGAGGCGGGCGCGCTGCTGCGGGAGCTGGCGGCCCTGGAACGTTCGGCGATGGGGGAGTTGACCCGGCTGGGGGAGTTGAGCCGGCTGGGCGAGTGAACGCCCGCTAGCCGGGGGGCAGTTCGCCGACCCGGGTGACGGCGGCCCGGGATGTCCGGCAGTGCCACCAGGCCGTCCCGTCCGGTCCGCCGGCGGCCGGTTCCAGCAGGTGGGTGTGCCCCGGGCAGGGCGGCCACTGGACGAACTCGTAACCGGCCAGGTGGTCCTGGACCTGCTCCGCCACGTACGCGGTGAGCGGGCCGGGCGGGAGGTAGGGGTCCGTGTCGTGGGTGAACAGCGGGTGCTGTGCGCCCAGCCCCAGCAGGAAGCCGGAGTAGTGCTCCTCCGCGAGCTCCCAGCGGACGCCCGGTGGCAGCTCGCGGTCGGCGAGCGTGCGCAGCAGGTCCCGCCCCACCAGGGTGCAGGGCTCGCGGAACTCGGCCGGCACGGTGGCCGGGGGCTCGCCGTCCAGCGGCCAGCTGGCGATGATGCGCATGCCGACAGGCTAACGGCGGGCGGCACGGACGGGAACAGGCCCCGGGGCGAGGGCCCCGGGGGCTGTTCCTTCGATGCGTACGGCGGACGCGGCGGTTCGCCGGTCCTCCCGTGGGAGGGTCCGCGAAAGGGTCCGCAGGAGTCCGGCCTAGAAGACCGGCTGGCCGGCGCGGACCAGGCGCCACGACGCGGTGTGGAAGTCCGCCGGGTCGATGACGCCCTTCTCCTTCACCCACCCGATCATCGCGTTGCGGATCTCGTCGGAGTTGGCCCACAGCTTCTGGGCGGCCGCGACGTGCGGGAAGTTGCCGCCGCCGTTGGCGCGGTAGTTGTTGACCGCGAGGACGAACTGCGCCTGCGGGTCGATCGGTTTGCCCTCGAAGCTGAGGCCGACGATCCGGGAGCCGACCGGCTGGGCGATGTCGATGTCGTACGAGACGCCGTACACCGCGTCGTAGTTGTAGTCCGGGGTGTTCTGCGCGTTGGTCAGGGCGGCCCGGTCGATCGGCGCGCCGGGGGCGACCTGGGCGTAGTACTTCGCCGAGTACTCCAGGTAGTCCTTGATCTGAGCCCCCGTCAGGACGCGGGCCTCCAGGGTGTTCTCGTAGATGTACAGGCCGGCGGCGTCGCGCAGCTTGACCTGGCCGGCCGGGATGACGGCGGTGCGGTTGAACGGCGCAGCCTGGGCGAGGACCGGCAGCTCGGCGTACTGGCCGCCGGCCAGTGCGGCACGGACCACGTCGGCCTGGACCCGGCCGATGAGGTCGATGATCGGCGTGTCCCGGAACGGGGCCTCGGCGATCGAGAGCTCGATCGCGGCGGTGCCGATGACCTGGTTGACGTACTCGACGACCTTCCTGTGCTGGTCGGTCATCAGGTCGACGATCTCCGGGTCCTCCGGGACGGTGTTGGAGTTCAGCACCCGGGCCGAGAGCGAGACGACCTTCCAGGCGCCCTTGTCCAGCTCGACCTCGAAGTCGAAGCAGGTCAGCCGCTGGCCCCAGCAGAGCGGCTCGGAGAGCACGACGGCCTTGCCGGTCTCCTTGTTGGCGATCAGCCGCTGCGGGATCTCCTTGTGGGCGTGGCCGACCAGGATCGCGTCGATGCCGGGCACCTGCTCGGCGAGCGCGCCGGAGGCGTTCTCCGCCCACGGCAGCTGGTCGCCGTACGAGGTGGCCTCGTCGATGCCGGAGTGGCAGGCGACGACGACGACGTCCGCACCGGCCGCCTTCAGCCGGGGCACCCAGACCTTGGCGGTCTCGACGATGCCCGGGAAGGTCATCTTTCCGGCGACGTTCGCCTTGTCCCAGATCGCGATGCCCGGGTTGGTGAGGCCGAGGATACCGACCTTGAGGGCCGGGCCGTTGCCCAGCTTCAGCTTGCGGATCACGTACGGCGGGAAGGCCGGCTTGTCGTTGCGGGCGTTCAGCGCGTTGGCGCCGAGCAGCGGGAAGTCGAGCTGCTCCTCGAAGGCGCGCAGGGTGTCGATGCCGTAGTTGAACTCGTGGTTGCCGAGCGCGGCGGCGGTGTACTCCATGGTGTTCATGGCGAGCGCCATCGGGTGCTCGGGCGCGGTGTCGGCCTCGGTGGCGATCGGCTCGACCCGGGCGTAGTAGTAGGTCAGCTGGGTGCCCTGGATGGTGTCGCCGGCGTCGATCAGCAGGGTGCGGTCCCAGCCCTTCTCCTCGCGGACCTGCTTGGCCAGCGTGGAGATCTTGGCGAGGCCGACCTCGTTGTGCGCCTTGTCCGCGTAGACCGCGTCGGTGAAGTAGTCCCAGTTGAGCACCCGGCCGTGCAGGTCGGTGGTGCCCATGACGGTGAAGGCCTGCCGCTTGTTCCGGCCCTTGGCGCGGGCGTCCTCCGGACCGGCGGCCGCGGCCGGGGAGGCGGCGGCCAGGGTGGCGCTGCCGGCCAGCGCGGCGCCCGCGGCGGTGGCGGCGGACCGGGCGACGAAGTCACGGCGGTTCAGGGGCATGGACGACTCTCCCGGTGGGGACTGCGAAACGGATCGTCAACAAGGGCCGACGACGGCCGACGGTAGCGGCCCACAGGCTCTGTGACGCGCGTAGAGGTACGCGCGTAGAAGTGTGCCGTGCGCCCCCGGCGATGGGTAGCCCCCCGAGCTGTCCGGCAGGTGAGATCTTGGCGACTCGTTCGTGACGCGGGCGGGCGGGTGCTGTACCCGCCCGCCCGCGTCACGAACGGCGACCGCCGCGCGTGCCTAGATGTAGCCCTCGCGGACCGCGTGGGCCACCGCGTGCGCCCGGTTGCGCAGCTGCAGACGCGTGGTCAGACCGTGCAGCACGTTCTTGACGGTCCGCTCGGAGTACGACAGCCGGGCCGCGATCTCCCCGGTGTCCCACCCCTCCGCAACCAGCCGCAGCACGTCCGACTCGCGCTCCGACAGGCCCGCCGGCGCATGGCCCGGCATCCCCTGGACGGACCGTTGCAACCGGCCCACCTGGGCGATCAGCCGGCCCTGGAGATCGGCCGGCAGATCGCCGTCGCCCCGGGCGGCGGCCAGCACCGCACGGCCGAGCCGCTCCGGCGTGGCCTCCCGGCGCCACAGGATCGCGGCCACCCCGCACTCCACGGCCTCCAACAGCTCGGTCTCACGCATCCGCTCGACCACCAGCACCACCCGCTGCCCGGCACCGCGCACCAGCCGGCGCAGGGCGGCCGTGGCAGCGGCGTCGGCGGACTCGGTGACCAGCACGGTGACCGTGCCCGGCGCGGACGTGCCGGTCGGATCCACCACCGCCACCCCCGGGAACCGGCGCAGCTGCGCCTCCGCGCCCGCCCGGGACAGCGGATCGGCAGCCTGGACGGCCACCGGAACGGTCGCCGAACGGGCCGTGGCACCCACGGTGCCACCCGAAGGACGGGCCGGAGCCGGCGCGGTCACCTGGGGGTGGACGGCCGGAGCGGCACCGGGAGTCACAAGAGGGTTCGCGGCGACGGAACGGGACGCCACCGGCCGTTGCGGTGGAACGGTGCGCGCGACCGGCGCCGACGCCCGCCCCGCCGGAACCCGGCGGTCGTACTCGGTGTGCAGGACAGTCAAATCTGGCCCCCTCCTGGGAAAACAGGCCCGGCCACCCCGGCGGCGGACGCCGAACCGTACGGGCGCCGCGTGCCCCGGGGGTGGTGAACCGTTCAACGGCGATCCGGGAGCGCTGCCCGTGCCCCGGACCCAGGCTCCATGCTTCCCGTCGGGGACCGCTCCCGGCCATCGTGGTCCACCACGAGATCTGGCCACGGGCCGGGACCACGGTCCCATCCGGAACCGGGCCCCGGGTCACCCCCGCGGCCGCGACCGGGCCCACGGCCACCGCCGCCCCCGGGACCCCGGTCACAGCCACCGCGACGGACCCGACCAGGTGCCGGTTCCCCGCCCCGCCCCTCCTCCGCCCGGGCCCCTCGACGCCCCGCGGAGCGGTCGTACGCAACACGCGCACGACATTTTGCCGAGGCGCGAACCGGACCATGGGGCGAACGCGTGAATAGGAGGTCAAGCTGTTTACCCGATACAACGGCAGACACTGCCCGTTCGGACAGCGACGGGTGCCCGGAGAGGGCAGAGGGGAGAAGGGGAGCACGGATGAGGACCGCCACGTCCACCCGCCTCGCGGAACGCGAACCGCACCTGCGGCGGATCACCGACCACACCGAGGCCGCCCGCGCCGGCACCGGCAGCGTCCTGATGATCACCGGCGCCGCCGGCACCGGCCGCAGCGCCCTCCTCGCCGAGGCCGCCCGCCAGGCCGGCGCGGCCGGCACCACCGTGCTCCGCTCCCGCTGCTCGGCCGACGAGCGGGCCACCCCCTACGCCGCCGCCCGCCAGCTCTTCGACACCGGCCCCGCCCCGGTCGGCCCGTACGGCCACGTCCCCTACGGCCACTTCCCGTACGGCAACCCGCCGAACCCCTACGGCACCGGCACCGCCACCGATCCGGACACCGCCGAGGCCACCCTCTGGTCCCTGCTCCGCCTGCACGCCAACCACCACCCCGTCCTGCTCGCCGTCGACGACATCCACCTCGCCGACGAACCCTCCCGCCGCTGGCTGCGCCAGGTCGCCCGCCGGATCGACCGGCTGCCCGTCCTGCTGCTCGTCACCGAACGCCGCCAGAACACCCTCGCCACCCCGCCCGACCGGTTCGGCCGCGACCTGCCCGCCGAGCTCGCCGCCACCCTCCGCCTCGGCCCGCTCAGCACCCCCACCGCCGTCCGCCTCGCCGAGGAACACCTCGGCCCCGGCACACCCCCCACCCTCGCCGCCGACTGCGCCCGCGCCACCGGCGGCAACCCGCTGCTGCTCACCGCCCTCCTCTCCGACCTCGGGCCGGGGCGGTACGAGCCGGGACCCAGCCGCCACGAGCCGGGGTACGGGCGGCGCGCGCTGGGACCGGCACACCGCGAGCTGGAGCCCGTCCCGGGGCCCTACGCCGCCGGTGCGGGGCCGTTCACCGCCGGCGCGCGGCCGTACGCGGGCACGGCCGCCCTGTACGCCGTCGGTGCCGGACCGGACCTCGGACCGGACCTCGGGCTCGACCTGGGTCTCGACCTCGGCCTCGGCCGGGACCTCGGGCTCGACCTCGGCCCCGGCCCCGGCCCGGGTCCCGGCGCCGGCGCGTCCGCCGCCGAAGGGGCCCACCCCCGCACCGCCGCCGCGGTCGCCCTCCCCGACGACCCGGCGACCCTCCCCGACGACGACGGCGCCCTCCCCGACACATGCGCCGCCCTGCCCGGCGGCGCCTTCGCCGAAGCCGTCGACACCTGGCTGCACGGCGGCGGCGACCAGGCCGTCACCGCCGCCCGCGTCCTCGCCCGGATGCGCGAACACCCCGCCGCGGCCACCACCGCCCCCGGCACCGCCCACGCCGACCTCGTCCCCCTGCTCGCCGACCTCACCGACGCCGACCCCGGCCGCCTCACCGGCTGGCTCGCCGACCTCACCGCCCACGGACACCTCGCCGCACCCGCCCCCGGCCGCTGGCCCCGGTTCGCCCACCCCCTGCTCGCCGACGCCGTCCTCGCCGGCCACGGCCCCGGCCACCGGGCCGAGGTCCACCGCGCCGCCGCCGAACACCTCCACTGCAGCGGCGCCCCCGACGAACGGATAGCCGGCCACCTCCTGCTCACCTCCGCCCCCACCCCCCACTGGGCCACCGAGACCCTCCGCCGCGCCGCCCGCAAGGCCGCCGACGCCGACCGCCCCGCCGACGCCGCCACCCTGCTGCGCCGCGTCCTCGCCGAACCCCTCAGCGACCGTCAGCGCGGCCTGCTGCTCACCGAGCTCGGCGGCCTCGAAGTCACCCTCGGACCGGCCGAACGCACCGTCGGCCTGCGCCACCTCGCCGAGGCCGTCCACCTCCAGCAGTCCGACGAAGGCGTCTTCCGCGCCGCCGGCACCCTCGGCGCCGTCCTCGCCACCCGCGGCGACACCGCCGCCGCACTCGAACTCATGGAGGACCTCGCCGACCGCTTCGCCGACCGGGAGGACCTCGTCCACGCCGTCCAGGCCGCCACCGCACAGATCGCCGCCCACGACGGCCGCAGCTGGCTCCAGGTCGTCGAAGGCGTCCAGCGCTTCGCCGCCCGCACCCCGCACCGGCTCGCGCCGCCCGCCTACGCGCTGCTCACCGAGTTCGACGCCACCAGCGGCCTGCTCTCCGCCGCCGAGGTCACCGAACGGGTCCGCGAACTCGACGGCTCCCCCGTCGACCCGCTCTGCCGCTCCTACCTGCTCGTCTCACTCGCCACGCTCGCCCAGTGGAGCGACCAGCTCGACCAGACCGACGAATTCGTCACCCGCGGCCTCGCCGCCTACCGCGGCGGCCCGCTCGACCCCGGCTACCAGTGCCTGCTCTCCGTCAGGGCCGAGACCAGGATCATGCGGGGCGAGTACCAGGCGCTGCTCGACGACTACGCGCTCACGGCCCCCGGGTCCCGCGCGTCGTCCGGTCCCCCCGTACCGCCCGCCGCCCGCCCGACCGCCCAGTCGGTCCTCCGGTCCACCCCGTGGGGCCCGCCCGGACTGCCCCGGCTGCACACCTGGGGCGGCGCCGACACGGGCGACCGCTCCTGGTGGAGCGGCGCCTGCGCCGAACAGGGCGGCGGCACGGTCCCCGGCGGGACCCCGGAGGCGGACACCGGGACGGGCCCCGACGCGGCGCCCGCAGGCACGGGCACGGGCACGGCAGTCGCAGGCACGGAGACGGCCACCGGAACGGGCGCGGAGCCGGGCGCGGAGCCGGGCACGGCCCCGCGCGCCACCCGGGCCGCGACGACCACGCGGGGCGGCGACGACACCGCACCCGGCCGCTACGCCGAACTCCTCGGCCAGCAGAACGCCCACCTCGTCGCCCAGGCCGTCCTCGCCCTCGTCGAGACCGGCCGGCTCTGGCAGGCCCACGGACTCGCCCGCGCCGTCGCCGCCGACCGCGCCCAGGACTCCTGGGAATGGAACGAGTACCTCTACGCCCGCGGCCTGCTCCGGCTCGCCTCCGGCGAACCCGCCGAAGCCCTCGCCGACCTCCTCGAATGCGGACGCCGCCAGGGCGAACGCCAGGTCCGCAGCCCCATCGTCACCCCCTGGCGCTCCGCCGCCGCCGAATGCCACCTCCAACTCGGCGAACCGGGCCCCGCCGTCGCCCTCGCCGAGGAGGAACTGCGCCTGGCCCGCGTCTGGGGCACCCCGCGCACCGTCGGCCGCGCCCTGCGCACCCTCGCCGCCGCCACCGGCGGACGCCACGGCCTCGACCTCGCCGCCGAGGCCGTCCACCTGCTGCGCGGCGCCGAACTGGACACCGAACTCATCCCCGCCCTGATCACCTACGGCCGCCTCCTCGCCGAGGGCGGGCGCCGCGGCGCCGCCCGCCGCGCCCTGCGCGAGGCCGCCGGCCGGGCCGAACGCCTCGGCGCCGTCCGGCAGCGCGCCGCCGCACTGGAATCGCTCCGCGCCTCCGGCGCCCGGACCGGCCGCGGCGAACAGGCCGGCGCCGAGGCCCTCACCGACAGCGAACTGCGCATCTGCCGGCTCGCCGCGGCCGGGCACTCCAACGCCGAGATCGCGGCCATGCTGCACCTCGCCGTCCGGACGGTCGAGACCCACCTGACCAACAGCTTCCGGAAACTCGGGGTGCGGCGGCGCCTGGAACTGGCAGGCGTGCTGGAGGGGTGAGCGGAGGAGTCCCCTCCCCGCCCACCCCTCCTCCCGTACGTCCCCCGGGCCGCGCCGGGCCGCGCCGAGCCGTGCCCGTGCGCCCGGCGCGGCGCCGCTACGCCGGGACCATCGCCGCCATCTCGTCCACCACGCGGGCCAGTTCGGCCGCCGGATCGGCCCCGTTCGGCGTCCACGGCTGCCAGGTCCGCGCCCGCAGATAGCCGTCCACCGCCAGCGGCAGCCGACGCACCACGATCGGCTCCGTCGTCGGCCCCGGACCCGCACTGCGCAACCGCTCCAGCAACACCGGCACCCGCGCCGACGCGGGCAGCGGCGCCGACCGGACGAACGCCGCCAGCGCGTCCAGCTCCGGCCAGTACGGCGGAGGCTGGGCCGAGACCGGCACGACCGGCGACGACGGCGACTGCCGCACGACCGGCGGCACCCGCGGCGGCACCGGCGACGACGGCGGTGACACCGGCGCGACCGGGACGGCCGGCGGGGACGAGACCACCGACGGCAGCGACATCGACGACACCGACACCTGCGGCACCGGCAACGACGACGACGTCTCCTCCGACGCCCCGGACCCCGCCGAACCCCCCGCCGGCACCGCCCCCCGCGACCCCGCCGGCTCCTTCGGCCCGCCACCCGGCACCAACAACGCCACCGCGCCGTACAGCCCGACCACGATCCCCGGCCACCAGTCCCCGCCGTACCCCGCGAAGTGCAGCCCCAGCCCGCCCGCACCGGCCACGCAGGCCGCGATGTTGCGGACGGACCCCAGGTACCGCAGGACCCGCCCGCCGCCCTCGCCGCCACCGTTACTGGTAGCCACGGATCTCCTCGAACGCCCCGTCCAGCGAGCCCGTCCCGTCGAACAGCTTGCCGCCCGTCAGGTCCGCGATCCCCTGCAACTGCCCCTTCGCCGCGTCACCGAACAGGATCGGGAACACCGGCACCGACTTCTGCGCCGCCGGCAACCCCCCGTGGAACGACCTGAAGTCCTTGTCGGTCGCCCCCTCGTTGCTCTCCCCGTCCGACATCAGCACGATCGACGTGAACCGGTCGTCCCCCGCCGCGGCCTGCTGCCGCTGGATCACCCGGTACGCCTCCTGCAACGACGAGTACACCGCCGTCCCGCCGTCCGACGACAACGCCTGCACGTCCGCGTTGATCGACGCCAGCTCCTGCTGCGCCGCGGCCCCCGACGGCACCGCGTGCGTCTTCGTCGACTTCACCTTCGACGCGAAGGAGATCAGCGTGACCTCCTCCCGGTCCCGGAACCGCCGCACCCCCCGGGTGTCGTCCGCCCCCGTCAGCCGGCCCATCGCCGACTTCAACGACGCCAGCCGCGGCCCCGCCATCGACCCGGAGGTGTCCAGCACGTACACCGTCCGCGACGGGCGCCGCAGCTCGTTCTGGTACGAGGACAGCAACCCGTCCGCCACCGCGCGCGTCCCCGGGAACGGCAGCTCGTGCCGCCGGTCCGTCGGCAGGCCGGCGGCCGGCCCGACCCCCGCCCCGATCGGGCGGCGCAGCGTCAGCTCCGAGATCCGCTTCTGCACGTCGTCCTTGAGCAGGTACGCGGTCAGTCGCCCGAACGCCTCCCGCTCCCGCTCCGACGAGGAACTCAGCAGCGTCAGAGGATAGTTGGCCGTCACCACGCCGTCCGTCGGGCGGACCACGGTGAGCTGCTGGTCGGCGGGCAGCGTCTTGTTCAGCGACAGCAGCACCGACTCGTAGTTCACCAGCGCCCCCACCGAGCCCTGCTCGGCCCGGGAGTACGCCTGCGTCAGCCAGCCGGACGAACCGGACGTCAGCTTCTGCCCGGTGAAGAACTGCTTCAGCGACGGCGTCGCCTTCTGCACGTCCGCCCCGGTCAGTGCCGCGCTCGCCCCCGAGAAGGCCGAGGCCACCGCCACCAGCGCCGAGAAGCCCGAGTTCGACCGGGACGGGTCCGCCATCCCGTAGCGCAGCTTGCCGGAGGCCGCGGCCTCCGCCAGGTTCCCCCACGTCACCTTCGAACCGTCGCCCCAGGCGAGGTCGGCGAGTACCGAGGAACGGACGCCGAACGCCACCGGCGAGGTCATCACCGGTGTCTCGGACAGCAGCTTCGACCTGCTCCCGTCGTCCAGGTGCAGGTACTGGTTCGACGGGAACCAGATCGCGTCGTACTTGCCGTCCGTCTTGCCCGAGGAGACCGCGTCCGCCCCGTCCAGCGACCCCGTCCAGGCGAACTGCACGGTCACCCCGGTCGCCTTCTGCGCCTCCTCCAGCACCGGCGCCATGTCCTGCAGCTCGCTGCCCGCGAGCACCCGCAGCACTCCCGCCTGCGCGGTCGGCGCCGGGGCGTCGCTCTGCTTGGGCGGTGGATCGGCCTTGGGCGAGGACGTGCACGCCGTCACCGTCGCCACCAGCACGGCCAGCCCGACCGCCAGGCCCCGCGCACCGCTCTTCCGCATCATCGCCGTCCTGCTCGTCATGTCCCCCGGTCAGCCCTTCGTCGCGCCGTCGATCAGTTTCTGCAGGATGTCGGGCACCGGAATCGGAGCCTGCTTCACCTTCGCCGCACCCAGGTTGGGGGCGAGCTTGAACGAACCGCTCGCGCTCTTGAGCTGCTGCCCGAACGCGTTGGTGTCCCCCTGCGGGCGGAAGCCGTACTTGGCCGCCAGCTGCCGGAGCTTCTCGTTGCCGTTCAGCTGGCCGGCCAGCTTCCGGCCGTTCCCGGTGAGTCCGACGACGGTGTGGTCGGAGTAGACGGTGGTGTCCGGGTAGAGCACCACCAGGTCCTCGGGCGCCTTCTGCTTGACGACCAGCTCGGCCGCCTGGGACTCGTACGCGAGCACCAGGGCGCCGCCGCCGTTCGAGAGGAAGTCCGCGAACGGCTCGTCGGTGGACTTCTTCAGGGCGCCCTGCTTGGTGATCGCGGTGTGCAGGAGGCCCTTGGTCCTCTCCACCCCCGCGGCGTCCGCGACCGGCTGGTGGCCGTTCTCCAGGAAGGAGAGCAGCGCGACGTACATCGCACCCGAGGAGGACGTGGTGGGGTCGGTGGTGGTGAGGTAGACGTCCCCGGCCAGGTCGCCGGGCTTGTCACCCTTGAGCTGGTCCCACTTCCGGCCCGTCCGGACGGCGTTGAGGTACTCGTCCATCGTGAACGTCCAGACCCCCGAGGCCTGGTCCTGGCTCGCCAGCCCGTTGTCGGCCAGCACCCGGGCCGTCTGGGCGTGCGCCATGATCACCAGGGGCGAGTAGAACGGGCGGATCGCCGTCTCGGTGATCTTCTTGTTGGCGCGGATCGCGTCGGCCGGTGGCTGGCTGGCGGGGAAGGCGAAGTCCATGTTGTCCAGGTTGTCGCCCATCTGCCAGGAGCCGGCGCTCACCACCTTCACCGCGAGGCCCTGCCGGGCCAGTTCCGCCTTGACGTCGCCGTCCTCGAAGAACTCGCGCTTCTCCGAGCCGATGAGCCCGTTGACCGTGACGGTCTCGGGCTCCTTGTCGTCGCCCCGTGGCTCTTTCAGGAGCGCGAACGCCACCCCGCCGAGCAGCAGCAGTGCTGCAAGCACCCCGAACGCACGCTTCATGCCGGACGCTTCCCCCTCGTCGGATCCCTCACGGGCACCCGGGCAATCCCTACCCGGGTGACGAGCGTCCCGCCGGACCGCGAGCGACGGCCGAAGTCACGGTGAACCGGGGGTGAACACCCCTTCACGGAATCGCATCGGCGGTCGACCTGCCGCCGCGGCCGGGGACCTCTCGCACACCGGTCCGACATCGTGTCAGATATGTTCAACTCTCCTTACGGCAACGGTCATCCCGAGGTCCGGACCCGCGTCGACGTTACGCGCCGGTAATGCCTACTCTCAGCTGTATGCGCCGAGCAAAAATCGTCTGTACCCTCGGGCCCGCCACCGACTCGTACGACCAGATCAAGTCCCTGGTCGACGCCGGGATGGACATCGCCCGCTTCAACCTGAGCCACGGCTCCCACATCGAGCACGAGGAGCGCTACCGCCGGGTCCGCAAGGCGGCGGACGAGACCGGCCGGAGCGTCGGCGTGCTCGCCGACCTTCAAGGCCCGAAGATCCGCCTGGGCACCTTCACCGAAGGCCCCGTACTTCTCGAACGCGGCGACGAGTTCACCATCTCCACCGACAACGGCGTCGAGGGAGACCAGAACGGTTGCGGCACCACCTACCCCGGCCTCGCCGGGGACGTCGCCCGCGGTGAGCGGATCCTCGTCGACGACGGGCGCGTCACCCTGGAGGTCGTCGAGGTCGACGGGCCCCGGGTCCGCTGCCTCGTCATCGAGGGCGGCCTGGTCTCCGACCACAAGGGCCTCAACCTCCCCGGCGTCGCCGTGTCCGTGCCCGCGCTCAGCGAGAAGGACATCGACGACCTGCGCTGGGCCCTGCGGACCGGCGCCGACCTCATCGCGCTCTCCTTCGTCCGCAGCGGCCGGGACGTCGAGGACGTCCACCGGGTGATGGCGGAGGAGGGCCGGTACGTCCCGGTCATCGCCAAGATCGAGAAGCCGCAGGCGGTGCAGAACCTCGACTCGATCGTCGACCGCTTCGACGGGATCATGGTCGCCCGCGGCGACCTGGGCGTGGAGATGCCCCTCGAACAGGTCCCGATGGTCCAGAAGCGCGCCGTCAAGCTCGCCAAGCGCAACGCCAAGCCGGTCATCGTCGCCACCCAGATGCTCGACTCGATGATCAACACCTCCCGGCCCACCCGCGCCGAGGCCTCCGACGTCGCCAACGCCGTCCTCGACGGCACCGACGCGGTGATGCTCTCCGGCGAGACCTCGGTCGGCAAGTACCCGGTCGAGACGGTCCGCACCATGGGCCGCATCATCCAGGCCGCGGAGGAGGACGTCCTCGCCGCCGGACTCCCCCCGCTCACCGCCGGCAGCAAGCCCCGCACCCAGGGCGGCGCGGTCGCCCGGGCGGCCGCCGAGATCGGCGACTTCCTGCACGCCAAGTACCTGGTCGCCTTCACCCAGTCCGGCGACACCGCCCGCCGCCTGGCCCGCTACCGCTCGCCCATCCCCGTCCTCGCCTTCACCTACGAACCCGCCGTCCGCAGCCAACTGGCCCTCACCTGGGGCCTGGAGACCTTCCTCGGCCCGTTCGCCCCCACCACCGACGAGATGGTCGAGCAGGTCGACGCGGCGCTGCTCTCCCTCGGGCGCTGTCAGAAGGGCGACATCGTCGTCATCACCGCCGGCTCCCCGCCCGGTCTCGCCGGCTCCACCAACCTCGTCCGCGTCCACCACGTGGGCACGCTCGACAACTGACCGGTCCGGTGCGGCTCCGCCCCGGCGGAGCCGCACCGGAGTCAGTGCTTCGGCCCGATGTGCGCGTCCATCAGGGCGACGGACTCCTTGCGGGCGACGGAGACGTTGACCTGGCCGGTCGGGCGGGGGATCGAGGCCCTCCACCGGACCTCGACGGCGTCGAGCGTTTCCGTGAAGAGGCGGATGATGTCCGTCGAGGTGTTGGTGAAGAAGTAGCGCGGGTACTCGTGGCGGCGGACGACGCCCTTGACCGTCCTGGTGGCCCAGTTGGTGATGCGGCAGCCGTCGGAGTGGATCAGGCCGCGGAGGAACTCCCAGGGGTGGGCGTCGACGATCTCCTGCTGCCAGGGTTCGAGTGCTATGAGGCGGTCGTGCTTCTTCCCCGGGCCGTGTTGGGGGAAGTAGCAGGTCAGGTGGTTGGAGTAGATCTTGACGTCGTGGCAACCGGCTTTCCGGACGCGGCAGGGTGTGTTGTTCGTCAGCACCTGGCGCATGGCGTGTTCGACCGAGTCCATGATTCCCGGCCACTTGTCGTCGCACGTGATCTGGAGGCTCATGGTGCGGCGGTACTCGTTGGGCAGCAGGATGTGGCCGTCGCCGAGGTAGAGGCCGAGAAGGTAGGAGTACGCGGGCCGGTTGAGCTCGCTGCCGTGGCAGTGCGGGCAGGTGGAGTGCTTGCGGCCGGGGAGTGTTCCGTGCCTGGCGAGGTCCTCGTGCTTCCACCAGGAAACCGTGCCGGGCGGGACGCCCAGACGGCGGCCGACCTCGGTGTTGGCGGCACCACGGCGCAGGAGGTGAACGGCCTGTTCGCGTACGGAGATGTTCGTCATGGGCGACAGCATCGGCCGCGGCAGGTGGTGCGGAGTGGCCTTTCGCTGGACGCCACTCGATGTGATGAACTTCCCGCGGCCTGGGAATTTAAGGTAAATCTCGGTGCCGAGTGTGGGATTCGAACCCACACGCCCTTTCAGGCAATCGCTTTTGAGGCGATCGTGTCTGCCCTTCCACCAACCCGGCAAGTTCGCGCCCGTGAAGGATACCCTGCGCGCGTTGTCCGGCGCAGCTAGGTACCCTCGTGCATGCAGTACCCCGCCGGAACGAGGAGCCCCGTGAGCACCGCCGACGAGCAGGCAGAGCCGCTTGAGACCGATTCGCCCCAGATCACCCGCATTGTGATCGCCGAGGACGAGGCGTTGATCCGCCTCGACCTCAAAGAGATGCTGGAAGAGGAGGGGTACACCGTCGTCGGCGAGGCCGGGGACGGCGAGACGGCGGTCCGGCTGGTCCAGGAGCTGAAGCCGGATCTGGCGATCCTCGACGTGAAGATGCCGGTGCTGGACGGGCTGTCCGCCGCCGAGCAGATCCACGAGGCGCACCTGGCGCCGGTGCTGATGCTGACGGCGTTCTCGCAGCGCGAGCTGGTGGACCGGGCCCGTGACGCGGGCGCGATGGCGTACATCGTGAAGCCGTTCTCGAAGAGCGACCTGGTGCCCGCGATCGAGATGGCCGTGTCCCGGTACACGGAGATGCGGACGCTGGAGGAGGAGATCGCCGACCTCACCCAGCGGCTGGAGACCCGGAAGCTGGTGGACCGGGCGAAGAGCGTGCTGCAGACGAAGTTCGGGCTGAACGAGCCGGCCGCGTTCCGGTGGATCCAGAAGACCTCGATGGACCGTCGGATGACGATGGCCGCGGTCGCGGAGGCCGTGATCGAAGAGGGCGAGGCCCAGGACAAGAAGAAGGCCGAGGAGCCGAAGCCCGAGTAGGCGGTCGGTGGACGGCACGACGGAGGGCCCGGCAGCGCTGCCGGGCCCTCCGTCGTACGCCGGTGCGGGGTCAGTCCTCGCCGAGGTAGGCCTTGCGGACGGACTCGTCGTGCAGGAGGTCCGCGCCGGTGCCCTGGAGGACGATGCGGCCGGTCTCCATGACGTAGCCGCGGTCGGAGAGGGAGAGCGCGGCCTGGGCGTTCTGTTCGACGAGCAGGATCGTGGTGCCGTCGGCCTTGAGCTCGACGATGGTGGCCATGATCTTCTGCATCATCAGCGGAGAGAGGCCCATGGAGGGCTCGTCGAGCATGAGCAGCTTGGGCCGGGACATCAGGGCGCGGCCCATGGCGAGCATCTGCTGTTCGCCGCCGGAGAGGGTGCCGGCGGCCTGCTTGCGGCGTTCGCCGAGGATCGGGAACAGGCCGTAGGCGCGCTCGACGTCCGCCGTGATGCCGTCGGTGTCGCTGCGGAGGAAGGCGCCGAGGAGGAGGTTCTCCTCGATGGTCATCCGGGGGAAGATGTGCCGGCCTTCGGGGGAGTGGGCGAGACCGAGGGCGACGATCTTGTGGGCGGGGACGGTGTCGAGCGCCTGCCCGTCGAAGGTGATGGTGCCGGAGAGCGGCTTGAGGAGGCCGGAGAGGGTGCGCAGGGTGGTGGTCTTGCCGGCGCCGTTGGTGCCGATCAGGGTGGTGACCTCGCCCTGGTTGACGGTGAAGCTGATGCCTTTGACGGCCTCGATCTTGCCGTAGGCGACGCGGAGGTCGTTGACCTGGAGGAGTGGGGTCACTGGTCGGTCTCCGTAACGGGGGCGGTGCCTTCGAGCGGGGCGCCGAGGTAGGCGGTGATGACGCGTTCGTCGTTCTGGACGGTTTCGCGGTTGCCCTCGACGATCTTCTGGCCCTGGACGAGCACGGCGGTGCGGTCGCAGAGGTTGAAGATGAACCGCATGTCGTGCTCGATGACGAGGACGGAGACGCCCCGGTCACGGATGGCGAAGACGAGTTCCTCGGCGGCGCGGGTCTCCTGGGGGTTCATGCCGGCGGTGGGCTCGTCGAGGAGCAGGAGACCGGGGTCGGAGGCCAGGGCGCGGGCGATCTCCAGCTTCCGCTGCTCGCCGTAGGGGAGGTTGCGGGCCAGGTGGTCGGCCTTCTCGGCGAGGCCGGTGAAGGCCAGGAGCTCCATGGCCTTGTCGCGGCTCTCGGCTTCGGAGCGCCGGTAGCCGGGGCCGCGGAGGATGGCGGAGAAGAGGCCCTGGTGCATGCGGCTGTGCCGGCCGACCTGGACGTTCTCCAGGACGGTCATGTTGGCGAAGAGCCGGATGTTCTGGAACGTGCGGGCGATGCCGGCCTGGGTGACGAGGTGGGGCTTGGGCGGCAGGACGGTGCCCTGGTAGGCGACGCGGCCCTCGGTGGGCACGTAGAGGCCGGTGAGGCAGTTGAAGAAGGTGGTCTTGCCGGCGCCGTTGGGGCCGATGAGGCCGATGATCTCGCCGCGGCCGACGGTGAGGGAGACGTCGTTGACGGCGGTGAGGCCGCCGAAGCGCATGGTGACGCCGGTGACTTCGAGCAGGGGCTGGGCCGGCGAGGGTGCGGGGCCGGCCGGTGCGAGGGCGTCGGTGGTGGTCATCTGGGGGTCACGCCCCTGCCTTGGTGAGGGCGACGCTGTCGCCGGTGGGCTGCGCCGGGATGGCGGCCTCGTGGAACTCCAGCTGGCTGCGCCGGTTGGGGATGAGGCCTTCGGGGCGGACGCGCATCAGGACGATGAGGGCGATACCGAAGGCGAGCAGCTGGTAGTCCGCGAGGAATTCGAGCTTCTTGGGGATCAGGAAGAGGAGGGTGGCGCCGGCGAGGGGTCCGCTGATGGTGCCCATGCCGCCGAGGATGACGGCGGCGAGCAGGAAGGCGGAGTTGGGCGGCAGGGCCTCGGCGAAGGTGTACTGGTCGGGGGTGACGGTGTAGCTGACGTGGGCCTGGACGGTGCCGGCGAGGCCGGCGAGGCAGGCGCCGAGGGCGAAGGCGAGGAGCTTGAGGCGGAAGCCGTTGATGCCCATGGCCTCGGCGGCGGTCTCGTCCTCGCGGATGGCGACCCAGGCGCGGCCGATGCGGGAGTTGCCGACGCGGGCGAAGACGAGGACGACCACGGCGGTGACGACGAGCATCAGCAGGTAGTAGTTGGAGAACCGGCCGAGTTCGACGCCGAAGACGGTGGTGGGCTTGCCGAGGTTCCAGCCGAAGATCTCCAGGTCGGGGATCCGCGGGATGCCGTTGGAGCCGTTGGTGACCTTGGGGCCGGTGGTGCCGTTCAGGTTGAGCATGGTGATGCGGAAGATCTCGCCGAAGCCGAGCGTCACGATGGCGAGGTAGTCGCCGCGCAGTCGCAGGGTGGGGGCGCCGATGATGACGCCGAAGATCATCGACACGACGGCGCCGGTGAGCATCGCGGCCCAGAAGGGGAACTGGACCTGGATCGGCGAGGCGGGGGAGCCGGAGACCAGGGCGGCGGCGTAGGCGCCGACGCCGAGGAAGGCGACGTACCCGAGGTCGAGCAGGCCGGCGAGGCCGACGACGATGTTGAGGCCGAGGGCGACGGTGGCGAAGATCAGGATGTTGGTGGCGACCGAGGTGTACTGGTCGCTGGTCTGGGTGAACGGGAAGCTGGCGGCGGCGGCGAACGCGGCGCCGGTGGTGACGGTCCGGTACTTGACGGTGAGGGCGCGTACGCGGATCAGCAGACCGGCCTTGCCGAGTGCGGCGGCGACGGAGGCCGCGAGCAGCAGGTAGGCGGTGAAGAGTTCGCCGTACTCGGTGTCGATGCCGAAGGTGATGGCGAAGAGGCCGACCGCGAAGGCGACGACGATCAGCGCGACCTCGACCCAGGAGGGGAGGGTGCGGGCCTTGGGGAGGGGGCGCTGGACGGTGCCGATCCGCAGCCAGGAGTTGGCGAGGTGCCCGACCTGGACGAGGAGGGCGGCGCCGGTGGCGATGACGACGGCGCCGGCCAGGGCGGTGAGGACCGGCGCGACGGGCTTGTCCTCGGGGACGGCGTGGGTGGCGAACCAGAGGACCGGGGCGACGGGGAGGAGCAGGAAGAGCCGCCGGTCGAGGACGCGCAGCGGGACCCGGGTGCGCCGGTCGAGGGGCAGGCCGAGGGTGCCGGCGAGGGCGAGCAGCGAGCCGAGGGCGGCGGTCCAGGCGCCGGGTTCGAGGTTGGCGAGGCCGCCGAGGTCGGTGGCGATCGCGATGACCGAGAACCAGCTGACGGCGAGCGCGCCGGTGGCTGCGAGCAGGACGGCGTTGTGGCTGCCGGTGGGGGCGGCCCAGCGCAGGCCGGGGGTGCCGTGGGTGGCGAGCAGCAGGACGAGGGTCAGCAGGCCGCCGATGAGGGCGAGCCACTGGAGGCCGGCGGGGGAGCCGTAGTAGGTGAGGTCGCCGGGGAAGTCGGAGGTCCAGGTCCAGGACATCAGGGCGGACGCGACGGTGGCGGTGGCGCCGATGCCGGTGAGGAGGGCTGCGGTGCGGCCGGGGAGGCTGATGACCGGCGTGGTCTCGGTGCTGGTGGTCATGGTGCTCACGCCCTGTCCGCGACGCGCTCGCCGAGCAGACCCTGGGGCCGGACGAGCAGGACGACGATGAGGAGTACGAAGGCCCAGACGTCCTTCCAGGCGCCGCCTCCGAAGAGGTCCATGCCGGGCAGGTGCTGGATGTAGCCGGTGGCGAGGGCTTCGGCGAGGCCGAGGGCGACGCCGCCGAGCATGGCGCCGTAGATGTTGCCGATGCCGCCGAGGACGGCGGCGGTGAAGGCCTTGAGGCCGAGGATGAAGCCCATCCGGAAGTCGACCTGGCCGCTGCGCAGGCCGTAGGCGACGGCGGCGACGGCGGCGAAGGCGGCGCCGATGGCGAAGGCGAGGACGATGATCCGGTCGGTGTCGATGCCCATGAGCTTGGCGGTGTCGGGGTCCTGGCTGGTGGCCTGCATGGCGCGGCCGGAGCGGGTCCGGGTCACGAACCAGCCGAGGGCGAGCATGCAGAGCGGCGCGGCGATGAGCAGGAAGAGGTCACTGCGCTGGATCGCGACGGAGCCGATCTCGAAGGGGTCGCCGGGGATCTTCGGGAAGACGCGGGCCTTCTTGGCGTCGGGGTAGAACGAGAAGACCAGCTGCTGGAGCAGGATGGAGAGGCCGATCGCCGTGATGAGCGGGGCGAGCCTGGGCGCGGTGCGCAGCGGCCGGTAGGCGAAGCGCTCGGCGGCGACGGCGGTGAGGGTGGAGACCAGGATGCCGGCGATCAGCATCAGCGGTAGGGCCAGCCACAGGGTGGTGCCGCCGGGGAGGGCGAGGTAGGCGGTCAGGGCGCCGAAGCCGCCGACCATGACGATCTCGCCGTGGGCGAAGTTGATGAGCTGGACGATGCCGTAGACCATCGTGTAGCCGATCGCGACGAGTCCGTAGAGGGCGCCGAGGATCAGGCCGTTGGCCAGCTGCTGCGGTAGGTCGTGCACCGCTGGGCCTCCGTTGTGCGTGTGGGGTGTCCGCGTGGGTGGTGGATGTGGGTGCGCGCGGGGGCACTGGTGGCGCCCCCGCGCGGGGTAACTCCGACGTGCTGTGCTGGTGCTGACGTCAGGTCAGCGTGAGGTGCTCAGCCGCTGAAGGTGCCGGTCTTCTCCACGGCCCACTTGCCGTCCTTGACGGTGTAGACGGTGAGCTGCTTGTTGGTGGTGTCGCCGTACTCGTCGAAGGACACCTTGCCGGTGACGCCTTCGAAGGAGACCTTCTGGACGGCTTCGACGACCTTGGCCCGGGCGCCGTCGGGGAGCTTGCCGTTGTTGGCGGCGGCGACGGCCTTGACGCCCTGGATGATGGCCCAGGCGCTGTCGTAGGAGTAGCCGCCGTAGGTCTCGTAGGCGTCCTTGTAGCCGGCGCTCTTGTAGTCCGCGATGAACTTGGCGGCGGTGGGGAGCGACTCGACGGGCAGGCCGACGGCGGTGGCGAGGTCGCTCTGGCTCTTGGGGTTGAGCTTGATGAAGTCGCCGCTCTGGATGCCGTCGCCGCCCATGAGCGGGATGTTGACGCCGGCGTCCTTGAGCTGGAGGGAGAGCGGGCCTGCGGCGGGGTACTCGCCGCCGTAGTAGACGGCTTCGGCGCCGGAGGACTTGACCTTGGTGACGACGGCGGCGAAGTCGCGGTCGTCGGGGTTGACGTGCTCCTCGTTGACGATGGTGCCGCCGTTCTTGATGAACTGGGCCTTGAAGGTGGCGGCGAGGCCGGCGCCGTAGGTCTTCTGGTCGTCGATGAGGAAGACCTTGGTCTTCTTGGCGTCCTTGGCCAGGTAGTCGGCGGCGAAGGGCCCCTGGACGGCGTCGGTGGTGGCGGTGCGGAAGTAGGACTTGAAGGGGCGTGCCTTGACGCCGCTCGCCCACTTCTCGCCCTGGCTGAGGGCGACGCCGGTGTTGGCGGGGGAGATCTGGACGAGGTTGGCGTCGTTGAAGATCTGCTGCATCGACTGGGCGACGCTGGAGTTGAGCGGGCCGACGACGCCGAGGACGTCCTTGTCGGCGACCAGCTGGGTGGCGTTCTGCTGGCCGGGGGCGGGCTTGCCGGTGTCGTCCAGGGCCTTGATCTGGAACTTGACGCCGGGGACCTCGTTCTTCTCGTTGGCCTGCTTGACCGCGAGCTCGACGGAGTTGCGGATGCCGAGGCCGAGGGCGGAGAGGTCGCCGGTGAGCGGGGCGTCGATGCCGATGGTGACGGTGGTGCCGCCCCCGGCGCTGCCGCTGTCGCCGGACTTCTTGTCGTCGCGGGAGCCGCACGCGGTGAGGCTCAGGGCGCCGATCACGGCAATGCTCACGACAACTGCTGAACGATGACGCACGGGGGGTCCCCTTCGGTTCAGGAGGGCGCCGCGCCTGTGTGGCGGGAGCCTGGATGCGCGGTGGGCCTGGCCCAATCCGGTGGCGCGGTGACTGGCCGTGACTCTAGATGCCCTTGGGCGGCTCGGGCAGTGGTGCGGCCAGGCTGTGATTCTCTTGTTATGAGCACACGGAGAAGCCGTCTCAGCATGTGGTCGTTTCGGCTCGACCGGCCCGGCCGTCCCGGGGGCTCCGCTCCCAACTTCCCTCATGTAAGGCGCAGAAGTGCAGGTGACTCCTGGACTCTCCGATAATCGGACATGAGTGTTCGCGGTGTTGGGGTCGGGCGTGCACGTCCGAATAACGGACGGTGTGCGGGGTGGCGAGGTGATTTCGAGTGGATCCGCCCCCCGGAGTCCGCCAAATAGTAGGATTTCCTACCTGTTACGCAGTGTTACATCTTTGAAAGTTCGTGAACACGTCACCGCCCCCTTGTCTGGACCAACGACTTCCCAGGGCTGTCGAAGGTCAAACAAGGGGGCGGGCAAGGGATTTGATGATCAGTCGGCCCTGCCGGCCCCTCGTCGGAGGGGTCGGCAGGGCGAACTCGGGTCAGAGATCGCGGAGCATGCAGGTCAGGCGGCAGCTGGTGATCCGCTTGCCGGTGTCGTCGGTGATCGCGATCTCGTAGGTGGCGGCGGTGCGGCCCTTGAAGACCGCCGTCGCCACCCCGGTGACCAGCCCGGAGGTGGCGGAGCGGTGGTGGGTGGCGTTCAGGTCCACGCCCACCGCGTACCGGCCGGGGCCGGCGTGCAGCATCGCGCCGACCGAGCCCAGGGTCTCGGCGAGCGCCGCCGAGGCCCCGCCGTGCAGCAGGCCGTAGGGCTGCTGGTTGCCCTCGACCGGCATGGTGCCGACGACCCGGTCGCCCGAGGCCTCGACGATCCGGAGGCCCAGCTTCTCGCCGAGGCTCCCGCCGGAGAAGGTCGCCGGGTCCACGCCGAGCTTCGCGAAGTGGTCCAGCACCTCCTGCGGGATGTGGAGGACGGGGGCCGCGTCGGTGGCTTCGGGGGCCGCGTCGGTCATGGGGGAGCTCCTGCCGCTCGGGGGGTCGCGTCGTCGTGCTGCCTGTGATCGTACGACCGTCCTACTCGGCGGTAGTGGCGGTGGCGGAGGCGGCGTGCGTGGCGGGCGCGGCGGGAGGGGCCGCCCCCCTCGGGCGTGCCCCTTTTGTCGGTGCCGGGCCATAGGATCGGTGGCCGGTAGTGGAATCGGCAGGAACGGACGTTGACGTGGCTACGCAGAGTACGGACAAGGGCGCGGCGGGTGGCGGAGCCGGGTCGCGGCCCCGCCTGATGCTGCTCGACGGGCACTCCATGGCCTACCGGGCGTTCTACGCACTGCCCGTGGAGAACTTCAACACCTCCACCGGCCAGCCGACCAACGCGGTGTACGGCTTCGCCTCGATGCTCGCCAACACCGTCCGTGACGAGCGGCCGACCCACCTCGCGGTGGCCTTCGACCTCTCCCGCCAGACCTTCCGCTCGGAGGCGTTCCCCGACTACAAGGCCAACCGGGCCAAGACCCCGGACGAGTTCCGCAGCCAGATCGGCCTGATCGGCGAACTGCTCGACGCGATGCACGTCCCGCGGATGACCGTCGAGGGCTTCGAGGCCGACGACATCATCGCCACCCTGGCCACCGCCGCCGAGGCGGCCGGCTTCGACGTCGACATCGTCACCGGCGACCGCGACTCCCTCCAGCTGGTCACCGAGCACGTCACCGTCCTCTACCCGACCAAGGGCGTCTCCGAACTCACCCGCTACACCCCGGAGAAGGTCGCCGAGAAGTACGGCGTCACCCCCCGCCAGTACCCGGACCTCGCCGCCCTGCGCGGCGACCCGTCCGACAACCTGCCCGGCATCCCCGGCGTCGGCGAGAAGACCGCCGCCAAGTGGGTCAACCAGTTCGGCTCCTTCGACGAACTGGTCTCCCGTGCCGACGAGGTGAAGGGCAAGATCGGCGAGAAGCTGCGCGAGCACCTCGACTCGGTCAAGCGCAACCGGGTCCTCACCGAGCTGGTCCGCGACGTCGAACTCCCCCTCGGCGTCACCGACCTGGAGCGCACGCCGTTCGACAAGGCGGCCGTCACGACCCTGATGGAGTCGCTGGAGTTCCGCAACGCCAACTTCCGCGACCGCGTCCTCGGCATCGACCCGTCCGGCGCCGAGGCGGAGGCCGAGACCGAACTCGCCCCCGGCGTCGAGGTCGACGGCGAACTCCTCACCGACCCCGGCACGCTCGCCGCCTGGCTCGGGGAGCACGCCGCGGGCAAGACGCCGGTCGCGCTCGCCGCCGTCTACCAGTGGGCGCTCGGCAGCGGCGAGGTCACCGAGATCGCGCTCGCCGTCGGCGAGACGGCCGCCTGGTTCGACCCGGCGCTGCTCGCCGAGGAGGACGAGCGCGCCTTCGCCGCCTGGCTGGCCGACCCGGCCGCCCCCAAGGCGCTGCACATCGCCAAGCAGGTCATGCGGGCCTTCGCCGAGCGCGGCTGGCGGATCGAGGGGGTCCACGCCGACACCGCCCTCGCCGCCTACCTGGAGAAGCCCGGCCGCCGCACCTTCACCCTCGACGTGCTCGCCGAGGAGTACCTGGCCCGCTCGCTCGCCCCGGCCCCCGCCGCGGAGTCCGGCCAGCTCGCCTTCGACGCCCCCGAGGAGGACCCGACCGCTGGCGCCCAGGCGCTGATGCTCCAGGCCCGCGCCGTGCTCGACCTCGCCGCGCTCTTCGACACCCGCCTCACCGAGGTCGGCGCCACCGGGCTGCTGCGCGACATGGAGCTGCCGATCGCCGCCCTGCTGGCCCGGATGGAGCGCACCGGCATCGCCGCCGACCGCCCCTGGCTCACCGGCCTGGAGTCGCAGTTCGCCGCCGAGATCCAGCGCGTCGTCGAGGAGGCCCACGCCGCCGCCGGCCGCGAGTTCAACCTCGGCTCGCCCAAGCAGCTCCAGGAGATCCTCTTCGGCGAGCTCGCCCTCCCCAAGACCAAGAAGATCAAGACCGGCTACACCACCGACGCCGACGCGCTCACCTGGCTCGCCACCCAGACCGACAACGAGCTGCCGGTCATCCTGCTGCGCCACCGCGACCAGGCCAAGCTGCGCACCACCGTCGAGGGCCTGCTCAAGACGGTCTCCCCGGCCGGCCGCATCCACACCACCTTCAACCAGATGGTCGCCGCCACCGGCCGGCTGTCCTCGCAGGACCCGAACCTGCAGAACATCCCGGTCCGCACCGAGGAGGGCCGGATGATCCGCCGCGCCTTCGTCGTCGGCGAGGGCTACGAGGCGCTGCTCACCGCCGACTACTCGCAGATCGAACTGCGGATCATGGCCCACCTCTCGGAGGACGACGCCCTGATCGAGGCCTTCGCGACCGGCGAGGACCTCCACACCACCGTCGCCTCCCAGGTCTTCGAGGTGCCGGGCACCGCCGTCGACGCCGAGATGCGCCGCAAGATCAAGGCGATGTCCTACGGCCTCGCCTACGGCCTCTCCGCGTACGGGCTCTCCCAGCAGCTCGGCATCAAGCCCGCCGAGGCGCAGGGCCTGATGGACACCTACTTCGAGCGCTTCGGCGGCGTGCGGGACTACCTGCGCCGGGTCGTCGACGAGGCCCGCGCCACCGGCTACACCGAGACCCTGCTCGGCCGTCGCCGCTACCTGCCGGACCTCAACAGCGACAACCGCCAGCGCCGCGAGATGGCCGAGCGGATGGCCCTCAACGCCCCGATCCAGGGCTCGGCCGCCGACATCGTCAAGATCGCCATGCTGCGGGTCGACGAGGCGCTGACCGCCGCCGCCCTCGACTCCCGGATGCTGCTCCAGGTGCACGACGAAATCGTGCTGGAGCTCGCCCCCGGCGAGCGCGAGCAGGTCGAGGCGATCGTCCGCGAGCAGATGGCGGGCGCCTACCCGCTCCGCGCGCCGCTCGACGTCTCGGTCGGCGTCGGTGCCGACTGGGAGGCCGCCGCGCACTGACGCCCGACGGGAGCCCCTCCCGGGCGGCGGCCGACGGACCGCCGCCCGGGGGCCTTCTGCGGCCCGCGCCGCCGCCCTGCGCCGGGGGCGTGACGGAGCGGGTGACCGTCGAACAGCTCGGGGAACTGCTCGCGCCCGCCGGTCTGGCGGTCGAGCTCCGGACCGACCGGTACGTCCGGACGCGCGGGGGCGGCCCGCCGGTCCTCGTGCCCGATCCGCCCGCCGACCGGTCCGCGGGGTAGGCCGGCCCGGCGGTGCGGAGGGTCTTCCCGGCCGCCCCGCCCCGCTCCTACGCTGAGGCGGTGAAGAACCGGGCACCGATTCCGCGCCTCACCGCGACGCCCGGCGCCGCAGTGCTGACGGTCCGTCCGGGCGGCGGGCGGTGGTCTCTCGCCGGGTGGATCGTGCTCTCCCGCGCGGTACTCGGACTCGGCCTGCACTTCACCTGGTTCGCCGCCTACGTTCCGCTGATCCTCGTGCTCCGGTTCCTGGTCAAGCTCGACCCCGTCGTCAACCTGTGCGTCGTCTGCGGCGTCTACGTCCTGTGCTCCCTGCGGGGAGGGGTGCGGGAGATGAGGGAATCGTTGCGCCGCTTCCACGGGGTGGAGTTCAGCCCGCCCGACGCCCCTGAGCGGTTCCGGTTCGTCCGGGCCGCGCCGGGCGGGCGGTGGCGGCCGGTGTCGGACCTCCGGCACGTGAGGATCCTGCACCTGGTCGCCGCTCCGGAGCACGGCCAGCCGGCGCCGGTGGACAGCGTCTGGGCGGTGTCGGTGCGGGTGAACGGCGCCCCCTGGTCGGCGCTGTGCGACGGCCGTGGCGACCCCGGGGCCGCCGCGGAGGCGCTGGTGCGGTTACTGGAACCCGTCGGGGTGCCCGTGGAGTTCGTGGCCGAACGCGGTCCGAAGCGTCCACAGCGCCGCCGTCCTGCGGCAGCCGTCCGCCCGCCCGCCGATGCGGTGCCCGGCGGCGCAGGGCCCGCCGGTGTGGGGCCCGCAAGTGCAGGGACCGCCGGTGCGGTGCCCGCCGACGCGGTGCCTGCCGATGCGGGGCCCGCCGACGCGGTGCCGGAGGGCCGGTCCTGAGGGTCCGTCCGCAGCCCCGCCGCCCCGGCGCCCGCCGTTGACGGCGGCGCCCGAGCCCGGGGATCTGTCGGGATCCGCCGGGATCCACCCGGCGAGCACTGTGCACGCCGGGACTTGATGCCGCGTCAGGAAAGCTCTTCACTTGTCATGGCGCCGACGCGCTCGATGCGGCACGGCGCCGTCCCACCGCTCTGACACTCCGACGCCTCACCCGACGAGTCTGGAGATCCCCTCATGCCCCAGCCCCGCATGCGGCGCGCCGTCGTGGCGCTCGCGGCCCTGCCCCTGCTCGCGCTCGGCGCGGGTCAGGCCGTGGCCGCCCCCGCCCCTGTTCCGGCCTCCGCCCCCACCGCACCCGCACCCGCGTCCGCCACCCGGGTGTCCGCGATCGAGGACGAGGTCGCCCGCACCCTGGCCACCTCCCTCACCGACGCCGCACTGCGCGAGCGGCTGCGGTCCGCGACCGCGACCGCCCCGGGAGGCGCCGCCGAGCTCGGCCCGCTGGCCGCCGCCGCCCAGGGCCCCGCCGCCCGCGGGCTCGCGGCCACCGCCGCGCAGGCGGACCGCGCCATCGCCACGGCCAAGGGCCTCGGCGCCGGCCTCGGCCCGCTGCTGCGGGTCCAGTTGGCCGATCCGTCGATGCGGGCCGCCCTGGACGCGGGGGCGGCGCCGCTGGTGGCCACCGCCGTCGCCGACGACCACGCCCGCACCGTCCGCGCCTACGACGCCGCCGGCCGCCTGCACGTCCTCGACGCCGCGACGGTGCCCGGGCAGCCGGTCTACCTGGTCGACATCGACACGGCCAGGACGCTGGCCGCCGGGATCGCCGTCCTCCAGCGGGAGTTCGGCGCGCTCGGTCTCGGGACCACCGGTCCGGGCGCAGCGGCTCCCGGTGCGGTGGCTCCCGGGGCGGCCGTTCCGGCCGTTCCGGCCTCGGCGCAGGCCGCCGGTGGCTGGTGGGCCACCAAGATCAGTGGCATCGAGGTGTCCGACGACGAGGAGCCCTGGTTCAAGGGCGCCGCCGAGATGTTCAGCCTGGTGACCGGCTTCGGCCAGGACGGCAAGGTCAAGGTCGACTCGGTCGCGATGCCGTACCTCCAGTACGACGGCACGGTGTACTACCCGAACCAGATCCTGGTGAACTGGTCGTCCTACAAGTACAACCTGGCCGATGTCGTCCTGATGGAGGACGACGGTGACACCAACTACCTGGCGCTCGCCCAGGCGATCGCCGCCGTCCTGCTCACCATCGCCGACCAGGGCGCCTACATCCCGCTGGTCAACGCCGTCCTGGCGGCGCTGCCCGGTTCCTGGTGGACCGACGACCCGGACTACGTGGAGTCCTGGTACACCCTCGCCCGGGCTTCGTCGGGCCGCCTCAACGGGGCGCGCGGCAACGGCTGGATGACCGTCGAGCCGTACTTCGTCCAGCAGTCCTGACCCGGCCGCGGCGGACGGCCGTCCGTGGGGGTGCGTCCCCGCGGGCGGCCGTCCGGTGCGCGTGGTGCGTCCGGTGCCACCGCCCGCCGCGCGCGGCACACCGGAGGGGCGACGCACCCGGACGTGTGGCGCACCGACCGGCTCAGCGCCGGGCGTTGGTGCGCCTGGTCGGTTCGGCCGTGGTCGGGTCCTCCGGCCAGGGGTGGCGGGGGTAGCGGCCGCGCAGGTCGGCGCGGACGGCGCGGTAGCCGTCGCGCCAGAAGGTGGCGAGGTCCCCGGTGACGGCGGCCGGGCGTCCGGCGGGGGAGAGCAGGTGGACGGTGAGCGGTACGCGTCCGCCGGCCAGCGCCGGGGCCGCCGCCCAGCCGAAGAGTTCCTGCAACTTGACCGCCAGCACCGGGCGTTCGCCGCTGTAGTCGACCCGGATCCGGGAGCCGGACGGGACGGTGATCCGTTCCGGCGCCAGCTCGTCCAGCCGCCCGGCCGCGCCGCTCGCCCAGGGCAGGAGGCGTTGCAGGGCGGCGGCGGTGTCGATCCGGGCGAGGTCGGAACGCCGCCGGGCGCGGGAGAGTTCGGGCTCCAGCCACTCCTCGGCGGCGGCCAGCAGCGCCTCGTCGGAGACGTCCGGCCAGGGTTCGCCGAGCGCGGTGTGCAGGAACGCCAGCCGCTCGCGCAGTCCGGCCGCTCCGGCGGGCCAGCCGAGCAGGGCGCCGACGCCCTCGCGGGACAGTCCTTCCAGCAACGCGGTCCGCACCAGCGCCGGTGCGGGTCGGCCGAGGGGCTCGGCGGCGAGTTCGACGGCGCCCAGTGACTCCACCCGCCGGGCGGTCACCTCCCGGCGCCTGACGTCCCAGTGCACCTCCTCGCGGGAGGCGAGCAGGGGCGCGCCGGCCAGCCTGGCGGTCCCCTCGTCGAGCGCGGCGGCGTGCAGGACCCGCGCGGACGGTGAGCCGGCCGGGCGGTCGGCGACGGCCACGGCCAGCCACGGGACGCCGCCCAGTGCCGTGCCGGGGGCGAGTTCGGCGGCGGTGCCGGAGGCCATCAGGTAGGGGCTGCGGGTTCCGGGTTCGGGCTTCTCGACCCGGGCCCGGGCGATCCGTTCGGGGAAGGCCAGGGCCACCACCAGCCCGGTGGCGGCCGCGTCGGGGAGGGACGAGCCCGGCGTGCCCGGCGGGTTCTGCGGGCTCCCGGCGCCCGCGCCGTCGCCGCCGGTCCCGCGGCGCAGGCGGCGGACCTCCTCGCGCCAGCGGCCGGCGTAGGGGTCCCGGCCGCCGCGGACGGTGCGCAGGACGGCGCCGAGGTCGTCGCCGAGGGGGCGGGGCGGTTCCTCGGAGAGCAGGGCGACCACCTCGGCGGCCCGGTCGGCGCCGACCAGCGGGGCGCCGTCGACGAGCGCGCGGGCGAGCCGGGGGTGCAGGCCGGTGCGGGCGAGCCGGACGCCGCGCGGGGTCGCGCGGCCGTCGGCGTCGACCGCGCCGAGGGCCTGCAGGGTCTGCCGGGCGGCGGCCATCGCCCCGGCGGGCGGGGCGTCGGGCAGGGCGAGCCCGGTGGCGTCCGGATCGCCCCAGCAGGCGGCCTGGAGGGCGAACGGGGTGAGGTCGGCGAGGGCGATCTCGGGGGTGGGGAAGCGTGCGGCGAGGGCGTCCTCGGCCTCGGCCCAGCAGCGGTAGACGGTGCCGGGGGCCTCGCGGCCGGCGCGGCCGGCGCGCTGGCGGGCGGCGGCGAGCGAGGCGCGGACGGTGACCAGGGCGGCGAGCCCGCGCGCGTGGTCGGTGCGCGGTTCGCGGGCCAGCCCGGCGTCCACCACGATCCGCACGCCGGGCACGGTGAGGGAGGACTCGGCGACGGCGGTGGCGAGCACGACCCGGCGCCGGTCGCCGGCGGCCAGCGCCGCGTCCTGCACGGGCTGCGGGGCGCGGCCGTGGAGTTGGAGCACCTCGGCGGGCGCGCCGTCGAGCAGCCCGGCGACCCGGGCGATCTCGCCGACGCCGGGCAGGAAGCAGAGCACGTCGCCGTCCTTCTCGGCGAGTGCGCGGCGGACGGTGGCGGCGACGTGGTCGAGCAGCGCGAAGTCGACCCGGGTGCCGTGGGCGGGGCGGACGGCCCGTGGGGGCGGGGCCCAGACCGTCTCGACGGGGTGCGAGACGCCGTGCGCCTCGACGACGGGGGCGTCGTCCAGCAGCCGGGCCCAGGCCCCGGTGTCGGAGGTCGCGGAGGCGCAGACGATCCGCAGCTCGGGGCGGAGCGCGGCCCGGACGTCGAGCAGGAAGGCGAGCGCGGTGTCGGCGTCGAGGTGGCGTTCGTGGCACTCGTCGAGGACGACGACGTCGACGCCGGGCAGTTCCTGGTCGCGTTGGAGCCGCTGGAGCAGCACGCCGGTGGTGACCACCTCGACCACCGTCCGGGGGCCGACCCGGCGGTCGCCGCGCACGGTGTACCCGACGGTCTCGCCGACGGCGGAACCGAGCAGCCAGGCCATCCGGCGGGCGGCGGCCCGGACGGCGAGCCGTCGCGGTTCGGCGACCAGGACCCGGCGGGCGGGCGGTGCGGCGGCCTCCCCGGTGTCGACGAGCCCGGCGAGGGCGAGCGGCACCAGGGTGGTCTTGCCGGTGCCGGGCGGGGCGGCGAGCACCGCGGCGCCGTGGCCGTCGAGGGCGCGGTGGAGGGAGGGCAGGGCGGTACGGACGGGCAGTTCGCGCCAGGCGGGGTTCATCGGCCGCGCGGTCCCGGTCAGCCGCGCTCGGCGACGAAGATCGCCGTGCCGGGGATCAGCCGTCCGCGCAGCGGCGACCAGCCGCCCCACTCCTGCTCGTGCGCGTCCGGCCACTCCGGCTCGACCAGGTCGAGCAGCCGGAAACCGGCGGCGACCAGTTCGCGGACCCGGTCGCCGAGCGTGCGGTGGTGCTCGACGTAGGTGGCGCGGCCCTGCTCGTCCTGTTCGACGTACGGGGTGCGGTCGAAGTACGGGGAGACGGCGGTCAGGCCCTCGACGCCGGGCTCGTCGGGGAAGGCCCAGCGGATCGGGTGGGTCACCGAGAAGACCCAGCGGCCGCCGGGCCGGAGCACCCGGTGGACCTCGCGCATCAGGGCGGCGGTGTCGGCGCTGAACGGGACGGCGCCGTAGGCGGAGCAGGCGAGGTCGAAGGAGGCGTCGGCGAACGGCAGGACGGCGGCGTCGGCCTGGACGACGGGGACCGGCGCGGTGCCGCGGGAGAGGTCGATCCGCAGCGAGTGCTGGAGCTGGCGGTACGAGATGTCGAGGGCGACGGTGCGGGCGCCGCGGCCGGCCAGCCAGCGTGAGCACTGGGCGGCGCCGGCGCCGAGTTCCAGGACGGTGCGGCCGGCCACGTCGCCGAGCAGGCGGGCGTCCGCCTCGTCCAGGCCCTCGGGGCACCAGGTGAACCGGTCGTCGCCGAGGAACGCGCCGTGCTCGTCCTGGTACTCGTCGGCGTTGCGGTCCCACCAGTGCCGGCTGGCCCGGCTGCTCTCGCCGGTGCCGGCGGAGCGCCTTACCGCGTCGTCGCCGTCCTCGTCAAGATCGTCCGGGTCGGAGTGGGCGCCGGGGCCGGCGGGGTCGTCGAGGTCGTGGAGACCGTCCGGGCCGGGTCCGGCGGCGTGGCGGACGGGCTCGGGCAGCTCGGGGCGGGGGGTGGCGGTCACGGTGACAAGGCCCATCGCGTAGGGTGTGATTCTGCGGAAGCGCCGCTGCCGCGAACCGGCCCGTAAGGGTCTGGGTCCCGGCGGTGGCATCCGGGGAAGGACTCCCTGCGGCCGCCACCCATGAGGTGCGCAATCGGAGGATATGGCCTGTTCCGTGCCGGGCTCCACCGTCTTGACGCCCTTGGCGTTGACCGTGCCTGGCCGTCCCCGTATGCTACAAGTTGCGCTGCGGGCCTGCGCGCCTCAGACGGAGCAGGTCGCGCTCGCATCTGTCGAAGACCCCACGGTCGCAAGACGGACGCCGATCTCCCGTTCTCGGGTTTTCCGGTGCGCCGTGTTCTTGGCTGTCCGGCTTTCGGTGGGAGCGATACGGGCCCTCCGCGTGGCATTACCTACGACTTTCATGTCCGCACCGGAGCCCTTTTCCTAATGACGAGCCCCACCGACTCCTCCCTCAGCACCACCCCGCAGGTCGCGCTCAACGACATCGGCGACGCCGAGGCGTTCCTGGCCGCGATCGACGAGACCATCAAGTACTTCAACGATGGCGACATCGTCGAGGGCGTCATCGTGAAGGTCGACCGTGACGAGGTCCTCCTCGACATCGGTTACAAGACCGAGGGCGTCATCCCGTCCCGCGAGCTGTCGATCAAGCACGACGTCGACCCGCACGAGGTCGTCGCCGTCGGCGACAACATCGAGGCCCTGGTTCTCCAGAAGGAGGACAAGGAGGGTCGTCTCATCCTGTCCAAGAAGCGCGCTCAGTACGAGCGTGCCTGGGGCACGATCGAGAAGATCAAGGAAGAGGACGGGATCGTCACCGGTACCGTCATCGAGGTCGTCAAGGGTGGTCTCATCCTCGACATCGGCCTCCGCGGCTTCCTCCCCGCCTCGCTCGTCGAGATGCGCCGCGTCCGCGACCTCCAGCCCTACGTGGGCAAGGAGCTCGAGGCCAAGATCATCGAGCTGGACAAGAACCGCAACAACGTGGTCCTGTCCCGCCGTGCCTGGCTGGAGCAGACCCAGAGCGAGGTCCGCCAGACCTTCCTCACCACCCTGCAGAAGGGCCAGGTGCGCTCCGGCGTCGTCTCCTCGATCGTCAACTTCGGTGCCTTCGTGGACCTGGGTGGCGTCGACGGCCTGGTCCACGTCTCCGAGCTGTCCTGGAAGCACATCGACCACCCGTCCGAGGTCGTCGAGGTCGGCCAGGAGGTCACCGTCGAGGTTCTCGACGTGGACATGGACCGCGAGCGCGTCTCCCTGTCGCTGAAGGCGACCCAGGAGGACCCGTGGCAGCAGTTCGCCCGTACCCACCAGATCGGCCAGGTCGTTCCGGGTAAGGTCACGAAGCTGGTTCCGTTCGGTGCGTTCGTCCGCGTGGACGAGGGCATCGAGGGCCTGGTCCACATCTCCGAGCTGGCCGAGCGCCACGTGGAGATCCCGGAGCAGGTCGTCCAGGTCGGCGACGAGATCTTCGTCAAGGTCATCGACATCGACCTGGAGCGTCGTCGCATCAGCCTGTCGCTCAAGCAGGCCAACGAGGCGCTGGGTGCCAACCCGGCCGAGGTCGAGTTCGACCCGACCCTGTACGGCATGGCCGCCTCGTACGACGACCAGGGCAACTACATCTACCCGGAGGGCTTCGACCCCGAGGCGAACGACTGGCTGTCCGGCTTCGAGAAGCAGCGCGAGGAGTGGGAGCGGCAGTACGCCGAGGCCCAGACCCGCTTCGAGCAGCACCAGGCCCAGGTCATCAAGAGCCGCGAGGCCGACGCGGAGGCCGCTGCCGAGGGTGGCGACGCCGTCGCCGCTGCGGCCGGTGGCTCCTACTCGTCCAGCAGCGACGAGGGCTCCGGCGCTCTCGCCTCGGACGAGGCCCTGGCCGCCCTGCGCGAGAAGCTGGCCGGCGGCCAGAGCTGAAGCTCTGATCCTGCCACTGGTTCTCACTAGCGCATAGCGTCACCGACGAACCCCACCCGGTCTCCGGGTGGGGTTCGTCGCTTTTCCGGCGGCGCACGGGGGTGCCGTTTATTTGTTCCTTATGTGAAGGAATTTTGTGATGAGGGGCTCATCGGACCGCTATGGGTGATTCGGGACCAAGGCCCTACCTTGGGATGAGTTGCCCGACGGGTCGCTCACCCGGCCCCACACGCTAGGCACCCCCCGCACATGCGCCGTAGCACCGCAGTGACTCCCGCCTTCCGTACGGCCGACGACCCCAGGGTCGACGGGCGTCTTGCCGCCCTCGGCCGGTTCTGCTTCCGGCACCGGCGCTGGGTACTCGGTTTCTGGGCGGTCATCCTGGTCATAGGCGTGCTGATCGGCGGGCGGGTCTTCGAGGGTTCGGTGGCCGGCGCCCCCTCGGCGAGCTCGGAGGCCGACCGCGGCGGCGCGGTGGTCACCGCCGCCGACCCGGCCAGGGGCACCGTCACCGCCGTGGTGGACGGGAAGCCCGTGGACGACCCGGCCGTCCGGGACGCCGTCACCCGCGCCACCGCCGAGATCGCCGTCCTCCCCGGGGTCTCCTCGGCCGTCGACGCCTACGGCTCCGGCCCGGGCGCCGCCGCGCTGCGCTCGGCCGACGGCACGGCGAGCCTGGTCTCGGTGCGGATGGCCGACACCAGCACCGCCGCACAGACCACCGCCGTCACCCAGCGCCTCGCGGCCGTCCGGGCCGACGGTGCCGAGGTGACCGTCGGCGGGGACCTCGTGCTCCAGGACGAGGTCAAGAAGCAGACCGAGAAGGACACCCGGTTCGGCGAGATCGTCACCCTGCCGGTCACCCTGGTCGTGATGGTGCTGGTCTTCGGCGGCCTCGCCGCCGCCAGCCTCCCGGTGATCGGCGCGGTCGCCTCGGTGGGCGGCGCCCTGCTGGCCATGTTCGGCTTCAGCAAGATCATGGACATCGACACCAGCGTGCTGCCGATCGCCACCGTGCTCGGCCTCGGTCTGTCCATCGACTACGCGCTGCTCATGGTGAATCGTTTCCGCGAGGAACGCGGGCACGGAGCGTCGATCGCCGCCGCCGTCGAACGGACCGCGGCCACCGCCGGCCGGACCGTCGCCTTCTCCGGACTGACCGTCGCCGTGGCCCTCGCCGGCCTCTTCGTCTTCACCAGCCCCGTGCTCGGGGCCGTCGCCGCCGCGGGCGTGAGCGTGGTGGTGATCGCCGTCGCAGCCGCCCTCACCCTGATCCCCGCGCTGCTCGGCTTCGCCGGCCGCCGGATCAAGACACCCACCACGCCCGTCCCCGACGAGGGCTTCTTCAGCCGCACCGTTCGTCGGGTCCGCAAGCGCGCGGTCCCCGTCGCCCTCGCCTGCACCGCGCTGCTGATGGCCGCCGGGGCCCCCTTCCTCCACGCCGACATGCGCAACTCCGGCGCCGCGGTGCTGCCGCACTCCTCGGCCGGCCGCCAGGTCGCCGACACCGTCGACCAGCGTTTCCCGCAGGCCTCGCCCGCTCCGGTCACCGTCGTCGTCGAGGGCGGCGCACCGGTCGCCCAGGCGTACGCGGACGACGTGGTGGCGAGGATCCCCGGCGTCAGCGGCGTGCGGGCGGTGACGCCGGTGAGCGACACGGTCTCCACCATCGACGTGCTGGTGCACGGAGACCCCCAGGGCGGACAGGCCAAGCAGGTGGTCGAGGAGCTGCGCGCCGACCGGGGCGGGCTCACCACCCACGTCACCGGCGGCGCCGCCTCGGTGGTCGACTTCCGGCACGAACTGCTCACCCGGGGCCCGATCGCGCTCGGCCTGGTCGCGCTGGGCACGCTGATCCTGCTCTTCCTGATGACCGGCTCGGTGGTGATGCCGGTCAAGGCCCTCCTGATGAACCTGCTCTCGCTGGGCGCCTCGCTCGGCGCGCTCACCCTGGTCTTCCAGGACGGCTGGTTCAGCGGACTGCTCGGCTTCAGCCCCACCGGGGGTCTGGAGACGTTCATCCCGGTGCTGGTCTTCGCGTTCGCCTTCGGGCTCTCGATGGACTACGAGGTCTTCCTGCTGGCCCGGATCAAGGAGCTGCGTGACAAGGGCCACAGCTGTACCCGGGCCGTGGAGCTCGGCGTCCAGCGCAGCGGTCGGATCATCACCTCGGCGGCGCTGCTGATGGTCATCGTCTTCGCCGGCTTCGCCCTCGGCGACATGCTGATGGTCAAGCAGATGGGCATCGCGCTGGCCGTCGCCGTGGCGGTGGACGCCACCCTGGTCCGCTGCCTGCTCGTCCCCGCCACGATGAGCTTCTTCGGCGAGTTCAACTGGTGGGCCCCGGCTCCGCTGCGCCGCCTGCACGACCGGTTCGGGCTGAGCGAGCACGTCGACCTGCCCGCCATCGAGCCGGCCGTCCTGCCTGCGCCGCGCGGCACGTCCGCGCCCGAGGCAGAGGCCACGACGGCGTCCGCGCCCGAGGCCGAGCCCGCGCCCGAGGCCGCAGTCGAACCGGGCCTGGCGCCGGTCGGTTCCTAGGGCGTCCGGCGGGCGCCCGGCGGGCGCGCTCAACTGCGCGCGCGGTAGGCGCGCATCGACAGCGGGACGAACACCGCCGCGATGCCCGCCGCCCAGACGAGCGACCAGAGCACCGGCCCGGCCACCGGCCCGCCGGTGAGCAGCCCGCGGAAGGCGTCCGCCAGATGGGTGACCGGATTCACGTTCACCCAGGCCTGGAGCCAGCCCGGCATGGTGTCGACCTGGACGAAGGCGCTGCTGGTGAAGGTGAGCGGGAAGATCAGCACGAACGCGAAGACCTGGACCTTCTCGGCGTCGCCCGCCAGCATCCCGATCAGGACGGCGCCCCAGGAGAACGCGCCCGTGAAGACGAGCAGCAGCGCCGCCGCCGCGACGAGCCCGGGGATCCCCTCGGTCAGGTCGAACCCCATCAGCGTGCCCAGGCCGATCATCAGCAGCATCGCCCAGAGCTGCTTGCACAGGTCGGCGGCGATCCGCCCGAGCAGCGGCGCCGAGCGGGCGATCGGCAGGCTGCGCAGCCGGTCGAAGACGCCCTTGGTCAGGTCGGAGTTGAGCGACATGGCCGTGTACATGGTGGTGAAGAGGGCGTTCTGGCAGATGATCCCGGCCAGCGCGTACTGCAGGTACGCCTGCGGGGAGCCGGCCATCTGGCCGCCCAGGACGTAGGTGAACAGCAGTACGAACATGATCGGCGTGACGCTGAAGTCGACCAGTTCCAGGGGGTTGTGCTTGACGGAGACCAGGCTGCGCCAGGCCATGGTGGCGGTCTGCTGGAGCGCGGCGAGGGGCCGGACCCGGCCGGATCCGGGGGCGGGGGAGGCGGCCCGGTCGGTGAGGACGGCGGTCATGACGGCCTCCCGGCCTGCTCGTAGGAGTCGTTGCGGCCGGTGTCCCCCGGCCCTGTGCCCGGCCGGCCGTCGCCCTGCTCGGCGTCCCCGGTGGGGGAGGACGCGGGTTCGGCCCGGTGCCCGGTGAGGGCGAGGAAGACCTCGTCCAGACTGGAGCGGCGCAGTGCCAGCTCGCCGACGGCGATCCCGGCGGCGTCCAGCCGGCGGACCACGGCGGGCATCAGCTCGGGGTCGTTGACCGGCGCCGTGACGGCCCCGCCCTCGATCCGGGTCTGCGGGCCGGCCGCCTCGCCGATCAGGGCGTGGGCCCGGTCGAGGTCGTCGGGGCGGACCGGGCGCAGTTCCAGCACCTGGCCGCCGGTGCGGTCCTTCAGCTCGTCCGGGGTGCCGCCGGCGATCACCCGGCCCTTGTCGATGACGACGATCTCGTCGGCGAGCCGGTCCGCCTCGTCGAGGTACTGGGTGGTGAGCAGTGCGGTGACCCCCTCGGAGACCAGGCCGCGCAGCAGCTCCCACACCTCGCCGCGGCTGTGCGGGTCGAGGCCGGTGGTCGGCTCGTCGAGGAAGAGGATGCGGGGCCGGCCGACCAGGCTGGCGGCGAGGTCGAGTCGGCGGCGCATCCCTCCGGAGTAGCCCTTGGCGGCGCGCCCGGCCGCGTCGCCGAGCCGGAAGCGTTCGAGCAGTTCGGCCGCCCGGGCGCGGGCCTCGGGGCGGCTCAGGCCGAGCAGGCGCCCGATCATCAGCAGGTTCTCGGTGCCGCTGAGGTTCTCGTCGACGGCGGCGTACTGGCCGGTGAGCCCGAGCAGGGCGCGGACCCGGCCGGCCTCGCGGACCACGTCGTGCCCGCCGACCAGGGCGCGTCCGCCGTCGGGACGCAGCAGGGTGGCGAAGATCCGGACGGCGGTGGTCTTGCCGGCACCGTTGGGGCCGAGCAGGCCGAGGACGGTGCCGGATCTGGCGACCAGGTCGACGCCCGCCAGCGCCTGGGTCTCCTTGAACCGTTTGACCAGGCCTTCCGCCCGGATTGCGTCGGTCATGGCCGGACCTCCCGACTTGTGGGTGTGCGTCCGGGTGAGGGCGCACACCCTTCCAGGGTCGGTCAGGTCGTACTGTTCTGCCCATGCGACTGACCAAGTTCGGGCACGCCTGTGTACGTCTGGAGCACGAGGGGGCGGCCGTCGTCGTCGACCCGGGATCGTTCACCGATCCGGCCGCGGTGGTGGGGGCGGACGCGGTGCTGATCACCCACGAGCACGTGGACCACTTCGAGGAGGCCCGGCTGCGGGCGGCGCTGGAGGCGGATCCGGCGCTGCGGGTCTGGACGAACGCGGCGGTGGCGCGCCAGCTGGACGGCGTGGCGTCGAGGGTCACGGTGGTGGGGGAGGGCGACGCGTTCGAGGTCGGCGGGATCGGGGTGAGCGTGCACGGCGAGTGGCACGCGGTGATCCACCCGGAGATCCCCCGGATCGGGAACGTCGGCTTCCTCTTCGACGGCCGGGTCTTCCACCCGGGGGACGCGCTGACCGTGCCGCCGCACCCGGTGGAGACGCTGCTGCTGCCGTTCGCCGCGCCGTGGACCAAGGTCGGCGAGCTGATCGACTACGTCCGGGAGTCCGGGGCCCCGCGGGTGGTGCCGGTGCACGACGCGCTGCTCAGCCCGGCGGGGCTGGCGGTGCACACCCGCCTGGTGGGGGCGGGCGGGCCGGGGACGGGCGCGGAGCTTCGCACGCTGGGCGAGGGGGAGAGCGCGGACCTGGGGTGAGGCGTCGCCGGTACCCGTCGGACGGCAACGGCTCCCCGGCTCGTACTTGCCAGAGGGCACGGACGCGCCGGTAGCCTGGCGCCATGCTGAAGATCGGACTGACGGGCGGCATCGGCGCCGGCAAGAGCGAGGTGTCGCGGCTGCTGGCCGCCCACGGCGCGGTGATCGTGGACTCCGACGTGATCGCCCGCGAGGTGGTCGCCCCCGGGACGGGCGGACTCAAGGCCGTGGCCGCCGAGTTCGGCGCGGGCGTGCTGGCGGCGGACGGTTCGCTGGACCGGCCGGCGCTCGGGGCGATCGTCTTCGCCGACCCGGAGCGGCTCGCGGCGCTGAACGCGATCGTCCATCCGCTGGTGCGGGCGCGGTCGGCGGAGCTGGAGGCGGCCGCCTCCCCGGACGCGGTGGTGGTGCACGACGTCCCGCTCCTCGCCGAGAACGGCCTCGCCCCGCTCTACGACCTGGTGATCGTGGTCGATGCGGAGGACGGTGTGCGGATCGACCGGCTGGTCCGCCTGCGCGGCATGGCCGAGGAGGAGGCGCGGGCCCGGATGGCGGCCCAGGCGAGCCGGGCCGACCGGCTGGCGATCGCCGACGTCGTGATCGACAACAGCGGCCCGCTGACGGACCTGGCTCCGCGGGTCGCTGACGTCTGGTCGGAACTGAAGGCGCGTCACGCCTGACTTCTGACTGAATCTGACCGGATCTGATCGAATCCGATCTGGTCAGACCGTCGGTGCGGCGCAGATCATGGAGTAATGGCTGATCACATAGCTCCGACGGTCGTCACCCTCGACCGGTACGGCCCGCCCGAACAGGCCGAGATCCTCGGCGACGGCCCCGACCCGTACGGGGTCGCGGACACCGGGCTCACCTGGCTGCCCAAGGAGGTCCACTTCGGCGTACGGGCGGTGGAGGACGGCCGACTCGTCGCCCACACCGGGCTGCTCCGGCTGCCGCTGACGGTGGGCGGCGTGGACCTGGAGGTGATGGGCGTCGGCGGGGTCGCCGTCGCCGCCGAGCTGCGGGGGCGGGGCCTGGCGCGCGCGGTGGTCGGCGCGGCCCTGAACCACGCGCGGGCGCTGGGCCACCGCCGTGCGCTGCTGTTCTGCCGGCCGCCGCTGGTCCCGGTCTACCGGCGGCTCGGCTGGCGGGAGCTGCTGGCGGACGTCCACGTGGAGCAGCCCGAAGGGCGGGTCGCCCTCATGCCGCTGCGGACCATGTGGACCCCGCTGGCCGCGGGGACCGAGTGGCCGGAGGGGCCCGTCCGGCTGCGCTCGCTGCCGATGTGACCCGGGCGACCGGTGCGGCCCGGGCAGCCCGGCCGGGCGGTGCGGCCCGGGCAGGCGGTGCGGCCGGTGCGGCCGGTGCGGCCGGTGTGTCAGTGCGCCGGGCCGCGTCCGGCCGGGGCCGGTGGCTCACTCGGGCCAGTCGGAGCCCTCGATCACGTCGACGAAGTCGGTCCGCTCGAACCCCGGGCTGAACCGGGCCAGCACGTCGGCCTTGACGTTCCCGAACGCCGTCTCCGGCTTGGGCGCGATGCCCTCGTGGAAGGCGCGCAGGATGCCGCGCTTGAAGTCCGGCCGGGGGTGGGCGGCGACCACCGCGTCCCGGGCCCCGGCGGGCAGGTCGTGGTAGCCGATGCCGAGCACGTCCAGCTCCACACCGGCCGTGGTGAGCGCGATCTCCGGCTCCAGGTACTCCGGAACACCGGGCGTGGTGTGCAGGGCGATCGCCTCCCAGACCAGCCGGACCCGCTGTTCCGGCACCTGGCGGGCGCGGAGGAACGCGGCGGCCGCCTCGGCGCCGTCGACCTCGAACCGGCGGCCGGACGAGCGGTGCTCGGGAGCGAGGCCGACGTCGTGGAACATCGCGGCGAGGTAGAGCAGCTCGGGGTCGAAGGCGAGCCCGCGGCGGTGGCCCTGGAGGGCGCCGAACAGGTAGACCCGGCGCGAGTGGTGGTAGAGCAGCTCGGTGGAGGTGTCCCGGACGAGCTCGGTGGCCTCGACGGCGAGCCGGCTGTCGGGGATCGCCACCCCGGCGATCTCGGCGGCGCCGGTGGTGTGGTCGGCGCTGCCGGTGGGGTCGGTGGTCATGCGTTCGCTCCTTCGGTCCGGGGGGTGGCGGCGTGGCCGACGGCGGCGGTGGCCAGGGCCCGGATCATCGGGTGGACCTGGGTGCCGTCCCCGGCCAGCTCGGGCTGGAACAGCGAGGCGAGGAAGAACGGGTGTTCGTGCCCGGGCAGTTCGAGGATCCGCAGCTCGCCCGAGTCGTCCACGCCGCTGAACCGCAGCCCGTGCGTGCGCAGCTGCTCCAGGTAGGCGTCGTTCAGCCCGTACGCGCAGTGGTACCGCTCCAGGGTGCGGGTGGTGCCGAGGACGCGCTCGGCGAGCGAGCCGGACGTGATGTGCACGGCGCCCTCGTGTCCGACCAGGGAACAGGTGAGCGGCACGATCACCTGATCCTCCTCCTCCGGGTGGCTCTCGCCGTGCGCGGCGGAGCCGAGGCCGCAGACGTCGCGCGCGTACTCCAGCACGGCGTGCTGGAAGCCGGCGCAGGTGCCGAGGAAGGGGATGCGGTGCTCGCGGGCGGTGCGGACGGCGGCCACCGCGCCCGCCTCGCTGCGGTACGGGCTGCCGGGCAGCAGCCAGATCGCGTCGAAGCCGTCGAGGGCGCCGGGGGCCACGGCGTCCTCGGTGGGGATCCAGTAGGCGTCCAGCACGAGCTGCTCGCGGGTGGCGAGCACGTCGAGCAGCCCGGGGATCCGGGCGTGCGAGCGGACGGCGGGGGAGCGGTCGCCGACCAGGGCGAGCCGGGGGGTGCGGTAGGTCATGCGGCTATCCTGGCCCGCGTTGCCACATCAGTGCCAACGATGATTCCTTACCCGTCGATCAGAAGGACTGATGCCAGGTGGACCCGCAGCAGCTGCGCACCTTCGTCACGGTGGTCCGGCTGGGCTCCTTCTCCGAGGCCGCCCGCGAGCTCGGCTACACGCAGTCCGCCGTCTCCCAGCAGATCGCCGCGATGGAGGCGGATCTCGGGGCCGCCGTGCTCGCCCGCCGCCCGGTCGCCCCGACCGAGGCCGGCGCGCGGCTGTTGGAGCACGCCGCCTCCCTGCTGCTACGGCTGGATGCGGCGCGCGCGGACGTCGCACGCCTGGTCGGCGCTCCGAGCGCCCGCCTGGTGGTCGGAGCGACCCCGCTGGCGATCGGCGCGGTCCTGGGGGGCGCGCTCGCCGACGTACGCCGGGCGTACCCGCGGACGGATCTGACGGTCCGGGTGGTCGCCCAGGACGCGCTGCCCGCCGAGGTGGCCACCGGCGCGGTGGACCTCGCCCTGATCGACGGCCCGGCCGCCCCCAGCGATCCGCTCCCGCTGCCCGACGTCGGCCCGCTGCGCACCGTCGCGGTCGCCGAGCAGCCGCTCGCCGTCGCCCTGCCGACCGGCCATCCGCTGGCCGGTCGGCCCGGCCTCTCGCTCGCCGACCTGTCCGCCGCCCGCTGGCTGGACGCCCCCGGCCTGGCGCCGACCGGGGCCCGGCTGCGGGCGGCGACCGCCGTCGACGGCTTCCGTCCCGCCGCCCGCTACCTCGGGACCGACGTCCGCGGTCTGCTCGCCCTGGTCGCCGCCGGTCACGGCCTCGCCGTCCTTCCCGCGTCGGTCCTGGACGGCGCCCCGGGCGTGGTGGCCGTGCCCGTCCGCGCGCCGCGGCTGGTGCACCGCACGGAGCTGGTCCACGGCAGCCTGCCGGAGGGCCCGGCGGCCGAGCTGGCCCGACTGCTCGGCGGTGCGCAGGTCCGAGAGCGCGGGGCCTGACGGCGTGAGCGCGTGACGGCGTGACGGCGGGGGGCGCGGTGAGTGGCAGCGCGGTGGATCCCGTCGTCTCACCCGACGACGGCGGCTCCCGGACAGCACGGGCCGGGGGTCTCGTAGCAGACGTACCCCAGGCAGCCGAGGCAGACGGAGATGTTCTCCAGTCGCCAACTCCGGCCGTGGCAGGAGCAGGTGGCGCGTTCGCGGAGCAACGCGTCCCAGCCGGCGGTGCCGCCGTTCGCCGCGAAGGCGGCCGTGACGTAGGAGTCCGTGGCCGGGTCGTCCGGTGCGTCCGCGCCGGTGCCGGGGCGGGCGGTGCCCAGATGCCAGCAGTACAGGGCGAGCAGGGCCCGCCCGTCCACCAGGCGGTAGGCCGCCCGGCCGTCGTCCTCCCAGGCCCGGACCAGCCCCGCGACCCGTTCGGCGAACGGCCGCGAGGGGTCGAGCAGGGCCAGGTTTCCTTGCGGTGGTCGCGAGTTGGCGCTCATGGCGGTACCCCTTTCCGGGGCCCACGGTAGGGCGTGCCGGGCGGGGGCCGGTCACCGGGGTGGGGGATGGCGATCTCCGCAGGGTGGGGCGGTCGGCCGGCCGCCGGGGTGCCTGCCGGCGCTCCCGCCGGGCGGTCCCGCCCCCGGGCGCCGCAGCCCCCGCCGGGGCCGCCGACGCCCTCGTCGTGGCGTTCACGCCCAATTCATTGCAACGACTGGAGGGTGGTCGTTGCTTTCGCTGTCAGGACTCTTGCAACGATTAGTTGCCTTTGAGCTGGGATGATTGATGTTCTGCGCAATGAGCTTGTTGCCACGACTTGGAAAGCAACGTAGCTTTTCCGTTGTCAGAAACAACGAGCCGAAGGACAGGCATCATGCAGAAGTTCGACACCCCCGCCCCGGTCTCCGCCCTCCTCGACATCCCCGCGGGGCGCATCCGGTTCATCGCCGCCGACCGCGCCGACACCGTGGTCGAGATCCTCCCCGCGGACCCCTCGAAGAGCCGCGACGTGAAGGCCGCGGAGCAGACCGCGGTCGAGTACCGCGACGGCGTCCTGCGGATCGAGGCCGCGCCGGCGAAGAACCAGTTCTTCGGCCCCTCCGGGTCCGTCGAGGTGACCGTCCGGCTGCCCGCCGGCTCCCGGGTCGACGCCAAGGCCGCCGACGCCGAACTCCGGGGCGTCGGACGGCTCGGCGACGTCGCCTTCGAGGGCGCGCGGGCCGCGGTCAAGCTCGACGAGACCGCCGGAGCCCGCCTCACCCTGCAGGCCGGCGACGTCTCGGTCGGCCGCCTCGGCGGCCCCGCGCAGATCAGCACCCAGAAGGGTGACCTCCGCATCGCCGAGGCCCACCACGGCACCGTCACCCTGCGCACCGAGTACGGCGGGATCGAGGTCGGCGCCGCGCGCGGCGTCTCCGCCTCCCTGGACGCCGGGACCGGGTACGGCCGGATCCACAACGCGCTCCGGAACGCCGGTGGCACCGTCGACCTGGCCATCCACGCGACCACCGCCCACGGCGACATCACCGCCCACAGCCTCTGATCGGCACGCCCCCCACCGTTCGCGCCTCCACGGCCCGCGCCTCCACGGCCCGCGCCTCCACGGCCCGCGCCTCCACGGCCCGCGCCTCCACGGCCCGCGCCTCCATGGGCCTCCCGCTCCACGGCTTTCCCGCTCCACCCCCTGCGGCGCCATCGCCGTCCACCACCACCGCCGATCCGTTCCGACCCCGGAAAGAAGAGACGAGCAATGACCACGATCCTCAAGGAATCCGTGTGGACCGGCACGGTGTCGGTCGACGACACCGCCCTGGCCGTGACCGACACCGGCTGGTCCGGCCGCCCCGTCGTCTACCTCAACGGCTCCTACGCCGACCAGTCGCACTGGCGCCGCGTCATCGCCGAACTCGGCGGCGACTTCCGCCACATCACCTACGACGAGCGCGCCCGGGGCGGGTCGGAGCGTTCGGCGGACTACTCCTTCGAAGCGTGCCTGCGTGACGTCGACGCCGTCCTCGAAGCGAGGGGCGTGGAGCGGCCGATCCTGGTGGGCTGGTCCTACGGTGCGATGATCGCGATGCACTGGGCCGCCCGGAACCCGGACCGCGTCGCGGGGGTGGTGCCGGTGGACGGCGCCCTGCCGCACGAGTGGCTCGACGACGCCGCCCGGGAGCAGATCCGGAAGCTCTTCCGCCGGATGAGCCCGCTGTTCCCGGTCGCCCGCCGGATCGGCATGGCCGCGCGGATGAGCGCCGCGCAGCACGCCGAGATCAACATCGAGGCCAACGAGCTCTGCGCGCCCGCCGTCCTCGACCCGGTCTTCGAGCGCGCGACCGCGCAGGTGCGGTACGTGCTCGCCACGGGCGGGAACCTGGGCGGCGAAGCGAAGTTGATGGAGCAGATCCGCTCGAACCTCGACCCGGTGCTCGCCCGTCACCCCAACATCCGCGTCAGTGCGAAGGTCGCGAGCAACCACTCCAAGATCCTGCGCAACGACTTTCGGGCCGTCGCCGACGCGGTGCGCGAGCTGGCCGCGTCGGCCGCCTGAACGACGGCAACGACGGCGCGGACCCGCTGGTCCGCCGAGAAGCTCCGAGAAGCACCGGAAGCACCGGGAGCATCGGGGAGCACAGGGGAGCACCGGGAGTGCCCACGGATACCGCAGGAGGGCTACCGGCAGACGGTGCCGTCGGCCGGGACCTCGTCGGCGAGCAGGTACCCGTCGACCGCCCGCTTCAGGCAGGGGTTGCCGGTGTCGTAGCCGCCGTGGCCCTGGCCCTCCAGCGTGATGCCGATGCCGACGCCCGCGCCGAGTTCGCGGGCCATCGCCCGCGCGCCCTCGTACGGGGTGGCAGGGTCGCCGGTGTTGCCGACGACGAGGATCGGGGCCGAGCCCGGGGCGGACACCTCGGGGTGGTCGGACCGTCCGGGCACCGGCCAGCCCGTGCAGCCGATCAGGCCCCAGGCGGTGAACTCGCCGAACACCGGCGAGGCCCGGCGGAACTCCGGCAGCCTGGACCGGACGTCGGCGTCGCTGTAGCGCTGCTTGTCGTCGGCGCAGGAGATGGCCCGGTTGGCGGCGGCGGAATTGTTGTAGCGGCCCTGGGCGTCGCGGCCGAGGTAGGCGTCGGCGAGTGCCAGGAGGGTGGTGCCGGTGCCCCCCTTCATGGCCTCCTGGAGGCCCACGGCCAGGGCGTTCCACGTCTGTTGGCTGTACAGGGCGGCGGCGATGCCGGTGACGGCGAGGTCCTGGGTGAGCCGCCGGCCGTCGTCGGTGGGCAGCGGTGCGCCGTCGAGGCTGCGGAGCAGGCCGGTGATCCGCCCGGTCCCCTCGGCTCCGCCCCCACCGGTCGGACAGGACGTGCCGGCCTGGGCGGCGCAGGCCTTCATGAAGTTCTCCAGGGCGAGTTGGAAGCCCTTGGCCTGGCCGAGCGAGGACTGCGCCGGGTCCTTGGTCGGGTCGACCACGGCGTCCATCACCAGGTGTCCGACGTTCTGCGGGTACAGGTGTGCGTAGACGCCGCCCAGTTCGGTGCCGTAGCTGAGTCCGAAGTAGTGCGTCTTCGGGTCGCCGAGCACCTGGCGCAGGAGGTCCAGGTCGCGGGCGGCGGAGACGGTGTCGACGAACGGCAGGACGGGGCCCGAGTTCTGCTCGCAGGCGGTGGTGTAGCGGGCGTTGGACGCGTCCAGGGCCGTGACCTCGTCGTCGGTGTCGGGGGTGCCGTCGACGCCGGCGAGGGCGTCCGTGGCCCGGTCGTCGAGGCAGGTCACGCCCGCGCTGTTGCCGACCCCGCGCGGGTCGAAACTCACCAGGTCGTAGCGGGTGTTGAGGTCGGCGTAGTCCTTCGCGGCGGCGGGCAGCGTGGTGATGCCGGAGCCGCCGGGGCCGCCGAAGTTGTAGATCAGGGAGCCGATCCGGGGTTGCGGGCCGGTGGCCTTGGCGCGGATCAGCGCGAGGTCGACGGTCCGGCCGTCCGGGGCGGTGTGGTCGAGCGGGGCTTTCAGGGTGGCGCACTCCCAGGGGGTGCCCGGGGCGGGGCCGCTGCCCTCGGCGACGGACGGGGCCGGGCAGGTCTGCCAGGTGAGCTGCTGGCCGGTGAGCGCGGCGGGCAGGGGCGGGACGGTGGCCGGTGGGGTGGCCGGTGGGGTCGAGCCGCTCGCGGCGGCCGGAGGCGTCGTGGCGGTGGTCGGGGCGGGCGACGAGGCCGGCGGGGAGGCCGGCGAGGCCGGGCCGGACGAGCCGGCGTCGGAGGCATCGCTCCCGCAGGAGGCCGTCGGGGCGAGCAGCGCCGCGGCCAGGCCCAGCGCGCCGGCCGCGCGTACGACAGGGTGCATGGGGGTTCCGTTCCTGGACCGGCGGGTGGGGGGCGTGCCCGGTCCGGTGAGCGCCTCGTCCGGAGCGCCTTGCGTCGTGGCGTCAGCCTAGGTGCGGGGGCGGAGCCCCGCCCGTCGGGCGCCGGACCGATCCCTCGTGCAGGGTGGGTTGCCGAAGTCGATGTGGCTCGTTGTTCCTGCCGTGAGCCCTGACTTCCCCGCCCGTCGCGGCGCCCTTGAAGAAACGATTCTGCGCGCCCGCCCTGCGGTAGGCGCCCGTCCAGCCGTCACCCGGCTTCCCGTCCGGGGGCGGTCATGACGTACGAGACCCCCCGCGTCCCCGACCAGCGTGCCGCCGAGGAGGGCTGCGCGACGGCCCTCGACCTCCGCGTGGTCGTCTGCCCCGGCCTGACCCTCTCCGTCCCCGCGCGGCTGCGCTACCGCACCGCCGATCCCTATGCCGTCTTCCTGGACAACCACACCGACCTGACCACGCCGATCACCTGGGTCTTCGCCCGAGAACTTCTCGCGGCGGGCCTGCACGACCGGGCCGGCATCGGCAGCGTCTCCGTCCGCCCCGGTGGCGGCGAACGGTCCGGGACCGTCCTCATCACCCTCACCGGCGAGGGCAGCAGCGTCGTCCTGAGTGCCCAGGCCGAACGGGTCAGGGCCTTCCTCGCCCGGACCGAGAGCCTCGTGCCCTCCGGCCGGGAACCCACCCACCTCGACCTGGACGGTCTGCTCCGCCGCCTCTGCGACGGCGGAGCCGCCTCCCCGGGGCCGTGAGCGGGTGCCGCCGGGGCCGTCCCCCCAGGGGGAGGGCCCCGGGGACCTCGAAGGCTGCCCCGCGGTGCCCGGTCGCCACGGCCGGCACCGGCGCCCGCCGACGATCGCGGCCCCCGGGTGGCCGTGGCGCTCCCGGGGCCGCGATCGTCGGCGGGGCCGAGCGACGCGGGGGCTCAGGAGGGCGGGTCGTCCGGGCGGACGCGGTCCAGCAGGGGCAGGAGCTCCAGCGGCGCGCCCGGGTAGCGGGTCGCGGCCAGTTCCCCGTACGCGGCGCGGTTCCCGTCCACGACACGGGCCAGCAGCACCGCGAACGGGCGGTCCTGCGCGGCGGCGAGGCCCCGCACGAGCTCGACGGGCGGGTCCACGGGTGGGGTCCGTTGCCCGGAGGGGGTGCTCCCGGAGGGGGTGTTCCCGGAGGCCGGGAACGGGCCTTCCGGCGGTGCGGCGGAGTGGCGGGGACAGGAGGTCCGGACAAACGTTCGGTCTCGTTCGCGGGCCCGGTCAGGACGACGCGCCGGCCTGCTTCGGTCCTTGCCTCGGGCGCTGCTCCGGGCCTTGCTCCGGGCCTTGCTCCGGGCCCTGCTCGGACCCGGCGGCCGGTGCGGCCGGTGCGGCCGAGAGGAGTTCGCAGTCGGTGAAGTTCATGCAGCCGCAGGCGAGACAGGCGGCGACGGCGGCGCGCAGCTGCTGCGTCTCGCGGACGATTCGGTCGAGTTCGGGCAGCTTGCGTTCGGCCAGCTCGCGCCACTGACGAGTGGCGCCCCGGTCGGGGGCGTCGTCCAGGAGCCGGCGGATCTCGGCGAGCGTGAAACCGGCGCGCCGGGACATCCGGATCAGCGCGAGGCGCCGCAGCGTCGCGGCGGGCCAGACCCGGCGACCGCCCTCACGGCGGGCGGCCGGCAGCAGCCCGAGGCTCTCGTAGTAGCGCAGTGCGGACGGCCGCAGCCCCGCCTGCCGGGCCAGCTCCCCGATGGCCAGGTACCGCACGGCATTCCTCTCGGACCGGCTTGACTTCAAGCGCGCGTGAACCGCTTGCCTGGCCCGCATGATCTCATCTGCCCTGCGCTCCAGGCTGCCCCGGGACTACCGGCCGCTGTTCGAACGGCGCGGACCGTTCCGGCGGCTGCTGCCCGCCTTCGCGGTGTCCGACCTCGGCGACGGAACGAGCGTGGTCGCGGTGGCGTGGCTCGCGCTGCAACTGGCCCCGCCCGGCGGTTCCGGCCTGCTGGTGGGCGCGGCCGTCGCCGCCTACGTCCTGCCGGGCGCCGCCGGCGGGCTGCTGCTCGGCCGGTGGCTGCGCGGCCTGCCCGCGCGGCGGCTGATCCGGGCCGACGCCTGGACCAGGGCCGTCCTCCTCGGCTGCGTCCCCCTCGCGTGGGCGCTCGGGGTGCTCGGCCCGGCGCTCTACCTGGCGCTGCTCGCCGGCTCGTCCCTGCTGCACGCGTGGGGCAGCAGCGCCAAGTACGCGTTGGTGGCCGAGGCCGTGCCGCCCGGGCAGCGGCTGGCGGCGAACGTCCTGCTGAGCACGAGCACCTGGGTCGCCACCGTCGCCGGACCGGCGCTCGCCGGGGCGCTGGCGGTGGCCGTCGCCCCGGCCTGGCTGATCGGGCTGGACGCGCTCTCCTTCGCGGTCCTGGCCGTCCTGGCCGTCCGCTCGGGCCGCCCGGGCGGCAGGGAAGTGGGCCGGGAGGAAGAGGGCCGGGAGGACGGCGTGGCGGCGGCAGTGGCGCCGCCCGCCGGACCGCGTCGCTCGGGCGAGGGCCTGCGCGTCCTGCGGACCCGGCCCGGGCTGCTCGGACTGCTGGCGTTGACCTGGTTGTTCAACCTGTTCTACGGCCCGGTGGAGGTCGCCCTGCCGCTGTTCGTCGGGCAGGACCTGCACGCCGGACCGGGGCTCCTCGGCCTCTACTGGACGGCCTTCGGCCTGGGGGCGGCGCTCGGCACCCTGGCCGTCGGCGCGCTGCGGCGGCTGCCGGTGTGGCCGATGCTGCTGGGCATCGTCGCCGCCCACGGCCTGGCCATGCTGCCGTTCGCCCTGCACGGGCCGAGCTGGCCCTCGGTCGTCGGCTTCGCCCTGGCCGGGGTGGTCTACGGGCCGTACAGCGCGCTGGCGCTCAGCCTGTTCCAGGACGGTGTGCCGCCGGCCGCCCTGACCGCCGTGCTGGCCCTGCGCGCCTCCGTCCTGCTGACGGCGGGCCCGGTGGGCACCGCGCTGGGCGGCCCGCTGACGGCCGTCCTCGGCCCGCGCCAGGTCCTGGCGGGCGCGGGCCTCGCCATGGTCGCCGTAGCGGTCGGCGCCGCCGTGGTGAGGGTCCGGTCCCCGGCGAGGGGGCGGATCCCGTCGCCGGCAGTGCTCCTGAGGCAGGAGACGCGGTAGCGGTCCCGCTGCGGCTCGGGACGCCGGGTACCGCCCCGCACAGGACGTCGGACCGGTCGACTTCCTGTGCGGGGTCTTTCCGGACGGTTCGTGGCCGGGGCAACCCGCCGGGCTCCACAGCGACGGTGACGGCGGCCCGTCGGCGGTGTGTCGGTCCTCGCAGAGCGCACGACGGAGGCGGCTTGCGCCGGTAGTCGGCCGGTCCGACTTCCTGTGCGGGATCCTGCGCTGATCAGGGTGATCGGTGGGGGCGAACGGCTGGAGGCTGCGCGGGTGCTGCTGCTCGGGCGGCGTCGAACAGCGGGAAGCCGACGGGTGCCCGGGCATGGGCGCACGGCCGTGAGTGCCGGCCCCGACGGACGAGCTCGCGTGTGGAGTCCGACGGCGCGGGGCCGGGTACCGGGGAGGGGGGAACGACTCACCAGGGGGAGCGGGATGGCCTATCGCGGTTTGATCGTCGACTTCGCGGGCGTGCTGAGCACTCCGCTCGGACTGTCCGTGCGGGCGTGGTGCGATCGGCAGGGGCTGCCGTCGGACGCGTGGCGCCGCGCGCTCGTGGACGACCCGGCGGGGCGGGCGCTGTACGTGGAGCTGGAGTTGGGCCGGATCTCGCAGGCGGAGTGGAACCTGCGGACGGCGGAACTGCTGGGCGGGATCGAGCACGAGGACCTGATGGGCCGGGCCCACGCGGAGGTGCGGGCCGTACCGGAGATGGTGGCCCTGGTGGAGTCGGCGCGACGGGCGGGGCTGGCGGTGGCGCTGCTGTCCAACTCGTACGGGGTGGATCCGTACAACCCGTACGTGGCCACCGGGGTGTGGGATCTGTTCGACGTGCAGGTGATCAGCGGGGACGTGGGGTTGGCCAAACCCGACCCGGAGATCTTCCGCCTCACGCTGGACAGGATGGGGCTGGCGGGCGAGGACTGCGTCTTCGTGGACGACTACCCCGCGAACCTCCTTCCGGCGGAGGAGTTGGGGATCACCACGGTGCACGCCGACGGGCCGGCGGCGGCGAGCCGGGCGGCGGGGATCCTGGGTCTGGCGCCGGGGCAGTGAGACGGGGGGAGTCCCGGGCGCGCGCCGCCGGAGGGGGCGGTCACCTGTCCGGCGCGGCGGCTTCGAGCGCGTCCAGGGAGCCGGACATGACGGTGCGCAGGTGCTGTGTGAGGTGTTCGGCCGGCCAGTCCCACCAGGCCAGAGCGAGCAGGCGGGCGACGTCGGGTTCGCTGTAGCGGGTGCGGATGAGTCCGGCCGGGTTGCCGCCGACGATGCCGTAGTCGGGGACGTCGTCGACGACGACGGCGCCGGACGCGACGACGGCGCCGTGGCCGATCCGGACTCCGGGCATCACCATGGCGCCGTAGCCGATCCAGACGTCGTTGCCGACGACGGTGTCGCCCCGGCCGGGGAGACCGGTGAGGAGGTCGAAGTGTTCGGCCCAACTGCCGCCCATGATGGGGAACGGGAAGGTCGACGGGCCGTCCATGCGGTGGTTGGCGCCGTTCATGATGAACCGCACGCCGGTGCCCAGCGCGCAGAACTTGCCGATGACCAGCTTCTCCGGACCGTAGTGGTACAGGACGTTGCGGGTCTCGAAGCCGGTGGCGTCGTCCGGGTCGTCGTAGTAGGTGTAGTCGCCCACCTCGATCAGGGGGGACGTCACTAGCGGCTTCAGGAGGACCACGCGGGGTTGCTCGGGCATCGGGTGAAGGGTCGAAGGATCCGGCGGGGCGGAACTCACGGCAGCACTACTCCGATCACGGGCGGGGACGACGTGTCCGTGATCGTAACCTTCGTGTGCCACCCGACCGGGGGCCGGCCTGCTGGGTTGGTCAGGTGTGGGTGGCGAGTTCGCCGGTGTGGATGGCGGTGATGAAGGCCCGCCAGGCGTCGGGGGTGAAGGCGAGAGCGGGCCCGTCGGGGTCCTTGCTGTCCCGGACGGGGACGGCCTCGGCGAGGCCGTCGGCGACCTCGATGCAGTTGCCGCCCTCGCTTCCGCTGTAGGTGCTCTTGCGCCATGCCGGGTCGGTTTGCATGGATACTGCCTTTCCTGATGCCGTTGTTGCAGGCCCGGCGCCGTGGTGGGCGCCGGACCTGCTGGGTTGGTCAGGTGTGGGTGGGGAGTTCGCCGGTGTGGATGGCGGTGATGAAGGCCCGCCAGGCGTCGGGGGTGAAGGCGAGGACCGGTCCGTCGGGGTCCTTGCTATCCCGGACAGGGATGAGGCCCGTGAGACCGTCGGCTATCTCGATGCAGTCGCCTTGGCCATTGCTGTAGGTGCTCTTGCGCCACTGGATGGGTTCGAAGGTCTGCTTCATGTCTCGTACTCCTCTGCGACTTTCCTCAACCATGTGACGGACTTCTCGGGCTGCACGGACGAAGCCATGAGACGAAGGAACGTGTCCTCATGGCGCGCGACCTCGGTCGGCCGTTCCGTGTAGGTGCTGCTGGTCGTTGCCTCGGAGTAGGCCACGCTGCCAGGGATGTCGCTGAACGACAGCACAGAGAACGACGCTCCCATGGCCGCGTGTGCTCCGGCTGAAAACGGGAGGACCTGGATGGTGATGTTGGGCTTCTCATCCGCCATGAGCGCGAGATGCCTCAGCTGTGCCGCCATGGCTGGCCCGTTGCCGACGGGTCGCCGTATGACGGCTTCGCCGATGATGGCCCAGAACTGCGGGGGATCCTGTCGATTGAGAATGTGCTGACGGTCCATTCGGAGTGCCACGCGGCGCTCGACCTCTTCTGTGGACTCCGTGGGATTCATCGCTCGGATGACATGTCGGGCGTACGTCTCGGTCTGGAGTAACCCAGGAACCAGCTCACACTGGTATGTCACGATCTTCGTGGCGTCCGTTTCGAATCCGACGTAGGCCCGGAACCAGTCCGGCAATGCATCGCCGTAGGCGTGCCACCAGCCCTGCTGACGACTCTGCCGAGTCAGACTGAGGAACTGTCTCACCTCTTCGGGTGAGCTGATCCCGTAGTGGGCCAACAGCTTCGCCGCGTCACGTTCTTGTAGTGAGACCAGTCCGCTCTCGATGCGACTCAGCTTGGAGGCGGACCAGCCGAGGGCCGCGGCGACATCCTTGGCATTCATCTCGCGTGACGCACGCAACTTGCCAAGCTCACCGCCGAGCCTACGTCGCAGCACGGTCGGACTGCTCACTCGTCACACTCCCTGGCTGTTCGGTTCCTTGCATAGTCTGCCACCCCTTCCAGAGCCTCAACCATGATGGCTGAAGCTGCAATTGCTGGCGACTTGCGCTTGCATGCAATCCATCCTGAGGTGCATGCTACACGGAGTAACTCGACGGTTCGTCTGAGTGATCAAGGCGGCTGGTCGCCGGGCATTCCTTTGCCCTCCTGGCCGTCCTCGTGGCAGCACCACGCCTTCAACTCCCTGTACCTGGAAGGTGAATCCGCCATGTCCGGAACCTCCCCCGCCTCCTCCCTCTCCTGCTGGCTGCTGCGCAGCCGGCGTTCGCCCGGGGAGGCCCGGCGGATCCTCGAACGGCTGCTCGCCGACGCCCCCGGCGGCGAGCGCTTCCTCGACACCGGGCGGCTGCTGGTCACCGAGTTGGTGACCAACGCCGTCGTCCACGGCACGCCGATCGGCCGTCGGGTCCGGCTCGTGCTCCACGTCGACCGGCGGCGCCTGCGGATCGAGGTGCACGATGCGCGTGGGGAGCGCGGTCCCGTGTTCCGCGCCGCCAGCGGGGAGGACGAGTCGGGGCGGGGCATCCTGCTGGTCAAGCTCCTTGCCCGCCGGTGGGGTTGCTGCCCGCGCGACGGCGTCGGCAAGATCGTCTGGGCCGAGGTCGCCCCCGCCGCCGAGCCCGCTCCCGCCTCCGGCGAGTGTGCCGCGTGACGGACCGCCGCCCGGTCACGGCCGAGATCACCGGCGGCATCCTGCCCCCGACCACCTACCCGCTCCTCCCGGGAGCCCTCTCCGCGCTCTGGTTCGCCCTCCAGTTCCGCCCGCTCGGCAGGGTGCAGTGGGAGCGCTTCGAGCGCTACCTGACCGGTCCCGGCGCCGACCGCTTCGTCGCCGAACACCTCACCGGCATCGGCCCGTTGTCGCTCCAGGTCCTGTTGCCGGACGGCGTGCACCACCTGCGCCTGGGCTGGACCGGTGCCGAAGCCCCCGGTGCCGACACCCCCGACACCTCCGGCGCCGCCCGGTAGGCCGTCCCCGTCCCTGGGAGTATGGCCCGATGGACAACACCCCGCGACGGAACATCGGTTCCGGCTCCCCGCTCGAACCCCGCATCGGTTTCTCCCGGGCGGTCCGCAAGGGCCCCTACGTCGCGGTCGCCGGCACCGCGCCCATCGGCGCCGACGGCGCGACCGTGGGCCCGGGCGACGTCCACGCCCAGACCGTGCGCTGCCTGGACATCGCCGAGGCCGCCCTCGCGGAAGCGGGTGCATCGCTCGACGACGTCGTGCGGACCCGCATCATGCTCACGGACGTGAGCCGGTGGGAGGAGGCCGCGCGGGCGCACGGCGAGCGGTTCGCCTCGATCCGTCCGGCCTGCACGTTCGTCGAGGTCTCGCGCTTCATCGACCCCGACTGGCTCGTCGAGATCGAGGTCGACGCCGTCCTCGGCTGACGTCCGGCTGCCACCAGTCGGCCGCCGGCCTCAGGTGCCGACGCCGCCGAGTGCCTGCGTGTGCGGCCTGCATGCCAGCTGTGGTTCGAGGGTCGGGTTCTACGCCGGCCCCGTGGCGAGCAAGACGGGTGGGTGGCGGTGCCCGGCCGGTGGCGACCGGCTGGCGACTGGGGCTCGGGCGGAGGCGTGGTTCTGTTCGGGGCGCTGTCGGTCGGCGCACTGGCGGCTGGTGGGGCGCGCGACTGGTGGGGCGTACGGCTGCCAGGGGGGCCGCGATCCAGGCCGGAGAGGGGGCGGCGTGCCCGGCGTGCGGGACCTCGTGAACGGTGGGGGTGGGGCGCCTGGAGGGGGCGGTGTTCTGCTCGGGGCGATGCCGGACCCGGGCGTGGAGGGACCGGGCGGGGCCGGTGGCCCGGCCTCGCTCCCGTGGCGACCCGACCGCCGGTGCAGTGAGCCGCTCCGTTCCCCTGCGCCTCTACTCTGCGCAGGATTTGGCGCTGATCCTGCGCTCGGGGCAGGGGGCCGGTCGCCGATGGTGAGAGTCGGCGGCTCCGGGCGGTCGGGTGCGTGATCTGCGGTGACGGATCTTGTGGGTGCGGCTCCGCAGGGGCGGTACGACGAGGTGGTGGCGGAGGGTCGCTCGCCGGTCGGGGAGATGGGCCGGCTCCAGTTCCGGATCGGGGACATCGCCTTGGAGATCGCCCCGATGCGCGCGGTGGGCGGCCACGACCCGCCGGTGGTGGAGGGGCTGACCACGGTGGCGCCGACGGGGAGGCGGGCCGGCGTCGATCCCGGTGCCGTCGACGACGGCCCCGGTGGACGCGGCGCGGATGTGTAACGGATCGTCAGGGCTGGTGCCTCTCTAAGGCGGGGGCGCGATCTCGCCGATGGCGCCCCCGCGATGCGACACCTACCGAGGAATCTGGGGATCGACACATGAGGCGAGTACGAAACTGGGCCGTGGCCGCACTGGCGGCTACCGTGCTGACGGCGGCGACGGCCACCGGGGCCACCGCGGCCGGGGCGCCGGAAGCCGACGGTGTGCAGGTGGACGGCGCGCGGGGGGCTGGGGCGCGCTTCGCGCCGGCGAAGCTGCCGTTCGAGGACGCGGTGCTCAGCTCCGGTGCGCAGCTCGACGCCCGCACCACCTGGGCGGCCGGCTTCCGGATCACCGGGGCCGACCAGGCGCCGCGGTTCACCCCGGTGGTCGCGGAGCGGGTGGGAGGGAACGGTGAATGGCGTGAACTCCCGTCCCCCACCACAGACTTCATCGGCCGGGCGACGGCGGTGGCGGGCAGTTCGCCGCGCGACGCCTGGCTCGTGGGCGATCGCGATCGGCGCACCGGCCGGATCCTCGCCCAGCACTGGGACGGCACCGCGTGGACCAGCACCACCGTCGAGGCGCCGCCCGGCGAGATCGGCTCCCTCCATCTGCTCGGCGCCTCCGCGCCGCGGCCGGGCCGGGCCTGGGCGGTCGGTCGTGCGGCGGTCGTCACCTCCCGGACCCCGGGGCCCGTCCCCGGGAGCGAATCGGTGGAGTACAGGACCACCGGACTGATCGAACGTTGGGACGGTACCGCCTGGCACCGGCTCGCCGCTCCCGAGATCGACGGGGACTGGTGGCTCAGCTCCGTCACCGAGATCGCGCCGGACGACGTCTGGGCGGTCGGGAACACCGCCTACCCCGACGACCGGCCCGTCCTGCTGCACTACGACGGCCGGGACTGGACCAGGGTCGCCGCCCCCGCCTTCACCGGGCTCTACGGCGAGTACCAGAGCGTTGCGGCCAACGGGCCCGACGACGTGTGGGTGGTGGGCCGGGCCGTCCTCACCGACAAGGACCGCGGCCACCCGCTGGTCGCCCACTACGACGGCCGCTCCTGGAGCACGGTGGCCGCCCCGGAGGGCGTGGCCGGCAAGCTGTGGTCGGTCACCGCCGTCCCGGGCGGCATGGCCGCCGTCGGCTGGGACGCGAGCGGCGGGCCGGACCGGCCGCTCGGCCTGCGCTTCACCCACGGCCGCTGGGAGACGCTCGACCTCTCCGTGCCCGGCTACTCCGACCTGTCCTACCAGGCGGTGGTGGCCGGGCCGGGCGGCCGGTTGACCGCTGTGGGCGCCGGCACCACCCCGAAGTCGTCGACCTACCAGCCGATGGTGCTCACCGGCCGCAGGTGACGCCGTCCCGCTCCCGTGCCCGGCCCGGGCACGGGAGCGGGGAACGCGCGGACCCGAATGTCCCGTCTCATTCGATCTTGCTCATGAGCAAGGCCGTGACCTGCGCGGATGCAACGGCATGTGAGATGGGTTCAGGTGGAAGTCTCAGATGCCGTTGCCTCTCAGATGCACTTCGCGGCGGGTGTCTCAGTTGACGATGTCGGTTGCTGCGACTCTCGGTGTGTTGTCGGGTGCTGGACTGGTTCCGGCTCGGAAAATCGTTCGCCAACCCGGGGTCTGCGGGCCGAGACTGATGAGCCCATCACAGCGGACGGAAGAGCGGCCAGCACTGACGTACAACCGAGACACCTTGTCCTTCCCCGAGAACCTCGTGCCCCGAGCCCCTGATCCGGGCATGCACCACTGGGAGGGTCTCGACCCGGACCGTCACCCGTTCACCTGGGACGACGACGAGGAAGCCTTTCTTTGCGCGCTGGTGCGCGAGTGGGTGCCACCCGTGCTCTCCGGCATGAGGGGTCACTGGGAGGGCGAGTACTGGTGTGCAAGCCAGGTGGACGCGATCATCCGGGAGCGGTACGGGAACTGGGCTCAGGGATGGAACTGGTGCTACCGGTACGGCGGGCCCATTGGCAGCTGGGTCACCGGGGCAAGCTCGGTGACGACCCCTGATGAGACTGCGGCAAGCGTCGTGGCCGCGCTGTTGGAGTGGCGGGAGTGGTTGGAGAGGATGGCTCAGCGCTTCGCGGAGCTGGCGCCGCCACCAGAAGCCTCTCCCGAGGATCGCAGCTGGCATCTGGAGCGGGCCTGCGTCCGGCTCGTGACACTCGCGCTGGACTCGGGAGCGGAAGGCGGTTGGCACGGGCAGGCCGCGCGGGTCCTGCGCTGGTTCCTCACCACCACCGGCATGGGGCAGGCCGAGGCTGAGCAAGCGGTGGAGAGCGCGATCGGCGGCCGGTTCAAGAGCTGGGTCGCCCCTGGACGGACGCTGATCGAATCTGTCGGCGAGGACCTCGCCACCGGCCTGACCGGCCATGCCCCCTATCGGGACCACCGTGAGCGGGCGGCCCTGGAGGATCTCCATGACCGCTATTGACAGTCTTTCGACCTGGCTGCGCGTGCGCCGCGAGACCGACTGGCAGCAAGCACCCGCTCTGCGGCGGGGGTTGACTGCGCGCGATGGGTTCCGGGCGTGGTGTGAAGGGCCAGTCCGCCAGCACGACGCTGTCCGCGCCGAGCGCCTGCTCGCCGCCCACACTCTGGCCTGCGCCGATGCTGCACGCCGCGCCCCGCTGGACTTCGCCCTCCTGGCCAGCTGGCAGCGCGAGGTCCTCGGCGGGGTGGAGGTGCCATTCCGTGCGGCGGACGCCTATGCGAAGGCCGGCCGCGAGCGCTATGGCCTCACGTCACGGACCCAGGCTGACTTCGCCGCCTGCCTGTACGAGGCGACCGACCAGGGTCTCCCGCTGGCGGCCCGCGCGGCCCGCGTGTACCTCGACGTGGCGTTCTTCCATCCTTTCACCGACGGCAATGCCCGCTCGGCCCTGCTGGCCTTGGTCCACGTCCTGGCCCGCGAGGACATAGTCCTCTCGGAGGTCGGCCCTCTCCAAACAATCCGTTACGCGGACGACCCGGCGGGCGTCGCTGACCTGGCCACTCTCATCGGCGTGCTCAACCGCCGCCGATGCTGAAGTTCATCAGCATCGGCAGCCCCCCGGCGGCAGGTCACGTGGTCGACGCGGACGGACGCCCGCCCGATCACCGTACCCGGACACCCGCCGTGCACGGACGGCCGAGGCGGCGCGGTGGGGCCGTGTGGCAGTGAGGCAGCGGGGCGGAGGCCTTCAGGTGAGGTGCCGCAGGTAGGCCTCCGGGCGTTCGAGGTAGCGGCGCCAGTGGTCGACGAGGGCGAGGTCCTGCCAGCGGGTGGGCCGGATGCCGTGCTCGCCGACCTCCAGGACCGCCGCGTCCGGGGTGGCGGCCAGGATCGGGGAGTGGGTCGCGCAGACCACCTGCGCGCCGGACCGGCCCAACTCCTGGAGCAGGGCGACCAGCCGCAGGCTGGAGGTGAACGAGAGCGCCGCCTCCGGTTCGTCCAGCACGTACAGGCCGGGCCCGCGGAACATCGACTCGAAGACGGTGAGGAACCCCTCGCCGTGGCTCATCAGGTCGGTGCGCTCCTCCCAGTAGCCGGGCCATCCCTGCTTCTCGGCCATCATCCGCATCGCCGACTCCGCCCGCAGGAGAACCCGCGCCGCCCGGAGCGCGGGCCGGAGGCCATGGCGAGGCCGCGCGGGGCGTACTCCAGGCGCAGGCGCTCGCCGAGGGCGCTCCTCGCGCGCGGCGACGCGTACCGGGAACCGCCGCGCCCGCCGTACGAGTCGAGGCCGAACGCCTCGGCCACCGCCTCGACGACGGTCGACTTGCCGCTGCCGTTCTCGCCGACCAGGAACGTCACCGGCGCGGGCAGGGTGACCCCCGCCCCGACGAGCGCGCGCACGCACGGGACCGTCCACGGCCACGCGTCGCGGTCGTCCGCGCCGAGCAGCTGCGGGTGGACGCGTAGGCGTTCGACGATCATGCGGGGCCTCTCAGGGAAGTGCCCGACCGCCGTCGGAAGCTCGGTGGCCGTACGTCCGAGCCTAGGCGGCGGGTACGACACTCCGGGGTGGGACGGGGCCGCACGTCGGCGGCTACGACCGGCGCAGCCCCAACTCTCCCGCGCGCAGGCCGGCCTGGAAGCGGGAGCCGGCTTCGAGCCGTGCCATCAGCTCGGCCACCCGCCGCCGGTAGGTGCGCAGCGAGAGGCCGAGCCGCCGGGCCGCCACCTCGTCGGTGAGCCCGGAGGCCAGGGAGCGGAGGATCGTGCGGCCGTCCGCGTCGAGGTGCGGGACGTCGCCGGACAGGTAGGCGTCGAGGTCGACGGCGCTGTCCCAGACCGCTTGGACCAGCGCGTGCACGCCGTCGATCAGGGCCTGCGACGTGGTCACGGTGTACTCGCGGCCGGCGGGGTTCTCCCGTCCGGCCAGGATCATCACCCGCCGGTCGATGAGGATGGTCTCGTGCGGCAGCGGTGAGCCGCTGATCCGGACGAGGGCGCCCGCGCCCTGCACCAGCCGCAGGTGGACGCGGGCCTCCTCGTCGGCGAGGGCGACCGGGCTGAGGAGCTTGCGGGTGGTGAAGCCGGGTGCGGCGGTGTCCTTCGGCCGGGTCCGGACCGCGGCCCTCGCCTCCGGCCGGGACCACGTGCGGAGGTCCCTGGCCGCGCACAGGAACTCGGTCTGCGCGGACTCGAAGAGATGGCCGGCGCGCGCGGTCAGTTCCGCGTCGCCGTGGACCGAGAACACCTGCTCGTTGCGCATCCGTCCAGTCTGGCAGCAACTGGCCACGGTCTCGCCGGGGTTCGTGGCGGCGGACAGCATGGCACGCATGACGACCACGACGTTCCCGCTCGGCGGCGACCTCCCTGTCAACCGGCTCGGCTTCGGCGCGATGCGCCTCGCCGCCGGCACGTTCGACGGCCCGCCGAGAGATCCGGCGACCGGTGTCGCGGTGCTCCGGCGCGCCGTCGAGCTGGGCGTGAACCACATCGACACGGCCGGCTTCTACAACCGCGGCGCGGTGCGCGCGAACGAACTGATCCGCAGGGCCCTGGCCCCGTACCGGGACGACCTGGTGATCGCGACCAAGGTCGGTCCGCTGCCCGGTCCGGACGGCGTGCCGATCGGGCAGGCGGGGCCCGGCGACCTGCGCGGCCTGGTGGAGGCGGACCTGCGGGCCCTCGGGCTGGACCGGCTGGACCTGGTCTACCTGCGGGTGGGCGGGCTGACCGGGCCGGGCACCGAGTCGATCGCGGAGCGGTTCGCGGTCCTCGCCGGGCTCCGCGAGCAGGGGCTGATCCGGCACCTGGGCGTGAGCAACGTCGACGCCGCCCAGCTCGCCGAGGCGCGGGCGGTCGCGCCCGTCGCGGCGGTGCAGAACTCGTTCGAGAACGGCCCGGGGCTGCTGGCCGCCTGCGAGGCGGCGGGTATCGCGTACGTGCCGTACTTCCCGCTCGGCGGGGGTTGGGTCCCGCTCGACCTCGAACGGCTCGGCCGGGTGGCCGCCCGGGTGGGCGCGACCACGTCGCAGGTGGCGCTCGGCGCGCTGCTGGCGTCCTCGCCGTCGGTGCTGGCGATTCCGGGTACCGGGTCGCTCGACCACCTGGAGGAGAACCTCGCGGCGGGCGGTCTGGTGCTCGGTGCGGAGGACCTGGCCGAGCTGCGCGCCTGACCGGGGGCACGGGGCGCGTCCCGGACTGCGGCTGCGCGGGCTCCCGTGGCTCGGGGTGGTCCCGTGGCGCAGGGTGGTCCTGCGGATCCGGGTGTTCCTCCGTCCGCGCGGCCGGTCCCGGGGCGGTGGCGGCTTCCGGTCGATGAGCGGGCGGCGGGGCGTGGGATGCGCGACCCGCGCGCCCCGCCCGGCCCGGTGCGTCCCGCCCGTTCCCGCCGTGCGGCGCGGTGCCGGGGAACGCGGCAGCCGGCGGCGGGTGCTGGCGACAATTCCCCTGTCATATGCGGAACTTCACGGTCCCTCCCTATAGTCGCCGAGGCGTCTTTGGCGGGGTGCCCTCGCCGGAGCGCCGTCCGGCCGCGGGTCGCAGCGGCACATCACCACCGACAAACGAGGGCGGAACCATCGTGCGTGGGAACACCAGGGGCAAGAGGGTCGGGATCGCGGGCTGTCTGCTGGCCGGGATCGCGGCGGCGGCCGTCGTCACGGCCCCGGCCGCCGAGGCGCGGACCGCGTCCCCGACCCGGACCGAGGGCGTGAACTGCAGCACCGGGAGCTTCGGCTCGGACGGTAGCCAGTGGTACTACAACATCTCCTGCTCGGCCTGGGGCACGAGCAAGTGGTGGGTGAACATCAGCTGCTCCGACGGCACCACCCGCACCTCCGGCCCGAACACGGTCTTCATGAACGTGCGGGTCTACTGCCCGCCGAACACCACACCGATCCAGGGTTGGGTGACCTACACCGCCTGACCCGGGACCGGCCCGGGCGACCGGGCCCGCCCGGGCCGGTCTGCGCCGCCGCCCCGCTCGGGGTGGCGGCGCAGCACGTCGGCGGGCCGACCTGCGGTCGTCACTCCGTGAGCTCCCGCGCGGCCGGCTCGGGGCCGGTGGCGGGGTCGCGGGTGAGGAGGTAGCGGGCGCCGGGGCCGCCGGCGGCGGCGCGGTCGCCGGCGTTGTAGAGGGAGCAGCGGGTGAGCGAGAGGCAGCCGCAGCCGATGCAGCCGGTGAGCTTGGCCTTCAGGCGTTCCAGTTCGGCGATCTGCTCGTCGATCCGGCTCTGCCAGGACTGGGCGACGCCGTCCCACTCGGCGCCGCTGGGCGCGCGGCGCTCGGGGAGGCGGTCGAGGGCGACCTTGGCCTCGTCGAGGGAGAGGCCGACCCGCTGGGCGGCGCGGACGAAGGCGATCCGGCGCAGGGCGCCGCGGGCGTAGCGGCGCTGGTTGCCGGTGGTGCGGGTGGCGTGGATCAGCCCCATCCGCTCGTAGTAGCGCAGGGCGGAGGTGGCGAGGCCGCTGCGTTCGGAGAGCTGGCCGATGGTGAGGAGGTCGTGGCGGCCCGGGGGGTTGACGGTCATGGGATCACTGTAGCGGCTTGACTTGAAGTCGACTTCAAGTTGGAGCATCGTGGTCATGACGACGAGCACCCTCCCCGCCATCCCCACCGCCACCACCACTCCCACCGCCGGTTTCGCGGACCTGCCGGGCCTGATGGCCCTGATGACCGGCGACGAGAAGCACGGGCCGGCCGCCACCTCCACCCTCGACGCCCTCTGGGTGCTCTACGACCGGGTGCTGCGGGTCTCCCCGGCCACGGCCGAGGAGCAGGACCGCGACCGCTTCCTGCTCTCCAAGGGGCACGGCCCGATGGCGTACTACGCGGTGCTCGCCGCCAAGGGGTTCATCGCGCCGGAGGTGCTGCCGAGCTTCGGCGCGTACGACTCGCCGCTCGGCCACCACCCGGACCGGATGCTGATCCCCGGGGTGGAGATCAGCTCCGGGTCGCTCGGGCACGGGCTGCCGCTGGGGGTCGGCACGGCGCTCGGGCTGCGTGCCCAGGGGCTCACCGACCCGGTGGTCTGGGTGCTGATCGGGGACGCCGAGTTCGACGAGGGGTCGAACCACGAGGCGGTGGCCTTCGCCGGTGCGTACGGGCTGGACCGGCTGAACGTCCTGGTGATCGACAACTCCTCCGCCACGCACGGCTGGGAGGGCGGCATCGCGGCCCGGTTCGCCGTCGAGGGCTGGTCGGCCGAGACGGTGGACGGGCGGGACCACGAGGCGCTGTACGCGGCGTACACCGCCGAACACCCGGGCCGCCCGCGGGTCGTGGTGGCCCGGGTGGAGCCGAAGGACTCCTGACCGCCGCCCCGGCCCTCCTCCCCGCCCCCGCACCCGCCGCCGCTCCGCACCCCCGGAACCACACCCGCACGACCCCGCCCCGCACGACCCCGCCCCGAACCACCCCGAACGGTAAGGAATCCCGACCGATGGACACCATGCGCGACCGCTTCGTCGACCTCACCGCCCGTCTGCTGGAGGACGACCCGCGATTGGCCGTCGTCCTGGCCGACGTCAGCGCCGCCGGCTTCACCGGGGCGGCCCGGCGCCACCCCGACCGCGTGATCAACGTGGGCATCCGGGAGCAGCTGCTGATCGGCGCGGCCGGCGGCCTGGCGCTCGCCGGGATGCGGCCGATCGCGCACACCTTCGCCAGCTTCCTGGTGGAACGCCCCTTCGAGCAGGTCAAGTTGGACCTGGTGCACCAGAGCGTCGGGGCCGTGCTGGTGAGCGCGGCCGGCTCGTACGACTGGCCGGCCGGCGGGCGTACCCACATGGCGCCGGGCGACGTCGCGCTGCTGGACACCCTCCCGGGCTGGACGGTCCACGTGCCCGGCCACCCGGACGAGGCGGAGCTGCTGCTGCGGCACGCGGTGGCGGACGGCGACCGCAACGTGTACGTCCGGCTCTCGGGGCACCGCAACGAGCACGCGGTGCCGGTCGAACCGGGCCGCTTCACCACCGTGCGCCGGGGCGCCAAGGGCGTGGTGCTCGCGGTCGGCCCGATGCTGGACGCGGTCCTGGCGGCCACCGCCACCCTGGACGTCACCGTGCTGTACGCGGCGACCGTGCGGCCGTTCGACGTGGCCGGGCTGCGGGCCGCCACCGAGCAGCACGCGGACGTGGTGCTGGTCGAGCCCTACCTGGCGGGGACCTCCGCCAACGAGGCGCACGACGCGCTCACCGACCGCCCGCACCGCGTGCTGGCCCTCGGCGTGCCGCGCAGGGAGCACCGGCAGTACGGGTCGATCCCGGAGCACCTGGCCGCGTACGGCCTGGACGCGGCCTCGCTGCGGGAGCGGATCGGCACGTTCCTCTGGTGAGGCCGGGTCACAGGCGGAGCAGCGCGACCGAGTCGGGCTCCAGCGTGAGGCCGTCGCCCGCCACCGCGTACCCGCCGTAGCCGGCCACCACCTCCGCCTCGCCGCCGAGCGGCACCGCGACGGGCGCCGTGCCCAGGTTGACCGCCGTCCGGTACCGCCCCCGGTGCACCACCAGCCACCCCGCGGCGTCGTCGAACTCGGCCCGGACCGCCGCGAGATCGGGGTCGGAGAACTCCGGCGCCCCGCGGCGCAGGCGGATCAGCGTCCGGTGCCAGTCGAGCAGTCCGGCGTGCGGTCCGCTTCGCGGTTCGGTCCAGTCGAGGACGGAGCGCAGCACGGTGGCGGGCTCCTGCGGGTCCGGTACGGCCTCCGCGGCCCAGCCGTGTTCGGCGAACTCCCGTCGGCGGCCCCGGCGGACGGCCTCGGCGAGGTTCGGGTCGGTGTGGTCGGTGAAGTACTGCCAGGGGGTGGCGGCGCCCCACTCCTCGCCCATGAACAGCATCGGGGTGAACGGCGAGGTGAGCACCAGTGCGGCGCCGCAGGCGAGCCGGCCGGGGGAGAGGGTGGCGGAGATCCGGTCGCCGAGCGCCCGGTTGCCGACCTGGTCGTGGGTCTGGAGGTAGCCGAGCAGCCGGTGCCCGTGGGCGGGCGGGAACGGGCGGCCGTGGTGGCGCCCGCGGAACGAGGACCAGGTGCCGTCGTGGAAGTACCCCCGGGTGAGCGTCCGGGCGACCGCCGCCAGCGGGGTTTCGGCGAAGTCGCCGTAGTAGCCCTGGGATTCGCCGGTCAGGGCGCAGTGCAGGGCGTGGTGGAAGTCGTCGCTCCACTGGGCGGCGAGGCCCTGGCCGCCGGCCTCGCGCGGGGTGGTGGTGCGCGGGTCGTTGAGGTCGGACTCGGCGATCAGGAACAGCGGCCGGTTGGTGGCCGTGGCCAACCGGTCGACCTCGGTGGCGAGTTCCTCCAGGAAGTGGACGGCCCGGTCGTCGGCGAGGGCGTGCACGGCGTCCAGCCGCAGGCCGTCGATCCGGTAGTCGCGCAGCCAGGCGAGCGCGCTGCCGATCAGGTAGGCGCGCACCTCGTCGGAGCCGGGTGCGTCCAGGTTGACCGCCGCGCCCCAGGGGGTGTGGTGCCGGTCGGTGAAGTACGGGCCGTACGCGGGAAGGTAGTTGCCGGACGGGCCGAGGTGGTTGTGCACGACGTCGAGGACGACGCCGAGGCCCTTGCGGTGCGCGGCGTCGACGAACCGCTTCAGGCCCTCCGGTCCGCCGTAGGGCTCGTGCACGGCCCAGAGCGAGACGCCGTCGTACCCCCAGCCGTGCTTGCCGGGGAACGGGCAGACCGGCATCAGTTCGACGAAGTCGACGCCCAGGTCGACGAGGTGGTCGAGGTGGTGGGTCGCCGCCTCGAAGGTGCCGGCGGCGGTGAAGGTGCCGACGTGCAGCTCGTACAGCACCGCGCCGGGCAGCGGCCGGCCGCGCCAGTCGGTCCGTGACCAGCGGAACCCGGTGTGGTCGACGGCCCGGCTGGGGCCGTCCGGGCCGTGCGGCTGCCGGGGGGAGCGCGGGTCGGGCAGCGGGCGGCCGTCGTCGAGCACGAACGCGTAGTCCCCGGCGGGTGCGTCGCCGTGCCACCAGCCGGCGCGGGTGGGGTCGCGGGTCAGCGGGTGGCGGGTGCCGTCGACCGCCACCTCGACCAGCTCGTCCGCCGACGGGGCCCAGACCTCGTAGCGGGCCCCCGCACGCGGGGTCCCGTCACGCGGTGCCCCGTCACGCGGCGCCCCGGCATGTCCGGTCGCCTCACGGTGGGTCGCGGCGCGGCCGGCCGGGTGGTCGGGCGTCATGCCTCGCTCCTTCTGGTCAGCAGCGCCACCGGGTACGCCGCCAGCAGGTCGGCCACCGGTACCGGGCCGGGCGGGAAGTGGCGCTCGGTGAGCTCGTCCGTCCACCGGCCGCCGGCCGGCAGGTGCAGCTCGGTGGTGCGCCAGCCGCCGGCCCGGTCGAGGCCGTACGGCAGCCGGGTGACCGCGGTGACCACGTCCGCCCCGCGCCCGAAGGCGAGCAGGTGGTCGGCGGCGGGGCCGACCGCGGTCAGCGGCCGGTGGGCGCCGAGGGCCCGGGTCTTCCGCAGGTGCAGCGCGGTCGTGGTGAGGTGCAGCTTCTCCCGGGCCGGGTCACCCGGCCGGGTCGCGGGCGAGTCGGTGAGCCGGACGGCCAGCGCCCCGAGGTCGACGACGCCCCGGTTGTCCGGGTCGACCAGGGTGTGGAGCGGCTCCTCGCTGCCCTGGTAGAGGTCGGGCACGCCGGGCACGGTGAGGTGCAGCAGCGCGGCGGAGAGCGTGTTGGACCGCGCGTACGGGGCGAGGGCGCTCACGTACCCCTCGACGCGGGGCAGCAGCCCGGGGTGGCCGAACACGGCGCGGGCGCGGTCGGCGAGGGCGCGTTCGAAGCGGACGTCGGGGGTGGTCCAGGAGGTGTGGACCTTGGCCTCCCGGGCCGCCTTGAGGACGGCGGCGACCAGCCGTTCCGGGGTGACCGGCCAGGCGGCGACCAGGGTCTGCCAGAGCAGCCAGTCGCTGTCCCGGTCCCCGCCCGGCCCGGCCGCGGTGGACCAGGCGGCGGCCTCCGCGGCCCAGGACCGGGGCTGCTCGGCGAGGACGGCGAGCCGGGCGCGGGCGTCGGCGCTGCGCTTGGTGTCGTGCGTGGAGAGGACGGTCATGGTGTGCGGCCAGTGCCGTTCGACGTAGTGGCACCAGGCGTGGAAGTCCTCCGGCCGCAGGCCCGGCCGGGCGGGCTCGCCGCCGACCTCGTTGAGGCTCAGCAGCGCGTTCCAGCGGTAGAAGGCGGTGTCCTCGACGCCCTTGGCGGCCACCGCGGCGGCGGTCTGGGCGAACCGGGCGGCGAACTCGTCCTGCTCGGGGCCGCGGCCGAGCCGGCCCGCCGCGAGGTCGGCGACCAGCCGGTCGGTGGGGTCGGCCGAGCCGTCGAGCGCCTCGTCCAGCTGCTCCGCGGAGGCGGCGGGCAGCGGCTCGCCGGGCCGGACGTACGGGCGGTAGGCGGGGTAGCCGGTGAGCAGCCGCTGCAGCGCGGCCCGCAGCCGCTGCGGCGGGTGGTCGGCGTACGCGGGCTCGGCGGCGCCGAGCCGGACGGCCAGCCGGACCAGCCGTTCGACCTCGGCGGCGAGCTCCCCCTCGGGGGCGACCATGTCGGCCCGGCCGCGCCGGGCGGCGGCGAGCGCCGGGTGCGGGTCGGCGCACGGTTCGCCGGCCGGGGCCGCGCCGTCGGCGGGCGACGCGCCGGTGACGAACGCCTCGTACGCGCCGGCCAGCCGGCAGGCGCCCGCGTGGTCGGTGAGCACCCCGTCGATCCGGCGCAGCGCGTCGTACCCGGTGGTGCCGGCGCACGGCCAGTCGGCGGGGAGCCGCTCGTCGCCGGTGAGGATCTTCTCCACCACCGTGTACGCCCCGCCGGTGGCCCGGGCCAGCCGCTCCAGGTACCCGCGCGGATCGGCCAGACCGTCCGGGTGGTCGATCCGGAAGCCGTCCAGGACGCCCTCGCGGTGCAGCCGCAGCAGCACGCCGTGCGTCGCCTCGAACACCTCGGGCTCCTCGACCCGGACGGCGATCAGCTCGTTGACGGTGAAGAACCGCCGGTAGTTGAGTTCGGTGCGGGCCAGCCGCCACCAGGCGAGCCGGTACCACTGCCGGGCGAGCAGCTCGGGCAGCGGGAGCCGCTCGGTGCCGGGGCGCAGCGGGAGGGCGTGGTCGTGGTAGCGGAGGGTGTCGCCGTCGACGGCCAGCTCGCCGAGGACGGCGCCGAGCCGGTCGCCGAGCAGCGGCAGCAGGACCCGTCCGCGCCCGGGGGCGTCGGGCGGGCCGGGCTGGGCGCTCCAGTCGATGTCGAACCAGCGCGCGTACGGCGAGTCGGGGCCGTCCCGCAGGACGTGCCAGAGCGGCCGGTTGAGGTGCTCGGGTGCGGGGACGGCCATGTGGTTGGGCACCACGTCGGCGATCAGCCGCAGGCCGTGCCGGTGCGCCTCGGCGGCCAGCGCGCGCAGGGCGTCCTCACCGCCGAGCTGCTCCCCGATCCGGCCGTGGTCGACGGTGTCGTAGCCGTGGGTGGAGCCGGGGACGGCCTCCAGCAGCGGGGAGAGGTGCAGGTGGGAGACGCCGAGGGCGGCCAGGTAGGGGACGGCCGCGGCGGCGTCGTGCAGGGTGAAGCCCGGCTGGAGCTGGAGGCGGTAGCTGGCGGTGGGGACGCCGGCGGGAGGGACGACGGCCGGGCGGGGCTGCGCGGGCTCGGCGGCGTTGGTCATGTGTCCATGCCTACCCGGCCGGGCCGGTACGCAAGACCCGTTGCTGACCCGAACAGGTGAGCGGCGCGGTGGACGGCCGGGCCCGGAGGCTCCCGCCGGGGCCGGCCGCGCCCTCGCGGCCCGGGCCCCCGCCGCCCGGTGCCCGCCACCGGCCGGCAGGGCTCTCGCCGGCCGGTGGCGGGCACCGTCCTTCCTGTGGGGGAGGCGGTGCGCCGGACCCCGGGGGATCTCACGCGGGCCGTTGCAGCACCATCAGCGAGCGGTCGGTGAGCCAGAGGGTGTCCCCGGCCTTGACCCGGGCGCCCGACCCCGGCGCGGGCAGTCGCGGCTGCGCGGTGTCCACCACCACCTGCCACTCCTGCCCGTGCCCGGCCGGGACGGTGAACTCCAGCTGTTCGAAGTGCGCGTTGAACAGCAGCAGGAAGGAGTCGTCGACGATCCGCCCGCCGCGCCGGTCCGGCTCCGAGATGGCGTAGCCGTTGAGGAAGACGGTGAGGGACTTGGCGTAGCTGGCGCCCCAGTTGCGCTTGGTCATCTCCTCCCCGCCGGGTGTGAACCAGGCGATGTCGGTGAGGTCCTCGTACCCGCCGGCGCCGTCCCCGGTGGGGCGGCCGGAGAGGGCGGGGCCCGAGACGGGGCGGCCGTGGAAGAAGCGGCGGCGCCGGAAGACGGGGTGGTCGCGGCGGAGCCAGACCATGCCCTGGGTGAACTCCAGCAGCCGGGCGCCGGGCCCGTCGCCGTCCGGCCAGTGCACCCAGCTCAGCTCGTTGTCCTGGCAGTAGGTGTTGTTGTTGCCCAGTTGGGTGCGGCCGAACTCGTCGCCGTGCGAGAGCATCGGTACGCCCTGGGAGAGCATCAGGGTGGCGAGGAAGTTGCGCTGCTGGCGCGCGCGCAGCTCCTCGACCGCCGGGTCGTCGCAGGGCCCTTCGGCGCCGCAGTTCCAGGAGCGGTTGAAGGACTCGCCGTCCCGGTTGCCCTCGCCGTTGGCCTCGTTGCGCTTCTCGTTGTAGGAGACGAGGTCGCGCAGGGTGAAGCCGTCGTGGCAGGTGACGAAGTTGATCGAGGCGATCGGGCGGCGGCCGTCGTCCTGGTAGAGGTCGGAGGAGCCGGTGAGCCGGGAGCCGAACTCGGCGAGGGTGGCGTTCTCGCCGCGCCACAGGTCGCGGACGGTGTCCCGGTACATGCCGTTCCACTCGGTCCACAGCGGCGGGAAGTTGCCGACCTGGTAGCCGCCCTCGCCGAGGTCCCAGGGCTCGGCGATCAGCTTCGCCTGGGAGACCACCGGGTCCTGCTGGACGAGGTCGAAGAACGAGGACAGCCGGTCGACCTCGTGGAACTGCCGGGCGAGGGTGGCGGCGAGGTCGAAGCGGAAGCCGTCGACGTGCATCTCGGTGACCCAGTAGCGCAGCGAGTCCATGATCAGCTGGAGCACGTGCGGGCTGCGCATCAGCAGGCTGTTGCCGGTGCCGGTGGTGTCCTCGTAGAACCGCTGGTCCCGGGCCAGCCGGTAGTAGGAGGCGTTGTCCAGGCCGCGCATCGACAGCGTCGGACCGAGGTGGTTGCCCTCGGCGGTGTGGTTGTAGACCACGTCGAGGATGACCTCGATGCCGGCCGCGTGCAGGGCCTTCACCATCGACTTGAACTCCTGCACCTGCTGGCCGCGGTCGCCGGTGGAGGAGTAGGAGGAGTGCGGGGCGAAGAAGCCGATCGTGTTGTAGCCCCAGTAGTTGGAGAGGCCGAGGTCGCGCAGCCGGTGATCACGGACGAACTGGTGCACCGGCATCAGTTCGATCGCGGTGACGCCGAGCTTGGCCAGGTGCTCGATCACGGCGGGGTGGGCGACGCCCGCGTAGGTGCCGCGGATCTCCTCCGGGATGCCGGGGTGGAGCCGGGTGAGGCCCTTCACGTGGGCCTCGTACAGGACGGTGCGGTGGTAGTCGGTGCGCGGCGGTCGGTCGGTGCCCCAGTCGAAGTAGGGGTTGATCACCACCGAGTGCATGGTGTGGGGCGCCGAGTCGAGGTCGTTGCGGCGCTCGGGCGCGCCGAAGTGGTAGCCGTAGACGGACTCGTCCCAGTCGATGTTCCCGCTCATCGCCTTGGCGTACGGGTCCAGCAGCAGTTTCGCGCTGTTGTGCCGCTGACCGAGCCCCGGGTTGTGGGGGCCGTGGACGCGGAAGCCGTACCGCTGGCCGGGCTGGACGCCCGGGAGGTAGGCGTGCCGGACGAAGGCGTCGGTCTCGCGCAGCTCGACGGAGGTCTCCGCACCGTCCTCGCCGAGCAGGCAGAGCTCGATCCGGTCGGCGCTCTCCGAGAACACCGCGAAGTTGGTGCCGGCCCCGTCGTAGGTGGCACCGAGGGGGTAGGGCTTCCCTGGCCAGACCTGCATGGCTCCTCAACTTCCCTGCTTAGAAGGAGAACTGACAGATAGTCCGATGGTCGGGCCGGACCCCGACGCTCTCTTCCCGGCCGGGCGGCCGGGCATGTGCGACGGTCGTGTGCCGTGACGCACGGCACAGTCCGCATACTCCCCGACGCGTCCCCCGAGGGCGGGGCCATTTGTGCCGTATTCGCCCGAACGGGTGTCCGCCCGGACTCCCGGGGCCGGTCCGCGGCCGGTCCGGGGTGCGTCGGGGGCCCGGCCGGAGCGGTTCCGGCGCCCGTGCGCGGCCCTGCGCGATCCGGCGCGTCCCGGTGCCGTCCGGGGGCTTCCGGGCGGGCGGGGCAGGTGAGACGGTTGGGGCGGGCGGGGGCCGGGGCGCCGCCGTGGCCGAACCGGCTGCGGGCGGTTCGCGGCGGGCAGTACTCTTGATCGTCCGGCCGCCCCGCACTCGTGGCGCAGTATCAGAAGGCCCGGCGGTGAGCCGTTCCGGACGAGCCGGACGGGCAGCACACAGACAGCAGCAGAGCCGGCCGTACGGCGAGCCGTACAGCGAGCAGGCAGCTCCGAGCAGGAACCAGGTGAGGTGGCGCATGGTGTTCCCCGCCGGCGGACGTGGCGGTGGGCCCGGCGGCCCCGACCGGGGCAGCGCCCGCAGCGAGGCGCAGACGGTCGTCATGCGCCCCGCCCTGACCGGCCGGGCGGTCGTGCCCGCGCAGGGCGGCCCGGTCGAGGTCCCCGCGCTGGCCTGGTCCGGCGCCGAGTGGGAGGACGCCTACCAACGGGTCCGGCTGTCCGGCCGCGCCTACGTCTGGCTCAACCTCGTCGAGCAGCGGCTCCGCTCGCTCGTCGACGAGGTGCTGCACCCGATCTACGCGCCCGCCCACGGCGAGGACTGGGTCACGGCCGCAGCCGGCCCGGCGGGCGAGGAGTGGGCGCACCGGGCCGGCGCCGTCCGCGAGGTCAGCCGCCGCAAGGGCTACCTGCTCGACCCGGCCGACGACGACCCGCTGGTCTTCCTCACCCTGCCCCAGCTGCGGGAGCTGATGGTCCAGCACTGGCCCTGCTTCGAGCCCTACCTGGCGGACCGTCGGGAGATAGAACTGGCGCTGGACGAGCTGGAGGTCGCCCGGCACGTCGTCTCCCGCAACCGCGTCCTCACCGGCACCGTCCTCGCCCAGACCGAACGCGCCGCCGCCCGGCTGCTGGCCCTGCTCGACGGCGGCGCCGGCGGCGTCCCCGCCGACGTCGTCGAGTCCCTGGTCGCCGGCCGCTACGCGGACGTCGTCGCCGTCCACCCCGACCGGGTCCGGCTCCAGCGCGACCTGCCCGTCGAGGACCTGCTCGACGGCGCCCGGCGGCTCGACGCGCTGGGCATCGGCCTCGGCATGCTCTGCCAGAACTACACCGGCAAGCGGCTCGTCCGGCTCGCCACCGACGGCTGCCGGGTCCGGCTGCTGTTCCTCAACCCGACCAGCAGCGCCGTCCGCCGCCGCGAACGCGAGCTGGGCCTCGGGCGCGGCGAGCTGGCCCGCTCGATCCAGATGAACATCCTGCACGTCCGCCGGGTCCGCGCCCGGCTGCGGGACCAGGGCGGCTTCGAGATCAGGGTCTTCGACGAGACCCCCCGGTTCACCGCCTACCTGGTCGAGGGCCCGGCCGGTGCGGGGCAGCTCGGCGCCGGCGGTCGCCGCCAGACCCGGGACCTCGGCGTCGTCCAGCCCTACCTGCGCCGCGCGCGCGGCATGGAGTCGCCCGCGCTGGTGCTGCGCGGCGGTGCCGGCCAGCAGCCGGGCGGGACGGACGCCGGGCTGCTGGAGGTCTACCGCGAGGAGTTCGAGGGCATCTGGGCGGACTCCCGGCCGGTCTCCTGACGCCCGCCTCCCCGGGCGGGGAGCCCGCGCCCCGGGGCCTCACCGAGGCGCCCTCGTGACGGGACCTCGCGAAAGGACCCCGCTGCGGCGACCTCGCGAAGGGACCTCGTGACGGGAGCTCGGCAAGGGGCCTCGCGACGGCTGCGGGCAGGGCGGCGGACGGGCCGTAGGCCGGACGGATGGAGACGGGCGGCTGATCGGCCGACGGACGGTCAGCCGGGGTGCACGTTCCGGGGGCGGGCCGGGCCGGGGCTTGCTAGCGTCGATTTCATGATCAGCAGGCCGGTTCCGGGCCTGCCGCGCGTCCCCCGGCTGCCGCGAGGCCCCCTTCGGCATGCCCGCGCACCCCTGCCCGTCGATCCGGAAGGCCCGCCGTTGTCCAGTCAGTACACGACCGACCCTGGTGCCCCCGGCGCCTCCCGCCGCAGCTTCGTCCGCACCGCCCTCGGGGCCGGCGCCGCCGGGGCGCTCACCCTCGGCACCGGCGGCGCCGCGCCCGCGGCCCCCGGGCCGCGCGCGACCACCGGCCTGATCCCGTTCCACGGCCTCCACCAGGCCGGCATCCTGAACCCCCCACCCGGGTACGGCACCTTCCTCGCCGTCGACGTCAACGTCGCCGACCGCACGGCGCTGGGGGCGCTGCTGCGCACCCTCACCGACCGGATCCGCTTCCTGACCGGCGGCGGCACCCCGCCCGACCTCGGCCCCGACGCCCCGCCCGCGGACAGCGGCACCCTCGGGACCGCCGCCGCCCTGCCCACCGACGACCTCACCGTCACCGTCGCCGTCGGCGCCTCCCTCTTCGACGCCCGCTACGGCCTCGCCGACGCCCGCCCCCGCAAGCTCACCGCGATGCGGACCTTCCCCAACGACGCGCTGCGCCCCGCCGAGTGCCACGGGGACCTCTCGCTCCAGGTCTGCGCCACGAGCCGGGACACCGTCGAGCACGCCGTGCGCGACCTGCTGCGGGCGCTCCGGGGCGCGGTCCGGCCGCGCTGGCAGCTGGACGGCTTCCAGAACCGCGCCCGTCCGTCCGGCGCCGCACGGAACCTGCTCGGCTTCAAGGACGGCATCGAGAACCCCGACGCCGGCTCCGCCCGGGACATGGACGAGCTGGTCTGGGTCGGCGCGGGCGGCGGCGAACCCGCCTGGGCGGTCGGCGGCAGCTACCAGGTGGTCCGGGCCGTCCGCACCCTGACCGGGCCCTGGGACGAGGTGCCGCTGACGGACCAGGAGCGGATGATCGGCCGCCGCAAGTCCGACGGCGCCCCGCTCGGCCGCGCCAAGGAGAACGACAAACCGGACTACGGCCAGGATCCGAAGGGCGCCGTGATCGCCCTCGACTCGCACATCAGGCTCGCCAACCCGCGCACCGACGCGGCCCGGGGCAGCCGCATCCTGCGCCGCGCCTTCACCTACGACCGGGGCCTCGACGCGGACGGCGTCCCCGAGCACGGCCTGGCGTTCTGCTGCTACCAGCAGGACGTGGTCCGCCAGTTCGAGGCGGTCCAGACCCGGCTCGCCGACGAGCCGCTGGCCCGCTTCCTCCGCCCCACCGGAGGCGGCTACTTCTACGTCCTCCCCGGCGTCCGGGACGCCGCCGACTGGTTCGGTCGGACCCTGCTCGACGCGGCCTGAGCGCCGCCCCCGCCCGCCCCACCGGCCGGATTGTCGGAGGGGCGGGCGATGATGGGGGCTGTTTCGACCAGTAGGACGGAAGGACACACCCCTATGAGCTGGTGGCAGCAGCCACTGGTCGGCTTCGACCTGGAGACCACGGGCACCGACCCGGCCGTGGACCGCATCGTCACGGCCGCCCTCGTGGACACCGTCGGGGCCCGCCGGCTGAGCGCCACCGGCTGGCTCCTCGACCCGGGCGTCCCGATCCCCGCCGAGGCCGAGGCGATCCACGGCATCGGCGACGGCCTCGCCCGCGCCAAGGGCCGCCCGGCCAAGGAGGCGGTGGACGAGATAGCCGCCGCCCTCTGCGAGCGGCTCGCCGCCGGGCGTCCGGTGGTGGCCTTCAACGCCACCTTCGACCTCTCGCTGCTCGACGCGGAGCTGCGCCGGCACGGACTGCCGTCGCTCGCCGAGCGCCTCGGCGGCCCCGTCGGACCGGTCCTCGACGCGCTGGTCATCGACCGCGCCGTGGACAAGTACCGCAAGGGCTCCCGGACGCTCCAGCGGGTCTGCGAGGTGTACGGCGTCGAGCTGACCGACGCGCACGAGGCCGGCAGCGACGCGCTCGCCGCCGTCCGGGTGGCCGTCGCGCTGGGTGAGCGCTACCCGGCCGAGGTCGGCGCCGTCCCGCCCGCCGAGCTCCACACCCGCCAGATCGGCTGGTACCGGGTCTGGGCCGAGGACCTCCAGGCGTGGTTCCGCCACGGCAAGGACCCGCAGGCCGTCATCGACCCCCGCTGGCCCCTGCGCTGAGGCGGCCGGTGGCCGGCGACCGGTGATCGCACTGCGCCCGCCCGCCCGACGCGGTGCGGGCGGCGGTGCGGGCACCGGTGCCCGGCGGCGCACCCGGCCCGTGACCGGAACGCGGGCCGGGTGCGGTCGCGTTGCCGATCCGCCGCCGGGCCGCCCGGCAGCCTGCCGTCCGGCGGCCCGTCTGCGACACTGCCGCAATGATCATCAGACTGGCCGAGCACGACCTCCCCGCCTTCCTCGGGCTCGCGGCCGAGGTGGAGGAGTGGTTCGGACCGATGGTGGCCGAGCCCGGGTTCCACCGGGCGGTGGCCGGGCACACCGAGCGCGGGCTCGCGCTGGTCGCCGACGGCCCGGACGGCCCGCTCGGCGGGCTGCTCTTCGGGACCGGCCCGGACGGCCACCACCACCTGCACTGGCTGGTGGTGGCCGAGCGGGCCCGGGGGACGGGCGTCGGGCGGGCCCTGGTCGACGACGCGCTGCGGCGGTACGTCCGCGGCCCCGCGACGGTGGAGGTGATCACCTTCGGCGCCGACCACCCGGGTGCGGTGGCCAGTGGCGCCAGGGTCTTCTACGAGCGGCTCGGCTTCGCCCCGGGCGGGCCCGCCGCGCCGGGGCCGGAGGGCGGCTCGCGACAGGTCTACCGGCTCGCCGTGGAGTAGCCGGCCTCCGGCGCGGGAGCGAGGAGGCGCGCCTTGGCGTGGGCGAACTCGGCGCCGTCCAGGAGGCCCTCCCGGTGCAGCACGGCCACTCGCTCCAGCTCCCGGGCGAGGACGGAGACGGCGTCGCCGGACTGCTCGTCGGGCGGGCGGACGGCGATCTCGGCACCGTCTGGGTGCCGCGGGTCGTAGCGGACGGTCACCCGGTCGCCGACCCGGGGCAGCGCGTAGGCCGGGAACGCCCCCGGCTGGGTGGTCGCGCGCTCCTCGCCGTCGAGGGTGCGGTACTTCACGGTGAGCCGCAGACCGACCCGGCGAGGAGCGGGGGCGGCCGCCTCCGCGAGCGCGGTGACGGTGCCGGCGACGGTGACGCCGTGGTCGGCCAGTCGTCGGGCGAGGGCCCGTGCCCGGCGGTGCACCGCGGTCTCGCGGGCCACCCGCCGTTCCGCGGGGACGCCCGCCAGGAGGGCGATCAGGGCAAACGCACCGATCGGGACCAGGAGCCAGGGGCGAGGGGCCCCGTCGGCGCCGTAGGCGCCCACCAGGGTGAGCAGGAGCCAGACCGGGATGATCAGGCCGCCCGACATGCGGTGGCAGCGGTCGTCCTCGTCGGCGTTGTTGGCCAGGGCAGCCGCGCAGACCATCGAGAGCAGCCAGCACACCAGGCCGCAGGTGATCTCCAGCACCATGGCGTTGGCGTCGCAGCCCGTCTCCCGGCCGCAGGGGTCGGCGGCGGGCACCCGCACCAGCCCGGCGGTGCCGAGCCGACCGGCCGCCACGGCGAGGCCGCACAGGAGGACGAGGGCCAGCAGACGGGGTCCGGTGATCCGGCGCTCTGTCGTCATGCGCGGACGGTAGTGCCGTTCGACCGTCCCCGGGGTGAACCGGGGCGGCCCGCGGGGGAAGACCCGGGTGAACGGGAGGCGTCGGCGGTGCGGCGTCTACGGCAGGGCGGGCCGGCGGTCCTCGGGGGCGCGTCCGAGCAGCTGGGCCTTGGCCAGGGCGAACTCGACCTCGTCCAGGGCCCCTTGACGGTGCAGGGCGGCGAGGCGCTCCAGGCCGTCCACGATCTCCGGCGGTGCGGCTCCGGGGGTGGTGGTGGGGACGGCGTCGTCGGGGCCGGGGTCCGTGACGGTGGCCCGGGCCACCGACGGGTCGGCCGGGTCGTAGCGGACCTCGGCGGGGCTGCCGCGGCGCGGGCCCCCGGGGGCGGGGAAGGCGCCGGTCACGGTGGTGGTGCGGACGGTGCCGTCCGCGGTGGTGAACTCGACGGTCAGCCGAAGGACGGGGGCGCCGTCGTGAGTGCTGCCGTCACCGGCGACGCCCACCACCGTGCCGGTGACGGTGACACCGGACCCGGCCAGCCTGCGCTCCTGTCCGGCGGTGCGGAGCTGCTCCGTCCGCGTGGTGCGCCACCGCCGGGCGCCGAAGCGGTCGAGTCCGATCGTGGCCAGCGCGAGCGGGGCGACCGGGGCGAGCAGCCACGGGTGGAAGGTGTTGTCGGCGAAGGAGGCGCCGACCAGACCGAGGGCGACGCAGCCGAGCAGGACGCCGCGGTCGGAGGTGGCCGAGTCGCCGTCCAGCGGACCGTCCCCGTGCGCGGTGGTGGCGGTGCCCACCAGGGCTGCCAGCCAGCCCAGGAGGCCACCGGCGAGGTGGACGGCGATGTCGAGGCCGCCGCAGGACCGTTCGGGCCCGCAGGCGTCCTCGACGAAGGCCCGGACGAAGCCGGTGCCGGTGATCCAGCCGGCCGCCGCGACGGGGGCGGCGAGCGCGAGCAGTCCGAGGACCCGACCGGTACTCAGGCGTGGTCCGAGCGGTCCGAGTTCCGTGGGGTGATCGGTGGCCATGGGCCGGATTCTAGGGGGCGCGGGTGACGGGACGGACGGTGCCCGGGTGACCGGATCAGCTCGCCGGGACGTCGAAGCGGTAACCCTGGGCCACCAGCCAGGGCAGCAGTTGCCGGAGCGCGGCGACGGTCTGGCTGCGGTCGCCGCCGCCGTCGTGGAGCAGGACGACGCCGCCCGGCCTGAGCCCGGTCCGGACGGCCGAGACGATCGCGGCCGTGCCGGGGCGGGACCAGTCGCGCGGGTCGACCGACCAGCCGAGCGGTCGCAGGCCGTTGTCCGCGGCGATCCGCCGGTTGTCCTCGGTGAACGCGCCGCCGGGGGCGCGGAACCAGCCCACCGTGGAGCCCGGGCCGCCGGCCCGGACGATCATGGCCTCGGCGTCGGTGATCTGACGGACCGCCCGGTCGTGCGGGAGGGCGGCGAACGGCTGCGGGTGGTCGACGCTGTGGTCGCAGAGCCGGTGGCCGGCCGCCACGATCCGCCGGACGGTGGCCGGATCGGCGGCGGCCTGCTTGCCGACCAGGCAGAACGTGGCCTTGGCGTGGTACTGGGCGAGCAGGTCCAGGACCTGGCCGGTGGCCGGGCCGGGGCCGTCGTCGAAGGTGAGCGCGACCGTCCGGCCGCCGGACGCGGTGGAGCTGACGATCGCGGTGGAGACCCCGGTGGACGGCGCCGGGGGCGCCGGAGTCCTGGGCGCGGTGGTGGTGGGGGACGGCGCCGGTGCGGGGGGTGTCGTCGGCCTCGCGGTCGGGGGGCGGGGGGTGGTGGGCTTCGGGGCGGGCGTGCGGGTGGGCGGTGACGTGACCGGCGGGGTGGCCGGGGCGGAGCCGGACACGGGAGGGCCGGACACCGGAGGGCCGGACGACGGCGACCCGGACGGCGGAGGCGCGGACGCCGATGGCCCGGGCGACGGCGGTCCGGACGGCGGTGGCGCGGACGGCGACGCGGGGGCGGTCGGTACCGGGCCCGTCGGCGAGGAGGGTGCGGCGGTGGTCGTGCCCGGTTCGGGCCGGAGCGCGCCGTTGGCGGTGCCGCAGGCGGCGAGCGCCAGCGAGGCGACGAGCGCGGCGCAGCCCGTGGCGAGTCGGCGGCGCCGGGCGGAGGACGAGGGGCGCGGCGGGGCGGAGTGCTGCGGCATGGCGGCGGCTCCTGAGGTGCGGAGGCGGATGCCGATCCTCGGTCGGGATGACTGTCGGATAAGACGCCGATGGCATCGACCCGGTTGCGCCCTCCTCGGGGGACACCCCGCCCCGACGGCCCTTCAGGGCCGCCGCCATGCGCGGTCCGCCGCACCCCCGCCCGTGCCCCTGCCCGCACCCCCGCCCGCCGGACCGGCCCGCCGCACCGGCCGCAGGGTCAGAACGGGTACCAGCGCACCTCCGTCGCCCCCGAGCGCAGCGAGTCCACCCGCCGCCGGAACTCGGCGAGCGCGGCCGGGTTGCCCGGCACCTGCTGGGCGACCCAGGAGGCGCTCGCCGTCTCGCGGGCCCCGCGCAGCACCGTGAAGCCGGACCACTCGCGCACGTCCCAGCCGTACGCGTCGGTGAATGCCCGGTACTCCCCGGCGGGGACGCCGTAGCGGTCGTGGCTGAGCGCCAGGACCACCAGGTCGTGCTCACGCAGGTCGCGCGAGACGGTCTCCAGGTCGAGCAGGACGGGTCCGTCCGGCCCGATGTGGACGTTGCGCGGCAACGCGTCGCCGTGGATCACCCCGGTCGGCAGGTGCGGGTGGAGGTCGGGCAGGGCCGCGGCGAAGGTGTCCCGGCGGTGGCGCAGGAAGTCCACGTCGGCCGGGTCGACGTGGCCCTCGGCGGAGGCGAGCCAGCGTTCGACGGGGGCGAGCAGGTCGCGCCGGGCGAGCCGGAACGGCGGGTCGGGCAGCAGGTGCAGGGCGGTCAGCAGCGGGGCGAGGTCGGCCGGGCGGGCGGGCCGCCCGGCGGGCGGGAGCCGGTGCCAGAAGGTGACGGGGTGCCCGAGGGTGTGCCGCGGTTCGGCGGGCAGCGCGTCGTACGGGCGGACCACGGGGATGCCCCGGCCGGCCAGCCAGTCGGCGACGGCGAGTTCACGGCGGGTGCGCTCGGCCAGTTCGGGGCCGCGCCCGACCTTGGCGACCACGGCCGGGTCGCCGAGGTCGAAGACGGCGTTCTCGCCGAGCGCGAGCAGCCGCGCGCCGTCGGGCGCGGGAAGGCCGGCGGACTCGCAGGCGCGGGCGAGGATCAGCCGGGCCCGGCTCTCGTCGAAGGGGAGCATGGGGGTCCGTTCCGTGGTGGCGGTCGGGGCCCGCCTTCGTCCTGCGGCCTGCCGGGCTCCGGACGGACGGCGGGGGCGTGCGGGCGGGGGTGAGGGCGGGCTCCGGGGGGAGACGGCGATCATTCTGGCAAAGAGGTGCCGGGCCCCGCGTGTCGCGGGGCCCGGCGGGTGTGAGGTCGGAGGGGAAGGTCAGACCTCGATCCGGCGGTGCCGGGCCTGGAGGGCCGGCTCGGGGGCCGGCGGGGCGATCGTCGCGGCGGGGGCGCCGACCGGCGGGAAGGTCTCGCCGTGCGAGAGGTTCGGCAGCCGGCCGAGCCAGCGGGGCAGGTACCAGTTGTGGTCCCCGAGCAGGGTCATCACCGCGGGCAGCAGGACCGCGCGGATGATCGTCGCGTCGATCAGCACCGCGACCGCGAGGCCGACGCCCATCTGCTTCATCGCCTGCATGGAGAGGGTGCCGAAGACCCCGAACACCGCCACCATGATCACCGCGGCGCTGGTGACCACCCCGGCCGTGGAGCGGATGCCGTGCGCGACGGCGGCCCGGGTCGGCATGCCCCGGTCGTGGCCCTCCTTGATCCGGGAGACCACGAAGACGTGGTAGTCCATCGAGAGGCCGAAGAGGATCACGAAGAGGAAGAGCGGCACCCAGGACTCGACCGCGCCGACCCCGGCGGTGCCGAGCAGCGAGGCGCCGACACCGTGCTGGAAGACCAGGGTGAGCACGCCGTACGCGGCGCCGACCGAGAGCAGGTTGAGCACCACGGCGGTGCCGGCGACGGCCAGCGAGCGGAACGAGGTCAGCATCAGGAGGAAGGCGAAGGCCACCACGAAGCCGAACACCAGCGGCATCGAGCCGGTCATCTTGGCGTTGAAGTCGTACGAGCCGGCGGTGCGACCGGTGACCGGGGCCTCGGTGCCGGGCACCTTGAGGACGGTGGAGGGCACCAGGTCCTCGCGGAGGGCCTTCAGCGCGCCGTTGCTGACGTCGTCGTTGCCGGTGCCGTTGAGCGGTATGTCGACGGTGGCGACGTTCTGCTCGGCGTGGACGGTGACGTCCACCGGACCGTGCATCCGGCCGCTGGCCAGGGCCTTCGCCTTGAGGTCGGCGATCGCCGCGGTCATCGCGGGGGAGTCGATGTCGGTGGACTTGATGACCACGGAGGCGGGGGCCGGGCTGCCGGGGAAGGCGGCCTCGATCTTCTGCGAGACGGCGACCAGCCGGTTGCCCTCGGGCAGCTGCTGCTGGAACGTGAGGTTGGCGGTGTGCATGGTGAGCATGGGCGCGGACAGGCCGAGCAGGACGGCGCCGGCGAGGACGGTGGCGGCCAGCGGGCGGCGCAGCACGGGGGTGAGGACGGCGTTCCAGAACCGGCCGCCGGTGGTGGCGGCGTCGGCGCGGCGGAGCTTGCGGAGGAAGGGGACACGGCCCTTGTCGACCCGGTCGCCGAGCATGGACAGCAGGGCGGGCAGCACGGTGAGCGAGCCGAGCACCGCGGTGACGACGACCACGATGGTGGCGTAGGCCATGGCCTGGAACTCGGCGATTCCGGTGAGGAACATGCCGGCCATGGCGACCACCACGGTGACGCCGGAGACCAGGACGGCCCGGCCGCTGGTGGCGGCGGCGACCTTCAGCGCCGTGTCCAGGTCGCGGCCGGCGGCCCGCTCCTCGCGCTCGCGGCGCAGGTAGAACAGGCAGTAGTCGACGCCGACGGCGAGGCCGACGAGGAGCATCACGGAGCTGGCGTTGTTGCTGGTGTGGAGGAACCCGCTGCTGAGGGCGACCAGCCCGCCGGCCGCGACGAAGGCGGTGATGGCGAGGACCACGGGGAGGACGGCGGCGACCAGCGCGCCGAAGGCGATCAGCAGGATGCCGAGGGCGAGCGGGACGGCCGTCCACTCGGCGCGGGCGAAGTCGTCGGCGAACTGCTGGTCGATCCACTTGCCGGAGCTGGCGTCGCCGAGTTCGACCACGGTGAGGTCGGGGTGCTGCTTCTGCACGGCGGCGACGGCGTCCACCACGGCGGTGACGTTCTCGACCGCCTCGTCGTGATCGCCCTTCACGGTGAGCTGGACGAGGACGGAGTGGCCGTCCGCGGAGATCGCCCGGGTGTCGTACGGGGAGCGGATGCCGTCGGCCTTGCCGGTGCCGTCGACGCCCTTGATCACCTGCTCGACGGTGGTCCTGAAGGCGGGGGCCTCGGAGGTCAGGGTGGCGCTCTGGATCAGCACGGTCTCGCTCGCCGGGGACTTGAGTCCGGCGTCGTCGAGGATCTTGGCGGCCCGGGAGACCTGGCCGGGCATCGCCTCGGACTCCTTGACCTGGGTGCTTCCGTGCAGGCCGCCGAGGAACGCGGCGGCGACGACGAAGATCAGCCAGCCGAAGACGGCCGTCTTTCTGTGCCGGGCGCTCCATGCGCCCATCGCGGCGGCCATGCCGAGCTTGGTCTTCACGAGGTCCCCCTGGGAGAGCGGCCGGAGCCCCGGTGAGCGGGTGCGGCCGGTGGTACGGCGGTGGTCGGCCGCCGGGAGCGGAGGCCGGCTGCGGATCCGGCGTCGCAATCGACCTTAGGGAGAAGGAGGTTGACGGAGTATCCGGCTGGCGGGGGAGTTCCCCCTGTGGTCTTCCTCGGGGGAGGGGTGGGGTTTTCCCTACCAGGGAACCCTGACTTCTCCTCCCTGCGGGAGGGTAAAAAGTCCACCCTGAGGGGGATCGGTCTCCACCCGGAGCACGAGGTCACGGGTGTCGTACGCGCGCGAAGATGGGTGCGGCCTCCGTACGGCGGCCTCAGGGGGATCGGCTACAGGGTTACGGGGGTTGCTTGCCGGCCGGCAAGCAAGCGGTCGTAGGATGATGTTCCCTGAATACTTACCTGCCGACCGGCTAGGTGCTGTGCCCCTGCACGGCCCGGGCCGGTCTCGATCCGTCGCCCGGCGTCCCGTCCCCCAAGGGCTGCGGTGAACCATGCCCAGGAGGCATCACGAGCATGTTCCACCGACTAGGACATTTCGTCGTCCGTCGCGCCTGGTGGGTGATCGCGGCGTGGGTCATCGCGATGATCGCCATCGCCGCATCGGCCCCGAAGATCACCGCGCAGACCGACGAGGCCTCGTTCCTTCCCAAGCACTACGAGTCGATCCAGGCCTCGGTGCTCCAGGAGAAGGCGTTCCCGGCCAACTTCACGCCGTCCGCACTCGCGCTCTTCGAGCGCAACGACGGTGCCCCGATGGACGCGTCCGACAAGGACGCCATGGCCAAGATCGTCCAGGGTCTCACCGACAAGAAGATCGAGCACGTCGAGAAGATCGTCCCGGCGAGCGAGCAGTCGACCTCCAAGGACGGCAAGTACGCGCTCGCCCCGATCGCCATCGACAAGGCCACCCAGCAGTCCGACGAGTTCGGCGAGGCCGCCAAGAAGCTCCGGGACGAGGGCAAGTCCCTCACCTCCGGGACCAACCTCAAGTTCCAGCTCGGCGGCGCAGCCGCCCAGGCGCTGGACCAGAAGGAGTCCTCCGGAGCCGCCGACGCCGTGATCGCGCTGGCCACCCTGGTGCTGGTCGTGATCATCGTCGGGATCATCTTCCGCAGCGTCCTCGCCGGACTGCTGCCGATCGTGGTCTCGCTGATCATCGCCATGCCGGCGGCCAACGGCCTGATCGCCTACGCCACCAAGGCGTTCAAACTGGAGAGCACACCGGTCCTGTCGGCGATCCTGATCGTCGTGGTGCTCGGTGTCGGCACCGACTACTTCCTGTTCCTGGCGTTCCGCTACCGCGAGCGGCTGCGCGCCGGTGACGACCGCAAGGAAGCCGTCGCCAACGCGGTCGGCCGGGTCGGCGAGGCCATCGCCTCCGCGGCCGGCGCGGTCACCGTCGCCTTCGCGGTGCTGATCCTCTCCAGCCTCGGCATGTTCAAGGCGCTCGGCCCGGCCCTGGCCATCGCCGTCGTCGTCACCGCGTTCGCCTCGCTCACCCTGGCCCCGGCCCTGCTCGCCGTCATCCCGGCGCGCGCGGTCTTCTGGCCCGGCAAGAAGTGGATGAACGAGCCCAAGGACGCCCGCTTCCTCGCCCTCGGCCGCCTGGTGCAGAAGCGCCCCGCCCTGGTCGCCGTGGCCTCCGGCGGCGTGCTGCTGGCCCTCTCGGCCGGCGCCCTCGGCTACAACGGCACCTTCGACCTCGCGGGCAGCTCCATGCCCAAGGACAAGGAGTCGATGGTCGTCCAGGACAAGCTGGTCAACGGCTTCTCGGCCGGCGCCGCCGACCCGAGCCACGTCTACCTGACCACCACCGGCGGCGGCAAGCTCGACGCGGGTGCGTTCGAGGGCTTCGCCGCCAAGCTCGGCGGCGTTCCCGGCGTGGCCACCGCCGCGTCGAAGCCCCAGCTCAGCGAGGACGGCGCCACCGCCGACTTCACCGTGCTGCTCAAGAACGAGCCGTCCAGCAACGAGGCGATAGACACCCTCACGAAGCTGCGCGAGGTCGCCCACGCGCAGGCGCCGGGCGGCACCGAGACCAAGGTCGGCGGCCTGACCGCCGTCTACAAGGACATCAACCTGGCGATGAGCCACGACTACAAGCTGGTGTTCCCGATCGCAGGTCTGCTGATCCTGCTGATCCTCGGGCTCCAACTGCGCAGCGTGGTCGCCCCCTGGTACCTGATGGCCTCGGTGGGCCTCGGCTTCACCGCCACCCTCGGGTCCTCGACCCTGCTCTTCCAGAACATCAAGGGCGAGCACGGCATCATGTTCATGCTGCCGATCCTGATCTACCTCTTCGTGGTGGCGATCGGGACCGACTACAACATCCTGATCATCGCCCGTCTGCGCGAGGAGGCCCGCGAGGGCCGCTCCCCGCGCGAGGCGGCCCGGGAGGCGCTGCGCCACGGCGGTCCGACCGTCGCGGCGGCCGGCTTCATCCTGGCGGCGTCGTTCGGGACGTTCATGCTCGCGGGCAACATCTTCATGCTGGAGTTCGGCTTCGCGATGGCCTTCGGCATCATCCTGGCGGCCTTCGTGATGGCGATGTTCTTCACCCCGGCGCTCACCGCGCTGATCGGCCGGGCGGCCTGGTGGCCCGGCCACGGCGACGCCCCGGGCGCCGGCCACGCCCCCGTGGGCGGCGCGCAGGACGCGCACGGACTGCCGGAGGCGGCCGGGCGCCGCTGACCGACCGGTCACCCGGCGGGTACGGCGCAGCACGTACGGCGTATCCGCCACCACGCACCACGCACGCGCACACGGCGCCCGCTCCGGCGGGCGCCGTGTGCGCTTTTCGCCGCCGGGTTGCCCCTATCCCGAGGGCTGCAAACGTGATCTGCAGAGCAGAAAATCCCCGGTCAATCGGGGTGCGGCCGTGCTACAGTCGAACCAGTTGCAGTTTTGGTTCCCATGAACGCTTGTGTGCGCCTGCTGGTTCCAACCAACAGGCGCATTTGTTTTGTCCGGTGTTTCAGCCTCCGGATGGGGATCGCGGCTACACGGGGTCCACGAGGTGTGGGCTCCGATGCCCCAGTTAGAGGAGACGGTTATGGCTACCGGCACCGTGAAGTGGTTCAACAGCGAAAAGGGCTTCGGCTTCATCGAGCAGGAGACCGGCGGCCCGGACGTGTTCGCCCACTACTCGAACATCAGCGCCCAGGGCTTCCGCGAGCTGGTCGAGGGTCAGAAGGTCGAGTTCGACGTGACCCAGGGCCAGAAGGGCCCGCAGGCCGAGAACATCCGCGTCATCTGAGTCCGGCTTCCGAGCTGACTCGCGATCTCGCGTAGCGAGGGCCCGTACCGCACGGTGCGGGCCCTCGTCCATGCCGCCGAACGGCCGGGGCGGCGCACTCCTTTCCCGACGGCCGGGCAGCCCTTTGAACGGGGCTGTTGACCGACGGATGGAGAAACCGTGACCACCCCTGCCCAGCCGCCCCGCGACGGCGGTCGCACCCGCAAGCCCCGCACCACCCGCACCGGCGGTGCCCCGCGCGCCGGCGCGCCCCGCACCGAGGGCGCCCGTTCCGGCGCCCCCCGCGGCGGTGCCCCCCGCACCCCTCGCCGCAACGCGCCCCGCGTCGCCGAGGCCGCCGACTTCACCGTCGTCGAGGGCACCCCGGCCCGGCCCCCGGCGGCGAGCTTCGCCGAGCTGGAGCTCCCCAAGGGCATCCTGAGCGCGCTCACCCGCGAGGGCGTCATCGAGCCGTTCCCGATCCAGGCGGCCACCCTGCCCGACTCGATCGCCGGCCGCGACGTGCTCGGCCGCGGCCGTACCGGCTCCGGCAAGACCCTGGCCTTCGGCCTGCCGGTCCTCGCCCGCACCGCCGGCAAGCGCGCCGACGCCCGCCACCCGCTGGCGCTCGTGCTGACGCCCACCCGCGAGCTGGCCCAGCAGGTGACCGAGGCGCTCACGCCGTACGCCACCGCCGTCAACCTGCGGATCGCCACCGTCGTCGGCGGTATGTCGATCACCCGGCAGGCCAACGCCGTCCGGCGCGGCGCCGAGGTGCTGGTCGCCACCCCCGGCCGGCTGGACGACCTGATCGGCCGCGGGGACGTCAACCTCTCCGACGTCGCGATCACCGTGCTGGACGAGGCCGACCAGATGGCCGACATGGGCTTCCTGCCGCAGGTCACCAAGCTGCTGGAGCAGGTCGCCGAGGGCGGGCAGCGGATGCTGTTCTCCGCCACCCTGGACCGCAACGTCGACCGCCTGGTCAAGCGCTTCCTGACCGACCCGGTCACCCACTCGGTGGACCCCTCGGCCGGTGCCGTCACCACCATGGACCACCACCTGCTGCAGCTGGAGCAGGCCGACAAGGCCTCCGCCGCCGCCCACATCGCCTCCCGCGACGGGCGCGTGATCATGTTCGTGCACACCAAGCACGGCGCGGACCGGCTCGCCAAGCAGCTGCTCGCCACGGGTGTGAAGGCCGCGGCCCTGCACGGCGGCAAGTCCCAGCCGCAGCGCAACCGGGTGCTCGACCAGTTCCGTGACGGTCACATCACCGCGCTGATCGCCACCAACGTCGCCGCCCGCGGCATCCACATCGAGGGCCTCGACCTGGTCGTCAACATCGACCCGCCGATCGACCACAAGGACTACCTGCACCGCGGGGGCCGCACCGCCCGGGCCGGCGAGTCCGGCACCGTGGTCACCCTCGTGCTGCCCGACCAGCGCCGCGAGGTCAACCGGCTGATGACGGTGGCCGGCATCCGCCCGACCACCACCAGGATCCGTCCCGGTGACGCCGAGCTGACCCGGATCACCGGCGCCCGTACCCCCAGTGGCGTCCCGGTCACCCTGGCGGTGCCCGCCCCGGCTGCCGCCCCGGCGGCCGAGGGCAAGTCATCCGCCCCGCGCCGTCGCCCCGGCAAGCGCTCCGCGCTGCCCGCCGACGTCGACATGAACGGCAACCCGCGCCGCCCCCGTCCGAAGCAGCGGCTCGGTGCCGGAGGTTCCGGCAGCGGCCAGGGCGGCCAGGGCGGCGGCGGTTCCCGCCAGGCGGCCGGATTCATCGGCCGCTCCTCCGGCCGTGCCAAGCCCGGCAGCGGCGCCAAGTCCGGCTCCAACTACGGCACCGGCCGCCAGCGCCGCCAGGCCGACTGAGCGACTCGACCGTGAACGGCCCGGCTCCCCCGGTGAACGGGGGAGCCGGGCCGTCCGGCGTTGCCCCCGCTGACGCGGTGCGGGCGGTGACTGCCGACGTGGCACGTGCGTACCCGGGGGTGGTGGCGGGTGCGGGGCGGGTGCTTTCCGGACGGATCGGCCGGTCCGGTGGGCGCGGTCCGGTGGCGGGTCCGGCTCCTCGCGGGTGCTGGTCCCGGGTGGTTCGTCCACCCGTGACCGGGGCCGCTCCGTGGACGGAGGGTTGGCGGATATCGGACGGCGGTCATTGACGGCCGTCCGGTATCCGCTGAGGCTTTCACGCTACCCGCACAACTGGCGCACCGTCACCACACGGCTGCCGCCGGCGGGTTGACCGGCCCACCCGTCTCCGGAAGGACCTTCCGATGCGCCGTACCGCCGCCCTGTTCAGCACCGTTCTGCTCGGAGCCGCCGCCGCGATCGTCGCGCCGGCCGCCACCGCGCAGGCCGCACCCACCGCGCAGGCCGCGCAGGCCGGTGCGGAGGTGCTCGCCGGGACCTGCTACGCCTACACCTCCGGCTGGAACGCGTACGGCCAGTGTTCCGGCATCGACCCGCTGCAGACCTGGTACATCACGGCCACCTGTCAGTACCTCTCCAACGGCCACCCCTTCAACCGGTTCGTCAGCAGCTACAGCTGGGTCGGCGACGGCTCCGTCTCGCTGTCGTGCAACGTCAACGAGACCGCGATGGCGGCCGGTGTGATCGCCGGCCCCAAGCTCCCGCCGCAGCCGGCCGGCCCGATCGGTCAGATCTCCGGGTACGCCGGCAAGTGCGTGGACGTGAAGGGCGCGAGCAGCGCCGACCGCACTCCCGTCCAGATCTACGACTGCAACGGCACCAACGCCCAGCAGTGGAAGATCGCCGTCGACGGCACCGTCCGGGCGCTCAACAAGTGCCTGGACGTCACCGGCGCCGCGACGGCCAACGGCACCAAGGTGCAGCTGTTCACCTGCAACGGCACCGGCGCCCAGCAGTGGCAGGTCCGGGCCGACGGTTCGATCCTCAACCCGCAGTCCGGCCGCTGCCTGGACAACCTGGGCTTCGTCGCCACCAACGGCAACCAGCTCGGCATCTGGGACTGCAACGGCGCGGACAACCAGATCTGGCACGTCCCCGCCTGACCGGGCGCCCGGGCCTCACCGGCCCAGGGTGCCGTGCGCGAGGGTCGAGAGGCCGGCGGTGATCTGCCCGGGGGTGCGGCCGCTGTCGCGCTGGTGGCGGAAGAGCTCGGGGGCGAGCGGGGCGAGGAGCTGGTCGGCGAGCGTCTCCGGGTCCGGCAGGCCGGCCTGCCGGGCGAGGTGGGTGACGTGCAGCCGCCAGAACGCGTAGGCGCCGGTCCGGAAGCGGGCGAGGCCGGTCTCCGCGCCCAGCACCAGGTGGACGTGGGTCTCCAGGAGGTCGACCATCGCCCGGTAGAACGCGGCCAGCCGGTCGGCCGGCGTCGGATGCGCCTCACCCGCCCCGCCGCCCGGTCCGAGCGGCGGGGCGCCGCGCAGCAGTTGCTCCTGGAGGGCCCGCTCGTGCTCGTCGAGCAGGGCGCGGGCGATCGACGCACGGTCCGGGTAGCGGCGGTAGAGGGTGCCGCGGCCGATGCCGGCCGCCTTGGCGATGTCGTCCATGGTGACGGCGGCCGGATCGCCCGCCGCGAACAGCCCCTCGGCGGCGGCGAGGACCTTGGCCCGGTTGCGGGCGGCGTCGGCCCGCTCGCGCGGTGGGGGGCCGTCGGCCATCGGGAGTTCCGTCATGGCTTCACCGTAGAGCGAAGTGGACACCTGGTCCACTTCGCTCTACGGTGGACGGCGGAACTAAGTGGATGGAGTGTCCACTTAATGCCCAGGTCCTTCCGTACCCGTCTCCACCCGGGGGTTCACCGTGTCCCACCTCCTGCACCTCGACAGCAGCGCGCGCTCCGACTCCTTCACCCGCCGTCTCGGCGAGGCCTTCGCCGAAGCCTGGCTGGGGGGCGGGGGCGAGGTCACCCACCGCGACCTCGCCGCCGAACCCCTGCCCCCGATCCGCGAGGGCTGGACCCGGATCTGCGACACCCTGCTGCGCGAGGGCATCACCGAGACCGACCGCTACCCCGAGGCCGTCCGCACCGCACAGGAGCAGGAGGCCTGGGCGGTCGTCCGGCCGCTGCTCGACGAACTGGTCGCGGCGGACGTGGTGCTGATCGGGGCGCCGATGTACAACTTCGGCATACCCGCCGCGCTCAAGGCCTGGATCGACCAGGTGACGTTCCCGAAGATGGTCCTCGCCCCGCGGAAGTTCGTGGTCGTCGCCGCCCGGGGCGGCGCCTACGGGCCCGGCACCCCGCGCGCGCCCTTCGACCACAACGGCCGCTACCTGCTCGACTTCTTCCGCGGCCACTACGCGGTCGAGGACGGCGAGGTCATCGCCGCCGAACTGGTCAACTCGCTGGTCGACCCCGCGCTGGCCGGCCGGCTGGAGCAGCACCGGGAGTCGGCCGCCGACGCGCTGTACCGGGCCCAGGAGCTCGGCAACAAGCTCGTCGGCTACCGCGTCCCGCGGGCGGGCTGACGCCGTGCCGTGGATCTGGCTGCTGCTGGCGGGAGCGGTGGAGGTCGCCTGGGCGCAGTCCATCAAGCCGACCGAGGGGTTCACCCGGCTCCCGCAGACCGCGCTCTGCCTCGTCCTGATGCTCGGTGCGGTCTACCTGCTGTCGCGCGCGCTCCAGGACCTGCCGGTGGGCACCTCGTACGCCGTCTTCACCGGCATCGGCACGATCGGAGCCGTCCTGACCGGGCTGGTCCTGCGCCACGAGACGCCGTCCCCGGCGGCCCTCGCGGGCCTCGCCCTGATCACCACCGGCCTGGTCACCGTCCACCTCGGCACCACCGACTGAGCCGGGGCCTCCGGATCGATGCTGGTGGCGCATAGTCCCGTGTACATAACCGACATCGATACAGCGGAGGCGTGAATGTCCGTGACGCAGATCGACATCGATGAAGAGGCATTGGAGCGCGCGATGGCTGGCTCTCACCGGCCGGCACCGGAGCGCTTCCGCGGTCGACCTCCTGATCGCGGCGACTGCCGCGCACCACGGGCCCACCGTGCTGCACGACGACGCCGACCACCGCACCGTGGCCCGCCATGCCCCCGACCTCGGCGAGCACAGCATCCTGGACCACGCCCGAGCCCGAGCCGCGCTCGGGATCAGGCGGTCAGTGCGGGGGCGGCCGACGCGGTCCGGCGGGCCGCGTCGTAGCGGTGGAGGAGGAGACGGGCGACCTCGGGGGCGGCGCCGAGGACGTCGGCGAGGAGGTCCGCGCCGTCGGCGGCCCCGGCGATGCGGTCGGGGAGACGGCCGGGGGCGAGCAGGTAGGGGGCGACGGCGGTCCGCCGGGCGCCGGCGCGGCGCAGCGCGGCCAGGGCGTCGGGGACGCGGGGACCGTCGGCGGAGGCGTAGGCGACCTCGACGGCGGCCCAGCCGCGGGTGCGGCGCCACTCGGCGGCGACGGCGCGGGTGGCGGCGTCGGCGGCCGGGTCGGAGGAGCCGGCCGCCGCCAGGACGACGCCGGTGCGGGCCCGGACGGCGGCGGACGCGAGCTCCGGGCCGGCCTCGGTGAGCCGGCGGTCGAGGGCGGCGAGCAGCAGCGGGGACGGGCCGAGGACGTCGGCCGTCGGCAGTCCGGCGCCGGCCGCGCGCAGGGCGGCGGGGATGTCGTGCTTGGCGTGGAACGCGCGGTTGAGGAGCAGCGGCACGGCCACCGCGGCGGAGCCGAGCCGGGAGACGACCTGCGGGATCCGCGGGGCGCAGTGGTCCAGGTAGGCGGTGGCGAGGTCGAGGCCGGGGCGCAGCGCGCGGACCCGGGCGACCAGGTCGGCGACGGTGGCGGCGTGCCGGGCGTCGCGGCTGCCGTGGGCGATCAGCAGCAGGGCGGGGCTGCCCGCCGCCACCGGGGTGGCGGGGGCGGCGGACAGCCGGCCTTCGTTCATGCGGAGCGGCCTTACTTGACGGCGGCCAGCAGGCCGCGGTTGCGCAGGACCCGGCGCTCGACCGGGGTGAAGACGAGGAGTTCGATGGCGATGCCGACGAACAGGATGAGGATGATGCCGAGCAGGACGCCGGCCATGTCCGAGAACTCGCGCTGGTTCTCCAGGTACCGGCCGAGGCCGAGGCCCAGGTCGGGGGAGGAGGCGACGAGTTCGGCGGCCATCAGCGAGCGCCAGGAGAACGCCCAGCCCTGCTTGAGTCCGGCCAGGTAGCCGGGGAGCGCGGCGGGGAGCAGGATGTGGCGGGCGCCGGTCAGGCCGGTGGCGCCGATGGTGCGCCCGGCCCGCAGGAACAGCGGCGGCACCTGGTCGATGCCGGCCACCAGGCCGTTGGCGATGGACGGGACGGCGCCGAGCAGGATGACCGCGTACATCATCGAGTCGTTGATGCCGAGCCAGATGACGGCGGCCGGCACCCAGGCGACCGAGGGCAGTGACTGGAGGCCGGAGAGGACCGGTCCGAGAGCGGCCCGGACCGGCTTGACCCGGGAGACCAGCAGGCCGATCGGGGTGCCGATGATGACGGCGACGACGAAGCCGGAGAGGCCGCGCCAGACGCTGGTCCAGATGATCGAGAACAGCGTGCCGGCCGACCACAGGTCCGTGGCGGCCTGCCAGACGTCGGACGGGCTGGGCAGCTTGTAGGAGCTGGTGATCTCCAGGCTGTAGGCGCCCTGCCACAGGGCGAGCACCAGGAGCACGCCGAGCAGCGGCGGCAGCGCCTTCTGCCGCAGGGTGTCCGCGACCGAGCTGCCCTGGGTGCTGACGGCGTCGAGCGCGTCGAGGCCGGCGCCGACGTCGGCACTGTCCGCACCGGGAGCCTTGTCCAGGGTGGCCCGGCTGGTGGGCGTGGTGTCAGTGCTGGCCATGGCGGCGGATCTCCCCACGCAGTTCTTCGGTGATCTCGATGGACAGGTCGGCCACGCCGGAGGACTCGATCCGGCGCGGCTGCGGGAGGTCGATCCGCCACTCGCGGGCGACCCGGCCGGGGCGCGAGGAGAGCAGCACCACGCGCTGGGCGAGCCGGACGGCCTCCCGCACGTTGTGGGTGACGAAGAGGACGGAGAGCTTGCGCTCGGCCCAGATGCGGGTGATCTCGTCGTGCAGGACGTCGCGGGTGATGGCGTCGAGGGCGGCGAACGGCTCGTCCATGAGCAGCAGCGAGCTGCCCTGGGCGAGCGCGCGGGCCAGGGCGACGCGCTGGCGCATGCCGCCGGAGAGCTCGTGCACGCGCTTGCCGTGGGAGCCCTGGAGGCGGACGAGTTCGAGCAGCCGCTCGGCCTCGGCGCGGCGCTCGGCCCGGGGGACACCGGCGAGCTTGAGGGCGAGTTCGATGTTCTTTCCGGCCGTGAGCCAGGGGAAGAGCGCGTGTTCCTGGAACATCAGCGCGGGGCGTCCCCCGGGTACCTCGATGGTGCCCGCGGTGGGCGCGTCGAGGCCGGCGACCAGGTTGAGCAGGGTGGACTTGCCGCAGCCCGAGGCGCCGAGCAGCGTGACGAACTCGCCCGGTGCGACATCGAGGGTGATGTCGTCCAGGACGTGCGTCTGCGCGCCGGGGCGGCCGAAGGACTTGTGCACGTGCGATATCCGGACGGCGGGCGCGCCGTTCCGGGTGCCGACGCCGGGGGCGTCGTCCGAGGTGGTCAGTGCCGGGGTCATCCGGGCACCTCCTGCGTGGTGTGGTCATGGGCCCCTCCGGCCCGCCGGCGGGCCGTGGAGGGGTGGTGGCGAAGGGAGCCGGGGTCCGGGCCCCCGCCCGCACCGTGCTCGGGGCATCGAGCGGGCACGGGGCCTGGGCGGGCGGGGTCCGGACCGCGGGGCTTGAACGCGGTGGGCACGCTGCAGGCGCGCCCACCGGTGCCGTGGGGGGTGTTACTTGGTGCCGAGTCCGGCGTCCGCCACGGTGGTCTGGCCCTTCTCCTTGAGCACCTTGTTGAGCAGGGTGAGGTCGTAGATCCCGCTCAGGTTCGGCTTCTTGAGCAGACCGGCGGTCACCGCGTTGTCGGCCTCGGTCTGCAGGGTGGCGGCCAGCGGGTCGTCCAGGAAGTCGATGTCGGCCCACGCGGGGTCGAGGATGGCGGCCTCCAGGGCGTTGCCGGCCTCCTTCTTGATGGCCTCGTTGGCGATGGCCTTGGCCTTGTCCGGGTTGGCCTTGATGAAGGCGTTGGTGGTCACCGAGCCGCGCAGGACGGCCTCGACCACGTCGGGGTGCTCGGCCAGGAACTTCTGCGAGACGATGATGTTGGTGATCACGAACTGCTTGTTCGGCCAGATGTCCTTCTCGTTGAGGAGGACCTTCGCGCCGAGGGTGACCAGCTTGGACGCGGTCGGCTCCGGCACCCAGGCGCCGTCGATCGAGCCCTGCTTGTAGGCGTCCGGGGTGACCTTGTTGTCCGAGCGGACCACGCTGACGTCGCCGGCGCCGGACTGGGCGTCGACCTTGTAGCCCTTGCCGGCCAGGTAGTTGAGGAGCGCCACGTCCTGGGTGTTGCCCAGCTGCGGGGTGGCGATCTTCTTGCCCTTGAGGTCGTCCAGGGTGGCGATCTTCTCCGGGTTGACCACCAGCTTGACGCCACCGGAGGCCGAACCGCCGATGATCTTCAGCGACTTGCCCTCGGACTTGGTGTAGCCGTTGATCGCGGGGGAGGGGCCGATCCAGCCGATGTCGATGGAGCCGGCGTTGAGCGCCTCGATCTCGGCCGGGCCCGCGTTGAAGACCTGGGTCTTGATCTGGGTGGCGCCGAGCTCCTTCTGGAGGATGCCCTCCTGGAGGCCGACCAGCGGGGTGCCGTGGGTGAGGTTGGCGAAGTAGCCGATCTTCACCGAGTCGGCGGAGAGCTTGGCGGCGCTGGCGGAACCGGCGGCAGCGGTGCTGGGCTTGCTGTCGTCGCTCTTCGAGCCGTAGCCGCAGGCGGAGAGCAGGGTCACGGCGGTCAGCCCGGCCACGGCTGCGGCGGCGGAGCGTCTGATCCGGCCGGCGCCGCGATGTGCCGGGCTATGCGGCTGGTGGGCGTGCGGGAGCGCCTGGTGCGGTGCCATGGTGGAAGTCCTTCTCGCGGACGGACCGCCGGGATGCGGTCTCGGGGCGGACAACGGTCAGGGTGGTGCTTGCGGCATCGAGTGATGCGGGGCAAGCCGGGTCGGCACTGCTGTTCCGGCTGTGGGGCGGAACAGTGACCGGCCCGGTGACAGGGCTGTTGTCAGCCCTGTCGGCTCACACATCGCGTCAGGCCGCCCTGGCCGCTGCCGAGGACGCCGCTGCCTATGCGGCCGCCTTCCTTGTCCATGCCCGAGAACGCCTCGCTGGGCATCAGACCCAGTCCTCCTCGTCCGGTGTGTCGGAAGCGTCGTTGCTGCGTACGGTGTCGAACGCCTCGCCCGCCATGCCGGCGGTGAGGGTGGTGCCGTCGGCCGGGTCGATCAGCAGGAACGACCCGGTCAGACGGTTGTCGGAGTAGCCGTCGAGCGCCAGCGGTTCGGCGGTGCGGAGCACCACGTGGCCGATGTCGTTGACGTTCAGGCCGTCGGCGCCGGAGCCCTGTTCGAGCTTCCCGTCGCGGATCGGCGCGGTGATGTCGATCCGGTAGGAGATCTCCTTGACCAGCGCGCGGACCGTGCGGGTGGTGTGCTTGAGCAGCACCTTGTCGCCGGCCCGCAGCGGGCGCTCGCTGAGGTGGCTGACGGTGGCCTCGATGTCCTTGGTCGGGACGGGGGCCGGGCCGGCCGCGATCAGGTCGCCGCGGGAGATGTCGAGGTCGTCGGCGAGGCGGACGGTCACCGACTGGGGGGCCCAGGCGGCGTCGGTCTCCCGGCCGAGCGCGTCGATGCCCACGACCGTGGTGGTGTGGCCGGAGGGCAGCACCGTCACCGGGTCGCCGACCCGCAGCACGCCGGAGGCCAACTGCCCCGCGTAGCCGCGGTAGTCGGGGTGGTCCTCGGTCTGCGGGCGGATCACGTACTGGACCGGGAAGCGGACCGGCTCGATGCTCGGGTCGCTGCCGACCGGGACGGTCTCCAGGTGCTCCAGCAGGGTCGGACCGCCGTACCAGTCCATGTGCGCGGAGGGCTCGACGACGTTGTCCCCGGCCAGGGCCGAGATCGGGACGGCCACCACGTCCTTGACGCCGAGCGAGGCGGCGTAGGCGGTGAACTCCTCGGCGATGGCGGCGAACACCGGCTCCGCGTACTCGACGAGGTCCATCTTGTTGACGGCCAGCACGACGTGCGGCACGCGCAGCAGCGCGGCGACGGCGGCGTGCCGGCGGGTCTGCTCGACCACGCCGTTGCGGGCGTCCACCAGGACGACGGCGAGCTCCGCGGTGGAGGCGCCGGTCACCATGTTCCGGGTGTACTGCACGTGCCCCGGGGTGTCGGCGAGGATGAACCGCCGCCGCGGGGTGGCGAAGTAGCGGTACGCGACGTCGATGGTGATGCCCTGCTCGCGTTCGGCGCGCAGGCCGTCGGTGAGCAGCGCGAGGTCGGGCGTCTCCTGGCCGCGGCTGCGGGAGGCGTGCTCGACGGCCTCCAGCTGGTCGGCCAGCACCGACTTGGAGTCGTGCAGCAGGCGGCCCACCAGGGTGGACTTGCCGTCGTCGACGGAGCCGGCGGTGGCGAAGCGCAGCAGCGAGGTGGCGGTGGTTTCCTGGGTGGTGCTCATTAGAAGTATCCCTCGCGCTTGCGGTCTTCCATCGCGGCCTCGGAGAGCTTGTCGTCGGCGCGGGTGGCGCCGCGCTCGGTGAGGCGGCTGGCCGCGATCTCGACGATGACGGCCCGGATGTCGGTCGCGTCCGAGTCGACGGCGCCGGTGCAGGACATGTCACCGACGGTCCGGTAGCGGATCAGGCGCCGCTCGACCGGCTCGCTCTCCTTGGGGCCGCCCCACTCGCCGGCGGTCAGCCACATGCCGTCGCGGGCGAAGACGTCGCGCTCGTGGGCGTAGTAGATCTCCGGGAGCTCGATGGACTCGCGCTCGATGTACTGCCAGACGTCCAGCTCGGTCCAGTTGGAGAGCGGGAAGACGCGGACGTGCTCGCCGACCGCGTGCCGGCCGTTGTAGAGCGACCACAGCTCGGGGCGCTGGCGGCGCGGGTCCCAGGCGCCGAACTCGTCGCGCAGCGAGAAGACGCGCTCCTTGGCGCGGGCCTTCTCCTCGTCGCGGCGTCCGCCGCCGAAGACGGCGTCGAAGCGGCCCGTCTCGATGGCGTCCAGCAGCGGGACGGTCTGCAGCGGGTTGCGGGTGCCGTCGGGGCGCTCGCGCAGCCGGCCGTCGTCGATGAAGTCCTGGACGTGGGCGACGTGCAGGCGCAGGTTGTGCTCGGCCACCACGCGGTCGCGGTAGGCGATGACCTCGGGGAAGTTGTGGCCGGTGTCGACGTGCAGCAGCGAGAACGGGACGGCGGCCGGCCAGAAGGCCTTGAGCGCCAGGTGCAGCATGACGATGGAGTCCTTGCCGCCCGAGAACAGGATCACCGGGCGCTCGAACTCCCCCGCGACCTCGCGGAAGATGTGCACCGACTCGGCCTCCAGCGTGTCCAGGTGGGACAGCGTGAAGGCCCCCCCGGCGTTCTGGTCGGGGTCGTCGGCCTGCACCGGGTTCTGGGTCGCGGTGGTCATGCGAGGCCCCTCTCGGTCAGGAAGGCGTGCAGCTCCGCGGCGGACTCGGCCACCGCGCGGCCCTGCGTCTGCAGGCGCAGCTCCGGATGCTCCGGCGCCTCGTACGGGTCGTCAACCCCTGTCAGGCCGGAGATCTCGCCGGCGGCCTGCTTCGCGTAGAGCCCCTTGACGTCGCGCTCGGCGCAGAGCTCGACCGGAGTGGCGACGTGGATCTCCAGGAAGTCCGTGCCGTTCGCGGCGTGCCGCTCGCGGACGGCGGTGCGGGAGTCGGCGAACGGCGCGATCACCGGGGCGAGCACCTTGACGCCGTTGGCGGCGAGCTTCTCGGCGACGAAGCCGATCCGGGTGACGTTGGTGTGCCGGTCCTCGCGGGAGAACCCGAGGCCCTTGGAGAGGAACTCGCGGATCTCGTCGCCGTCCAGCACCTCCACCCGGTGGCCCTCGGCGCGCAGCCGCTCGGCCAGGGCGAAGGCCAGCGTGGTCTTGCCCGCGCTCGGCAGCCCGGTCAGCCACACGGTGGCGCCGCGCTCGCAGGGGGCGGCCGCACGGGCCGCCTCTGCGGCTCTCTCGGCGACCGGGGTGTGGACTGTGCTCACGGTGACTTCTCCAGACGGAAGGGGTGTTGACGATCGATCATGTGCGGCGGGGGTGGCACGGAGGATGCCCGGAGGTGGCTCAGAGGTGAATGCCGCACTCGGTCTTGCCGGTGCCGGACCAGCGGCCCGCCCGGGCGTCCTCGCCCTCCCCGGGCTTGCGGGTGCAGGAGAGCGGCGAACAGCCGATCGACGTGTAGCCCTCCCACAGCAGGGGGTTGAGCAGCACGCCGTTGGCGTTGACGTAGGCGTCCACGTCCTCCTGCGTCCACCGGGCGATCGGGGCGATCTTGACCTTGCGGCGCCGGGCGTCCCAGGAGACCACCGGGGTGCCGGCGCGGGCCGGCGAGTCGTCGCGGCGCAGCCCGGTGGCCCAGGCGTCGTAGCCGCCGAGGCCGCGGTTGAGCGGCTCGACCTTCCGCAGCGAGCAGCACAGGTCCGGGTCGCGGTCGTGCAGGTGCGGCCCGTGCAGGGCGTCCTGCTCGGCCACGGTCAGCGCCGGGGTGAGCGTGATGACGTTGACCGGCATCACCGCCGCCACCGCGTCCCGGGTGCCGATGGTCTCCGGGAAGTGGTAGCCGGTGTCCAGGAAGACCACGTCCACGCCGGGGAAGACGGAGGAGGCGAGGTGGGCGACGACCGCGTCCTCCATGGAGGAGGTGACGCAGAACCGCTTGCCGAAGGTGTCGGCGGCCCAGCGCAGGATCTCCTGCGGGGTGGCCTCCTCCAGCTCCCGGCCGGCCTGCTCGGCCAGCGCCCGGTGGTCATCAGTGGTCGCGGTGGTCATGCGGTGCGCTCCCCCCACTGGTCCGACTCGCGTTGTCCGGGCTGCCGCCGCCCTGGTTCCCACCGGTCTGGTTCCCACCGGTCCGGGCGCCGTTGGCCCGGGCCCCGTTGGCGGGGGAGAGCAGGCCGAGGAACTTCAGCTGGAAGGCCCGGCGGCAGCCGTGGCACTCCCAGGCGCCGTGTCCGACCTCGGAGGGGCGCAGGTCCTCGTCACCGCAGTACGGGCAGAAGAACGGTGCGGCGCGCTCGCTCACGACAGCTGCTCCTCGCCGGCCCTGGCCGCCCACTGGGCGAACCGCTCGCCCTCGGCGCGGTCGGCCTGGTACCGGGTCAGGACGCGCTCGACGTAGTCGGGCAGGCCGTCCTTGGTGACCTTGAGGCCGCGGACCTTGCGGCCGAAGCCGGCCTCCAGCCCGAGCGCGCCGCCCAGGTGGACCTGGTAGCCCTCGACCTGGTTGCCCTGCTCGTCGGTCACCAGCTGGCCCTTGAGACCGATGTCGGCGACCTGGATGCGGGCGCAGGCGTTCGGGCAGCCGTTGATGTTGATGGTCAGCGGCTCCTCGAAGTCGGGGAGGCGCTTCTCCAGCTCGTCGATGAGCGTGCGGCCGCGCTCCTTGGTCTCGACGATGGCGAGCTTGCAGTACTCGATGCCGGTGCAGGCCATGGTGCCGCGGCGGAACGGTGAGGGCGTGACCCGCAGGTCCAGCGCCTCCAGGCCGGCCACCAGCGACTCGACCCGGTCCTCGGTGATGTCGAGGACGAGCATCTTCTGCTCGGCGGTGGTGCGCAGCCGGTCGCTGCCGTGGGCCTCGGCGAGGTCGGCGATCTGTCCGAGCAGCTTGCCGTCGACCCGGCCGACGCGCGGCGCGAAGCCGACGTAGTAGCGGCCGTCCTTCTGCCGGTGCACCCCGACGTGGTCGCGCCAGCGGCCGGCGGGCTCCGCCGGGGCGGGGCCGTCGACCAGCTGGTACTTGAGGTACTCGTCCTCCAGCACCTGGCGGAACTTCTCCACGCCCCAGTCGGCGACCAGGAACTTCAGCCGGGCGCGGTTGCGCAGCCGGCGGTAGCCGTAGTCGCGGAAGATGCCGATCACACCGCCGTAGACGTCGGCGACCTCGTCGAGCGGGACCCACGCGCCGAGCCGCACGCCGAGCTTGGGGTTGGTGGAGAGGCCGCCGCCGACCCAGAGGTCGAAGCCGGGGCCGTGCTCGGGGTGGACGACGCCGACGAAGGCGATGTCGTTGATCTCGTGCGCGACGTCCAGCAGCGGGGAGCCGGAGACGGCGGACTTGAACTTGCGCGGCAGGTTGGAGAAGTCCTTGTTGCCGATGAACCGGCGCTGGATCTCGTCGATGGCGGAGGTGCCGTCGATGATCTCGTCCTCGGCGATGCCCGCCACCGGGGAGCCGAGGATGACGCGGGGGGTGTCACCGCAGGCCTCGGTGGTGGAGAGGCCGACGGCCTCCAGCTTCTGCCAGATGGAGGGGACGTCCTCGATCCGGATCCAGTGGTACTGGACGTTCTGCCGGTCGGTCAGGTCGGCGGTGTTGCGGCCGTACTCCTGCGAGACCTCGGCGACGGCGCGGAGCTGGGCGACGGTCAGCCGGCCGCCGTCGATGCGGACGCGGAGCATGAAGTACTCGGCGTCGAGCTCGTGCGGGTCGAGGATCGCGGTCTTGCCGCCGTCGATGCCTTCCTTGCGCTGGGTGTAGAGACCCCACCAGCGCATCCGGCCGCGGAGGTCGGCCGGGTCGATCGAGTCGAAGCCCCGGTGCGCGTAGATCGTCTCAATACGTGTCCGCACGTTGAGACCGTCGTCGTCCTTCTTGAACTGCTCGTTGGCGTTCAGAGGGGTGAAGTGGCCCATGCCCCACTGGCCCTCACCGCGGTGACGGGTCACCTTGCGAGGCGCGGCGGGGCGTCGCGCGGGGGCGGCGTCGGCCGTGGGCTCGGCGGTCTCGGGAGTGGTGGCCATGGTGAAGTCCTTCGGGGCAGGTGGCTCTGACGCCGGGTGGGTCGCTGGACGAGCTCGGCGGTTCGGTGCTGCTGTGACCTGCGGGTTCTCAAGGCCTGCGATGCAGTGACCGGCTGACCGGGCGGGCGCCTGCGCGTCCGCTGCGGCGGGGACGGCGAGGTGGTGGCGCCGGGTGCGGTGGGTGGCGGCGGGGTGGGGCTCAGGTCACCGGACAGATGGCGCTGGACACGCGAAGGAGATCGACGTGAAGTCGACCTACTAGGGTGGTTCCGGCGCTCGGCATGGCAAGAGATTCGCACGGAGCACGACTCGCGGTCCACTAACGTCCGTATTCTGGACCAGAAGGTTTCGAATACTGAGATGTCGGAGCGTTCCCGCCGCTCCCCGTTCCGGGTCCCTCGGCGGATCGTCGACAGACGGTCGGCACGGCCTCGCCCCGGGGCCGGCGCGAGGCCGGCAGATGGTCGGCGGGTGGTCGGCGGGTGTTCGGGAAGTGTCCGGCGGGCGGCCGCCGCGGGTCGGACGACGGGTCGAACGGCGGCTCCGCGCCACAGGAGATCAGTGGACCGGCCACGGCCCGATACCGTTAGCCCTGTGCAAGCAGCAGGCGAAACGACCAGACCGAACCCCGAGCGGCCCTCCCGTCGTCGGGGCAAGGGCTCCCGGCGGGCGGCCAGACAGGTCACCTGGCGGTCCACCACCTGGGCCCTGGTCAAGGACACCACCAACACCTGTGTCGAGTACCGGGTCACCGGCCTCGCGGCGGAGGCGGCGTTCTTCACCCTCCTCTCCATCCCACCCCTGCTGCTCTGCCTCGCCGGCACCCTCGGCTACCTCGACGACTTCCTCGGCGCCGGCACCATCGACAACCTCAAGGCCGACATCGTCAAGGCCGCGGGGACGGTCCTCTCCGACTCCTCGATCACCGAGGTCGTGCAGCCGCTGCTGGGCCAGGTCTTCGACCAGACCCGGCCCGACCTGATCTCGATCGGCTTCCTGCTCTCGCTCTGGTCCGGATCCCGGGCGCTCTACATCTTCATCGACACCATCACCGTGATGTACGGGCTCGACGGCAAGCGGGGCATCGTCAAGACCCGGCTGATGTCGCTCGGCCTCTACCTGGGCGCCCTGGTCATCGGCTCGCTGGTGCTGCCGCTGCTGATGGCCGGGCCCGGGCTGGTGATGAACGCCGTCCCGGGGATCGCAGGGCTGGTCAACGCCGCCTACTGGCCGTTCGCCATCCTGCTGCTGATCGTCTCGCTGACGACCCTCTACCACCTCGCCGTGCCGGTCTCCACGCCCTGGCGGGAGGACATCCCCGGGGCCCTGGTCGCGCTGGTGGTGCTGGTCTTCTGCAGCGTCGCGCTCCGCCTCTACCTGGTCAGCTCCATCGAGGGCCACTCGGTGTACGGCTCGCTGGCCGCCCCGGTCGCCGTCCTGCTCTGGATCTTCGTGGTGGCGCTCGCGGTGCTCATCGGCGCCGCGATGAACGCGGCCATAGACCGCCGCTGGCCCACCCTGGAGACGGCCGACGCCCGGGCCGAGAACGAGCGCGCCCACGAGGAGGCGGCCGCCGCCGTGGTCCGCGAGGTGGCCGCCCGCCGTGCCGTCGAGCGGGCCCGCCGGGCGCGTGAGCTCGGCCTCGCCGAGGGCGGCGAGGAGGAGCACTGGGAGGACGAGGGCGAGGAGGTCGACGTCCCCTCCGAGTACCCCGAGCGGTGGGCCGACGTGCTGGCCGCCGACAACGTCCGCGGCCGGATCGCCGCGCGCGGGGGCGGTCCGCACCACCGGCCCGCGCCACCCCCGCCGGACAGCGACCGGCCGGTCGCCCCGCCCCCGGAGTACCCGCTGCCCAGCCACCCGCCCCGCCCGCCGTGGGACCGGCGCTGAGGCGGATCCGATCCCGGGACGCGGCCGGACCCGGGGCGGGACGGCGGCGGGGGCGGGACGGCGCCGGGCTCGCGGCCGGGTCCGGGACCGGCTTCGGGGCAGGGTCGGGGCCGGGGCCGTCGCGGTGAATCCGCCGGTGAAAAACCGGTTGGCAGGCGGGGGCGGCTTGGCTACGGTGTGAGTCGTCCGGTTCGGGCCGTGCCGATGCCGGTCCGAGGAGAGAAAGCAGGAGGTGGGTCCCATGGCCACGACTGTCATGACGGCTGCCCTGGGCAGCGCCCGCATCCACCTCTCCCTGCCGGCCGTCGGCTGACGTAGCCCCTCGCACGTGCAGCCGCAGCCCGGCGGGATCACTTCCCTCCCGAAGGGCCCACTGCGTTGTTCAACGCTGCCTCCGCTTCCGTTTCCTCTTCTCTTCCCGTCTCCTCCTCCCACGAGGACTCCCCGCTGGCCGGGTACGGCTGGACGGCCGAGCTCGACGACCTGTTCGCGCCCCTCGCCGAGGCCGGTCTGACGCCTGCCCGGATCGTCCGGGTCGACCGTGGCCAGTGCGACGCCGTCCTGACCGACCCGGAGACCGGCACGCTGCGCACCGTCCGGGCCGACACCCGGCCGGTCGGCGACGCCGACATGATCAACTGCCCCTGCACCGGGGACTGGGCCGCCGTCGACCTCACGGCCCGGCCGATGGCCACCGTCGTGGCGCTGCTGCCGCGGTCCACCGCGATCATCCGCAAGGTCGCGGGCAAGCGCTCCGACGGCCAGGTGCTGGCCGCCAACGTCGACACCGTGGTGATCGCCGCGTCGCTCGCCGCCGAGCCCGACCTGGGCCGGATCGAGCGCTTCCTCGCCCTCGCCTGGGAGTCCGGCGCCGAGCCGCTGGTCGCGCTCACCAAGGCCGACCTGGTCGACGACGCCGACTTCATCCGGGCCGACGTCGAGGCCGCGGCGCCCGGCGTCACCGTGCTGGTGGTCAGCGCCGAGACCGGCGAGGGGGTGGACGTGCTGCGCGCCTGCACGCCCGGCACCACCGCCGTGATCGGACAGTCCGGCGTCGGCAAGTCCACCCTGACCAACGTGCTCGCCGGGGCCGACGTGATGGCCGTCCAGCAGGCCCGCGCCGTCGACCAGAAGGGCCGGCACACCACCACCACGCGCGAGCTGGTCCCGCTGCCCGGCGGCGGGGTGCTGATCGACACGCCCGGTCTCCGCGAGGTCGGCCTCTACGGCGGCGAGGGCGTGGCACTCGCCTTCGCCGACATCGAGGAGCTGGCCGAGGACTGCCGCTTCCACGACTGCAACCACCACACCGAGCCCGGTTGCGCGGTGATCGCCGCGCTGGCCGAAGGGAGCCTCCCGGAGCGTCGGCTGGAGAGCTACCGCAAGCTCCAGCGGGAGGGCGAGTGGATCGCCTCCCGCTCGGACGCCCGGCTCGCGTCGGCCCGGCTGAAGAAGTGGAAGACCATCACCAAGTCGATGCGCGCGGCGGGAGGTCCCGTGAAGCGGTGACGTCCTGCTCCGCAGCCGGTCGGCCGGTCGGTCGGTCGGTCGGTCGGTGGTGGCGGCGGGCGGCGGGTCCCCTGGGGGCTCGTCCCTCCGCCCCGCCGACCGTGGCCGCCCAGCCGCCGGCCTGCCCCGCTGACGCCCGCCCGCCCGCCTGCCCGGCCGGCCAGGCGGGCGTCAGCGGAGGTCGGCCACCAGCCGGAAACGCTCCAGCACGACCGGGGTGACGTCGTCCACGGTGAAGTCCGGGTCGCCGAGGGCCGCGCGCAGCTCGTCGCCGTGCCAGAACCGCTCGTGCGCGGCCCGCCACTCCGCGACCGTCGCATAGCCCTCGCCCTCGTCCAGGGCGTGCTGCAGTCCGACCTCGCCGAGCAGGACGACCCGGACGTCCGTCGTCTCGGTCACCGCGACGACCCGCCCGGCCGAGTCGACCACCGCGCCACGGGTACCGGCCCTGGGGAGCGGCTCCCCCTCGTGCTCGTACTCGACGACCAGCCCGGTGGTGCTGGTCTTGGCGCCGGAGAGCACGGCCGCGACCAGCTTGTCCCGGAGCGGTCCGGGGAACGCGAACCCCTCCACCCGCAGCCCGGCGATCCGAGGGTCGTCCGGGCCGGTGTAGGACTGCTCGGGCATGCGGGGCTCCTCAGGACGCGGGTCGGCCGGGGTCGGCCGGGGCGGGATCGAGCGCAGCGTAGCCGTTCCGCCGTCGGGTGGCGCGCGGTTTTCCGACCGGTCGGGCGGCGGCTCGGCGGGCCCGTCCCGCCCGCCGCCCCGGCGTCCCCACGGGTCCGGACGGTCACGTCCGATTTCCGCCAGTCGAGCCCCCTCCGGTGCCGCAGACTGGACAGCGTGATCGACGACGACATCCGGTACCGAGCCGTGGACAGCCGGGACGCCCGCTTCGACGGCGTCTTCTTCACGGCTGTCACCTCGACCGGGATCTACTGCCGGCCGAGCTGCCCGGCCGTGACCCCCAAGCGCGTCAACTGCACCTTCTACCCCAGCGCCGCCGCCGCCCAGAGCGCGGGCTTCCGGGCCTGCCGCCGCTGCCGCCCCGACTCCGTCCCGGGCTCGCCGGAGTGGAACCACCGGGCCGACCTGGTCGGCCGCGCGATGCGGCTGATCGGCGACGGCATCGTGGACCGCGAGGGCGTCGCCGGCCTGGCCCAGCGCCTCGGCTACAGCTCCCGCCAGCTCCAGCGTCAGCTCACCGCCGAACTCGGCGCCGGCCCGATCGCGCTGGCCCGTGCCCGCCGGGCGCAGACGGCGCGGCTCCTGCTCCAGACCACCGAGCTGCCGGTCACCGAGATCGCCTTCGCCTCCGGGTTCGCCTCCGTGCGGCAGTTCAACGACACCGTCCGCGAGGTGTACGACCGCACGCCGAGCGGCCTGCGCGCCGAGGTCACGGCGGGCCGGCGGACCGCCACCCCGGCGGGCGGCCTCGCCCTGCGGCTGGCCTACCGGGGCGCCCTCGACAGCGACCACCTGATCGACTTCCTCGCCCTGCGCGCCGTCCCCGGCGTGGAGGAGGTCGTGCCCGGCTCCCGGCCGGGCGTCCGCACCTACCGCCGCACCCTCGCGCTCCCGTACGGCCACGGCATCGCCGAGGTGGACGGCCTCGCCCCCGGCCAGCCGCGTGCCCGCGGCTGGCTGGACTGCCGGCTCTTCCTCACCGACCTGCGTGACCTGCCGACCTCCGTCCAGCGCCTGCGGGTCCTGTTCGACCTGGACGCCGACCCGCTCGCGGTCGACGACCAGCTCGGCGCCGACCCGCTGCTCGGCCCGCTGGTCCGGGCCCGCCCGGGCCTGCGCTCGCCCGGCCACGTCGACCCGCACGAGCTGGCCGTCCGGGCCGTCCTCGGTCAGCAGGTCACCGTCGTCGCGGCCCGTACCCTGGCCGGCCGGCTCGCCGTGAAGTACGGCTGCGCGCTGCCCGAGCCCAGCGGCGGGCTGCGGCTGCTCTTCCCGACCGCCGCCGCCCTCGCGGTCGCGGATCCCGAGGACTTCGCGATGCCGGCCGCCCGTCGCCGGGCCCTCACCGGCCTCTGCGCCGCCCTCGCCGAGGGCGTCGTCCGGCTCGACGGCGGGGTCGACCGGGAGGAGGCGGCCGCGCAGCTGCTCGCCCTGCCCGGCATCGGCCCGTGGACCGTCGGTTACCTGCGGATGCGGGCCCTCGCCGACCCGGACGTCTTCCTGCCGACCGACATCGGCGTCAAGCACGGACTGCTCCGGCTCGGCGCCGACGGCGACCCGAAGTCCGCCGCCCGCACGGCCGAGGCCTGGGCCCCCTGGCGCTCCTACGCCCTCCACCGCCTCTGGGCGGGCCCGGCCACCGACCCCAGCACTGGAACGGAGAACACCTGACGATGAGCACCACCGAGCAGACCAGCACCGAGCCGAGCACCACCGAGCACACCGAGCAGACCGGCACCGAGCAGACCGGCACCGAGCCGAGCACGGCCGGCGCCGGCACCACCGTCTTCACCTTCATGGAGAGCCCGTTCGGGCGGCTGATGCTCAGCGGCGTCCGCCCCGTGGACGGCGGTCCGGCCGCGCTGGCCACCGTCACCGCCCCCGGCCAGAAGTACGCGCTCGCCGAGCCCGACGACGACTGGGTGCACGATCCGGACGCGCTGACCGAGCCGGTGGCCCAGCTGACCGCCTACTTCGCCGGGGAGCTGACCCACTTCGACCTCCCGCTCGCCCCGGTGGGCACCGACTTCCGCCGCCGGGTCTGGGCCGCCCTCGACCGGATCCCGTACGGCGAGACCGTCACCTACGGCCGGCTCACCGCGCTGGCGGGCGAGTCCCCGAAGGCCGTCCGCGCGGTCGGTGGCGCGGTCGGTGCCAACCCCCTGCTCATCGTCCGCCCCTGCCACCGCGTCCTCGGCGCCAACGGCGCCCTGACCGGCTTCGCCGCCGGGACCGACCGCAAGCGCTGGCTGCTGGACCTGGAGAGCGGCGCCCTGTTCTGAGCCCGGCCCCACCGGCTACACCGGCCGGCCGGCGGTGCGGTACGCGGACGGTCGGCGGCCCGCCGCGGGAGCCGGTCAGGCCGGGTCGGCCGTCAGCGCCACGCGCCAGTCGTTGCTGCGCATCCGGCGGCCGGGCGGGAACTCGAAGTCGGTCTCGCCGAGGAGGGTGAAACCCGCCTTGCGGCAGACCGCGTTGGACGCGGGGTGGTCGACGGACGGGAAGGCGTGCAGCCAGGGGTGGCGGGCGGTGCGGGCGGCGGCCCGTACGGCGGCGCGGGCCGCCGCCGCGGCGATGCCCCGGCCCTGGTGGCCCGGCAGGACGTTCCAGCCCATCTCGTAGACGGTCGCGCCCTGCCAGTCGCGCTCGGCGTAGCCGACGCTGCCGACGGCCTCGTCCTCGGGCTCCAGCACGATGCGGTACATGCAGCCGATGCCGGACGGGACGAGGTCCAGGTAGCGGCGGTGGCGGACGAGCATCCGCTCCTCGCTCTCGGGGCCGCCGACGTGCGCGCGCATGTCCGGGGTGTTGATCCGGCGCAGCAGCCCGAGGTCCACGTCGGTCCAGGGTTCGAGACGGAGGAGGGAGGGGTCCATGGCCGGACGGTAGTCGGCGGTGCGGCCTCCGGCGACCGGTTTTCGCGGTGTCCGCTGCTCAGAGGACCGGTTCGGCGAGCGCCCGGGCGAGGTTCTCCAGGGCGGGCAGGGCGTGCATGACGGCGTCGCGGTCGGCGGGGGTCAGGGCGTCGAGCGCGGTGGCGATGCGGCGCTCGTGGGCGTGCTGCCAGTCGTCGAGCTGGCGCCGACCGGCCGGGGTGAGGGCGATCCGGGCGGTGCGGCGGTCGCCGGGGTCGGCCTGGCGGTCGACGAAACCGGCCTCCAGCAGTTTGCCGACCAGACCGCTGACGGTGTTCGGGGCGAGCCGTTGCCGGGCGGCCAGTTCGCCGACGCGCAGCGGGGCGGCGGCGAGCGTCTGGAGGAGCTCGACCTGCGCCATCGGCAGGGATTCCCAGGGGTAGTCGGTCCGGATGCTGCTGCGCAGGGTGCGGCGGAGCCGGGTGACCACGTCGGTGAGCCGTCGGGCGCGTTCGACCGCCGCGGTTTCCGGGTCCTGGGGGCCGACGACGGCCGGCCCGGAGGCGGGTTCGGGAACGGGTGGTGACGACGGCATGGCGGACAGCGTAGCGCCTGGTGCGGACGGTCTCCGACGGCCTTGATCCGGTCGACGGCGATCGATCCCGGTCGTCGGCCGCCAGATCGCACACCGATCATCTCGTAGAGAGAACATATCTGCATCCGATATATTTCGCCGTATGAACGCCGCGTCCACCCTCGCCACCCGGCTGCTCACCGAGCACCCCCGGCCGCGCGGCATAGCCCGCCGACGGCACGCCCACTGGCTCGCCGTCGCCACCGTCTGCCTGGGCGCCTTCCTCGGCCAGCTCACGGCCAGCGTCACCGCCCTCGTCTACCCGGAGCTCCAGCGCCACTTCCACACCGGATTCGCCGCCGTCGAGTGGGTCGCCCTCGCCTACCTCCTGGTCCTGGTGGCCCTGCTCGCGCCGGTCGGGCGCCTCTCCGACCTGGTCGGCCGCAAGACCGTCTACCTCGGCGGGTTCGCCGTCTTCGGCCTCGCCTCGCTGGGCGCCGGGTTCGCCGGCGGACTCGGGACGCTGGTCGCGTGCCGGGCGGTGCAGGCGGTCGGCGGCGCCATGATGCAGGCCAACAGCGTCGCCCTGGTCGCGCGCGGCGTGCCCGGGCACGCGATGCGACGGGCGCTCGGCGTCCAGGCGACCGCCCAGGGACTGGGACTGGCGCTCGGGCCCAGCCTCGGCGGGCTGCTGGTGGAGCACGCGTCCTGGCGCTGGGTGTTCTGGGTCAACGTGCCGATCAGCCTGGTCGGCATCGTCGCGGGCTGGTTCCTGCTGCCCCGGACCCGCCCCGACGTCCTTCCCGCCGCGGCCCCGTCCGCCGCCCGTCCCGGCACGCCGGGCCCGCGTCCGTTGCCACGTCCGGCCCCACGTCCGGGCGGCCTCCCCGGCGCCCGGACCGCCGCGCGCCTCCCGCGTCCGCGCCGGGCCCCCGACTCCGACGGTGGCGCCGGCCGCTTCGACCTGCCCGGTCTGCTGTTGCTCACCGGCTCGTCCACCGCCCTGCTGCTGGCCCTCTCCGCCGCCTCCGGCCTGCCGCTCCCCGGCTGGGCGGTGATCGGACTGCTGCTCGCCGCCGTCCTGCTCGCGTTCGGCCTGGTCCGCCAGGAGCGCCGGGCCACCCGGCCGATCCTCGCGCCCGGCCTGGTCAACACCCCCGGAGTCCGGCCCGGCCTCGCCGTCTCGCTGATCGGGTACCTGCTGCTGTTCTGCCCGCTGGTGCTGGGCCCGGTCCTGCTCGCCGAGTCGGGCCTGCCGACCGCCGGGGCCGGCCTCGTGATCACCCTGCTCCCGGCCGCCTTCGCGGTGGCCGCGTCGGCCGGCGGCGCGCTGCTCCCGCGCAGCTGGACGGACGTCGCCCGGTGCCGCTTCGGTGCCGCCCTCGCCGGGACGGGTCTGCTGTGCTGCGCGCTGCTCCCGGCCGCCGGCGCGCCCGCCCACCTGCTCGCCCTGCCCCTGGCGGTCGTCGGCTGCGGGCTCGGTGTGCTGCTGCCGGCCAACAACGCGCTGGTGATGCGGGCGATCCCGGCGGAGTGCTCGGCGGTCGGCGGCGGCATGGTCAACATGGCCCGCAGCCTCGGTACGGCGCTCGGTACCGCGTTGCCGGTGCTCGGCGTCCACCTGGCGGGCCCGGCGCTCGGCGGCCGGTCGGTGCTGCTCCTCCTCGCCGGGGTCGCCGCCCTCGCGGTGGCGCTCACCCGCCCGGTCCGTCCGGCGGTCCGCCGCTGAGAGGACGGGAACGGCCGGGGCGGCGGACGGGTCCCCCGTCCGCCGCCCCGGCCGTGCCGTGCTGTTCCGTCGCTCAGGAGGCGGGCACGCCGGGGGCGGCGCCGCGCTCCTGGAGCATGTCCGTCATCAGCTGGATCTCCGAGTTCTGCCCGACCACCATCGACCGGGCGAGCCGCTTCTCGGTCTCGTTCTTCGCCACGTCGACGTAGCCCTGGGCCATCTCCACCCCGCCCTTGTGGTGCTCCAGCATCAGCTGGAGGAAGAGCACCTCGGCGTCCTGCCCGCTCAGCGAACGGAGCTTGGCGAGCTGGGTGTTGGTGGCCATGCCGGGCATCAGCGAGCCGTCGTGCGCCTCGTAGGTGTGCTTCATGCCCATCCACGCCATCGGCTTGGCCGGCGAGTGCTGCGGGAGCCCCCACTGGTCGAGCCAGCCCATCATCATGCCGCGCTGGTTGGCCTGGGTGTTGATGATGTCGAAGGCGAGCGTGCGGGTGTGCCCGTCCGTGGTCCGGTCGCGGACGATGAACGACAGGTCCACCGCCTGCTGGTGGTGGGTCGCCATGTCGCGGGCGAACCCGGCCTCCGGGGAGTCGTCCGCCGGCGCGGAGGCCGAGGAGGATCCGGAGGCGGACGTGCCGCCGGCCACCAGGGCCGGCACACCGAGCGCGAGGGCGAGCGCCGCCGCCAGGGCGGCGGGCCACCAGAGCCGCTTGCGCGACGTCGCGGGGACGAGGTCGTCGTCCCCGAACTCCTCCTCGCCCGGTGTCACGTCGGGGGCGGTCACATCGCCCCCATGGTGCAGGAGGCCCCGGGCTCCTGGGTCTGCTTGCCCTGGACGTACTTGGTGAAGAACTGCTCCACCCGCGGGTCGGAGGCGCTGTCCACGGTCAGCTGGGTGGACCAGGCGTTCAGGGTGATGGTGCCCTGCTCGTCCGGGTACGGGCTCATCAGCGAGTACGGGGTGGCCTTCACCTTGGTCGACAGGGCCTTGATGTCCTCCGGGGTGGCCTTGCTGTTGTAGGTCACCCAGACGGCTCCGTGCTCCAGCGAGTGGACGGCGCGCTCGTTCTCGACCGGCTGGTCGTAGACGGTGCCCATGCAGTCCAGCCAGATCGCGTTGTGGTCGCCGCCGACCGGCGGGGTCTGCGCGTAGGTGACCTTCTCCTTGACGTGGTTCCGGGTCAGCTCGCCGAAGGTCTGAACGCCGTCGATCGGGGCGCTGGCGGCGACCTCCTTGGCCTTCTTGTCCTTGTTGGCGTCGACCACGATCCAGGTGCCGGTGGCTATCGCGGCGATCACCAGCACGCCGGCGACCGATCCGGCGAGGACCTTGTTGCGACGGTCGCGGCGCTGCTCGGCCGCGCGCAGCTCGGCGATCCGGGCGCGGCGGTCGAGACCGGCCTGCTTGGCGCCCGGCTTGTTCGACTGTGCCTTGGACTGCTTGGAGGCGGAACCCATGTGGTGTCCTTGTCCCCACCGCACATCGGGCGCGGCGGTCTGAAGAAGTGGCGGGATGGGGCGGATCCGCCGGTCCCGTCCGTCCGTCGGCCCGCACGGGAGCGCGGGCGGGTGGCACGGGAGGGCCGGCGGCGGGTTCCGCTCAGGACCGGTGTACTTGGAGTTCGTGCAGGTCGGGCGCGGGGTGCGGGCCGACCAGCAGCCCGGCGGGCACCACCCGGGGCAGTGCCTCGGGAGCCTCCGTCAGGGGTGCCGCCGCAGGTTGCGGGTGCGGCGGCGGGTTGGGGAGCTGGGCGTCCTGGGCGCAGTACGGGTGACCGGAGCAGCCGTTGTCGCGATGCGGCGGATCACCGTCGACCGAGCACCACGTCCAGTGCCGGTGGCTCTCCGCGCGGACGCGGTCGCCGACGGTCTGCGGCGTGGTGGCCGGGCCGGTGGTGGTGGTGCGGTGTCCGTGATCGGGCGCCGGGGTGGCGGCCGGTGCGTCCCGGAAACCGGTCGGCGGGCCGACCAGGGGGCCGGCCGGGGCTGCCGCCGGTGCTTCCGGCCGCTCGGTCGTGACGGCCCTGGCGTGGCCCGCGCACGGGAGCGCCGTCAGCAGTCCGGCGAGCAGCAGGATCCACAGCGCGCCGACCGGGCGACCCGCGAGTGCGGTCCTCCACGGTCGGGGTGTGCTGGGGGCCGACGCGGTCATGCGCACATTTAATCAGCCGAACGAGTGAAGCGAGCCCCCTCCCGGGTTCTCACTTTCGGTGGCCGACGGGCCGGAATCCACCGGAAACACCCTGGCCGGGGCGGTTCGGGCGAGCACGGGAGGAACGGAAACGAAACGGACGGCGAATCCGGTGATCGATATCGGTCGATGTGTGCGCGGTTGTCGTCGAAACCCGGACAGCGTCGTTGCCCTCGGAGACAATGTCGTCGAGCCCGGCCCGCCCGGGGGCGGCGCGATCACGGAGCGACCAGGAGCCGCCAGATGACCAAGCAGGGTGCACCCGCGCAGCAGCCCCGGCCGGACGACGGCTGGTGGGACACGGTCTACGCGGGCCCGGCGGGCACCCTCCCCGACACTCCGGACGCGACGCCGGGTGAGGGCAGCGTCGACGACTGGTTCGAGACGGCGGCCGGGTTGATCGGGCACCAGCGGAGCGGGGAGGACGCGGCCACGCAGCCCGAGCCCGAGCCCGGCCCTGGCCCTGAGGCGGCGGTCGGGGCCGATCCGGTGGCCGACACCCAGGTGCTGGAGCGGGACAGCATCGACGACTGGTTCGACACGGCGGTCGGCGTGATCAGCCCGCAGCCCTCGGACCCCGGAGAGACGCACCGCTTCCCCGCCCCGCCCTGGGCGGACGACGGGCCCGTGAAGAGCCCGGGGGCATCGGCACCGGCATCGGCACCGGCACCGGAACAGCGCCCGGCCGCGCCGCCGGAGCCGGCGTCGGAGCCGGAGCCCGCCGCGGAGCGGCCCGACCTGCGGAGACCGGAGCCGGAGCCGGAGGCCGCCCGTGTGCCGGAACCCCGGCCCCGGCCGGAACCGGCCGTCGCCGAGGAACCGGTCCCCGCCTCTGCACCGGTGCCGGTGCCGGTGCCCGAATCGGTGCCGGCCGTCGCCGAGCGGCCCGAGCCGGACCCCGCGCCCGAGCAGGCTCCTGCCGCTACCCCCACCGCCGCGCCCGCGCCCGCCCCCGCGCCGCGTCCCGCCGTGCGGGCAGGCCGGCCCGGCACCGCGCCCGCCGTCCCGCACGTCGGCGAGCGGCCGCCCACGTACGGGCCCGAGCCGACCGCCGTTCCGGAGGCGGACCCGGGCGCGCTGGGTTCCGTCGTCGCCGACACCGTGCTGGAGGGCGCCCAGTACGCCACCACCACCCTGCGCGCCACCTCCGTCCGCGGAGACTCGGCCCGCTACCGCGGCGAGCCGCGGCGCGACGCCCTGCTGGTGACCCGCTTCGGCGAGGGGACCGACGGCCTGCTGCTCGCCGTGCTCGGCGGCTTCGACCGGGCAGGCCCGGCCGGTGGTCCGGCGGCGGAGGAGGTCGCCGTCGCCGCCGCCGAGGCCTGCCGTCAGCTCGCCGCCTCGATCGGGCGCAGCCGGACGGGCCTCGCCGCCGACCTGCGCGACGGCGCCCGGGACCGGCTCCGGTACGGCCTCCAGCGGCTCGCCACCGGCGCGTCCGCCCCGCTGCGCGCACTCGTCCCGGACCCGGACCCGGCTGCGGACCCGGCTGCGGACCCGGCTGCGGACCCGGCCTCCGCGACCGGCCCGGACGGGGAGGTCGAACCGCCCCCCGTGTCGCTGCACTGCCTGCTGGTCTCGCTCGACCCGGCGGCGGGCTACCGCGCGGCGTTCGGGGTCGGCCCGGGCGGGCTGTACCTGTTGCGTTCGGGGCACTGGATCGACGCGTACGCGGCGCGCCTGCTGCACCACCCGGACGGTCAGCCGCCGGTGCCCGAGGGACAGGTGCCGGGTGCGCGCCCGTTCCGCTTCCGGATGGTTCCGGCGACGCCCGGCGACATCCTGCTGCTCTGCACCCCGGGTCTGGCGCGGCCGATCGCCGACGAGCCGGCGGTCGCGCACTTCCTGGCCTCGCACTGGGCGCACCCGCATCCGCCGGGCACGGTGGACTTCCTGCGCCAGGTCCAGGTCCGCGCCAAGGGCTACGCCGACGACCGCACCGCCGCCGCGGTCTGGACGGAGTAGGCGCGGACCGTCCCGGCCCGGCTTCCGGTGCTCGCCCCGCTCAGGCGGGCGTCGTGCCCAGCAGGGTGCCGCAGGCGGATTCGGCGAGGTGGAGGGCGCGGGGGCGGAGGGCGCCGGGGAGCCCGAGGGCGAGCGGGACGGCGAGGCCGTCGAGCAGGGCGCGGATCTGGCTGGCACGCTCCGCGGCGTCGCCGGGGGCGAAGCGGCCGGCGGCGGTGCCCTCCTCGATCAGGGCGACGAGGTCGGCCTGCCAGGGGGCCTCGATCTCCAGCTGTCCCCGGCGCAGTTCCTCGCCGGCGGGGGAGCGGCCCCACACCTCGACCCAGAGGATCCAGCGCGGGTCGCCCGGGCCCTCGGGCAGGTAGAGCGCCGTGTACCCGGAGAGCCGTGCACGGACGTCCCGGCCGCCGTCGGCGAGCAGGTCCCGGCGGCGGGCGCCGAGCTGGTCCTCGCTCCAGCGGAGGGTCTCCAGCAGGAGCTGGTCCTTGCTGCCGAAGTAGTAGAGCAGGTGGCCGGCGCTCATCCGCAGCTCCCTGCCGAGGCCGGCCATGGTGAGCTTGGCCAGCCCGTGTTCGGCGATCGCGGCCCGTGCGGTGGCGAAGACCTCCTCGCGGGGGCGTGCCGGTCGGCGGGGGCGGGCGTCCGCCATCTGTCCTGCTCCTCTGGAACCTGGGGGCGGCACGGGAGACCCGCGGGAGGCCACCACGATACCGGCCGTGTCCGGGAGGCCACGGAGGGGGACGAGGGCCGGTTCGGCCCGCGCTCCTGCGGGTACGTACCAACCACGCCGATCAACAGGACCATCCCGATCGGAGGGGATGCCCATGGCCACACTGATCGCCCTGTTCGCGGGGCTCGCGGTGATCGTGACCGGACTGTCGCTCCACCTTCGCCGCCGTCACAGCCGTCCCACCGAGAACCTCGACGGCCTGCTCGCCGAGCAGGAGCGGCTCGCCCAGCTGCGGGCCCTCCGCTCCTCCTACAGCTCGATCGCGATGCACAGCACGCACGGGCTCACCACCGACGACATCGGGAGGTACCACCGGTAGCCGCCCCCACCGCCCAAGGCCCTGGTGCCGACGACGGACGCGCGCGCCGGTCCAAGGTGCCCGGCGCGCCGCGTCGGCTGTGGAGCGGGACCCGTGGAGGGCGGCCGGGAAAGGCAGGCCCCCGCTCGGCTGCGGCCGGCGGGGGCTCGATCGCGTCCGGGGATCAGAGCGAGGCGTACCGGGTGACGTTGGTGACCTTGCAGCTGATCTTGCCCTTGGTCTCGACCGCGCCTTGCGCCTTGAGGGTGGCGGCCTGGCCGGCGGCGAGGTTGTTGGTGGCGGCCAGGCCTTCGCCGATACGCGTACCGGCCGCGTCGACGAACTCGACCTGGATCATGTAGTTGCTGCTCTTGCTGCTGCGATTGGTGACCTTGAGCTGCGCGGACGGCCAGTGCAAGGTGGCGTCGACGTCGCAGGAGGTGAGTTCGACGTCGCCTGTGGCGTCGGCGTTGCCGGGTGCTGCGGGCAGGCTCGGCACGGCGGTGGGCAGGGTCGGCACTGCGGCGGGCAGCGTGGGTGCGGGGGTGCCCGGGGCGGGGGGTGCTCCGGCGGTGGTGGCCTCGACGGCGGGGCCGGTCGGCGTGCTGGTGGTGGTGCTGGGGTCGCACGCGGCCAGGCCGAGGACGGCGAGGCTGACGGCGGTGATGGCGAGGGTGGTGCGGCGCATGGGTCCCCCTGGGACACGGCGGGTCGTGGTGAGGGGACCGTATCGGCGCGCACCGGGGCCGCGACGTGGTGTGACGGAGCTGTGACCAAACTGGAAACGGTAAAGGGCCTTCCCGGCCCGTGAGTTGCCCCGGTGCCGATCCGCCGGTCGTGCCGGAACGTCCTGCTTCGGGGCCGTCGGGGTCGGACCGTTGCGCGACGGTCCGACCCCGGCTCTTTCATGATCTAGCGGGAGGGGCCGGGAGGAGGCCACGGCAGGGGGCTGCGACCTCGTCCCGCCGGCGTCCGCCGTGGCGATGCGACGCCCCGGCCTGTCATGATGTCGACCTGAGGGACCGTCACGCCTTCGGCTGCTGCTGGGTGATGCAGTGGACGCCGCCGCCGTTGGCGAAGATCTCGCGGGCGTCGACCAGTTCGACCGTGCGGCCGGGGTAGGCCGCGCCGAGGACGGCGGCGGCCTCCTGGTCGCGCGGGTCGTCGAAGGCGCAGAGCACGACGACGCCGTTGGCGACGTAGTGGTTGATGTACGAGTAGTCCACCGGCTCGCCGTCCTCGTCCGACAGGACGGTGGGGGCGGGCAGTTCGATGACCTCCAGCTGTCGGCCCCGGGCGTCCGTGGCGGCGCGCAGGATCGCCACCAGCTCCCGGCACACCTCGTGGTCGGGGTGCGACGGGTCGGGCTGGACGTGGGCGACGACGACGCCCGGGCGGACGAAGGCGGCGACGATGTCGATGTGGCCGCGGGTGCCGAACTCGTCGTAGTCGCGGGTGAGTCCGCGCGGCAGCCAGATCGCCTTGGTGGTGCCGAGGAAGGCGTGCAGCTCGGCCTCGACCTCCTCCTTCGTCCAGTCGGCGTTGCGGCCCTCGCCGAGTTGGACGGTCTCGGTGACCAGGACGGTGCCCTCGCCGTCGACGTGGATGCCGCCGCCCTCGTTGATGAGCCGCGAGGCGAACCGCCGGACACCGGTCAGTTCGCCGATGTGCTCGGCGACGTGCTGGTCGTTCTCCCAGCGGGCCCAGGACTGGGCGCCCCAGCCGTTGAAGATCCAGTCGGCGGCGGCCAGGCCGCCCTTGCCGTCGATCAGGAAGGACGGGCCGATGTCGCGCATCCAGGCGTCGTCCAGCGGGCGCTCGACGATCTCGACCTCCTCGGCGACGTACTTGCGCGCCTCCGCCGTCCCGCCCGTGTTGACGACCAGGGTGACCGGCTCGTACCGGACGACGGTGTTGGCGACCGCGGCCCAGGCCTCGCGCGCCGCGTGCAGGTGCTCCGGGGTGTCGAAGGTCGGGTTGTCGGTGGGGAACGCCATCCAGGTGCGGTCGTGCGGGTGCCACTCGGCGGGCATCCGGTAGCCGAGCGAGGCGGGGGTGGGGGTGGTCATCGTCGTGTTTCCTTGCGGGGCGGGTGAGGGTGGCCGGGGGGAGGGGGAGTCGGGTCGGAGGTCGGTCAGAGGAAGTAGAGGCGGCTGAGCGAGACGCTGTCGGCGGGCTCGGAGCGCAGCGGGGAGCCGTCGAGCGAGACCAGGCCGGTCTCGGTGACGTCGACGCGGCCGATCCTGGCGTTGCGGACCATGTCGCGCGGACCGATGCCGCGGGTGTTGCGGACGCCGACGCGTCGGCGTCGGGTGGGCAGGCCGTCGGCGGCCTTGTCGAGGTAGGCGCCGTCGGCGGCGGCCTGGGAGACGAAGGCGACGGAGAGGTCGGCGGCGGTGGCGCCGTGGGCGCCGAACTGGGGCCCGAGGACGAGGGGTTCGCAGCGGTCGGTGGAGGCGTTGGGGTCGCCGACGACGCCGTAGGCGGGGAAGCCGGCCTTGAGGACGAGCTGGGGCTTGGCCCCGAAGTGGTCGGGGCGCCAGAGGACGATGTCGGCGAGCTTGCCGACCTCGATGGAACCGACCTCGTGGGCCAGGCCGTGGGCGATGGCGGGGTTGACGGTGAGCTTGGCGATGTAGCGCAGGACGCGTTCGTTGTCGTCGCCGCCCTCGGTGGTGCCGTAGGAGCCGGTGCCGTCGAGGGGGCCGAGCTCGGCCTTCATCTTGCCGGCCATGGCGAAGGTGCGGCGGACGGTCTCGCCGGCGCGGCCCATGCCCTGCGCGTCGGAGGAGGTGATGCCGATGACGCCGAGGTCGTGCAGGACGTCCTCGGCGCCCATGGTGCCGGCGCGGATGCGGTCGCGGGCCATGGCGGCGTCGCCGGGGAGGTCGACCTTGAGGTCGTGGGCGGAGACGATCATGCCGAAGTGCTCGCCGAGGGCGTCGCGGCCGAAGGGGAGGGTCGGGTTGGTGGAGGAGCCGATGACGTTGGGGACGCCGGCCATCTTGAGCACGTTGGGGACGTGTCCGCCGCCGCAGCCCTCGATGTGGAAGGCGTGGATGGTGCGGCCGTCGAGGACCCTGAGGGTGTCCTCGACGGAGAGGCACTCGTTGAGGCCGTCGGTGTGCAGGGCGACCTGGACGTCGTACTCCTCGGCGACGCGCAGGGCGGTGTCCAGGGCGCGGGTGTGGGCGCCCATGTCCTCGTGGACCTTGAAGCCGGAGGCGCCGCCCTCGGCGAGGGCCTCGATCAGGGGGGCCGGGTCGGAGGAGGAGCCGCGGCCGAGGAAGCCGATGTTGACCGGCCAGGCGTCGAAGGCGTTGAAGGCGTGCCGCAGGGCCCAGGGCGAGTTGACGCCCACTCCCCAGACCGGGCCGAACTCCTGGCCGATGACGGTGGTGACGCCGGAGGCGAGCGAGGCCTCCATGATCCGCGGCGAGAGCAGGTGCACGTGGGTGTCGATGGCGCCCGCGGTGGCGATCATGCCCTCACCCGAGACGATCGTCGTCCCCGTCCCGACGACCACGTCGACGCCGTCCAGGGTGTCCGGGTTGCCGGCCCGGCCGATCGAGGCGATCCGGCCGCCGATCAGGCCGATCGAGGTCTTCCGGATGCCCTGGACCGCGTCGATCACCAGGACGTTGCTGATCACCACGTCGCAGGTGTCGCGGACGGCGGCGGGCTTGAGGTGCAGGCCGTCGCGGGCGGTCTTGCCGAAGCCGGCCAGGAACTCGTCGCCCGGCGCCTGCGAGTCGGACTCGACCCGGACGATCAGGCCGGAGTCCCCGAGCCGGACCCGGTCCCCTGCGCGGGGGCCGTGGACGGCGATGTAGTCGTGCGGGGTGATGGCGGTCACGACTCGACCTCCGCGTCGTCGAAGCCGGTCAGGTATCCGGTGGCGCGGGCCTTGGCCAGCGCGGCCTCCTTGGCGCCGGGCGCGTCCAGCGGGCCGTCCACCAGGCCCGCGAAGCCGATCGCGACCCGGCCGCCGCCGATCGGGACGAGGCCGACCTCGACGGTGGCGCCCGGGTCGAAGCGGACCGAGGAGCCCGCCGGCACCGCGAGGTGGGTGCCGTAGGCGGCGGCCCGGTCGAAGGCCAGCCGGGGGTTGGCCTCGAAGAAGTGGAAGTGCGAGGTGACCGAGATCGGCACCCCGGAGGTGTTGTGGACGGGCAGGACGACGGTCTCCTCGACCGGGTCGTAGCCCGCGCCGTCGCCGGCCAGCGCGCCGCCGGGGGCCTCGTCGCCGAGCGAGCCGGCGCCCCGGAACGGGTCGTTGACCACGGCGAGACGGGTGCCGTCGTCGAAGACCGCCTCGACCTGGACCACGGTGACCACGTCGGGCACGCCGGGCAGGACGTCGTCGGCGCCGAGGACCGAGCGGCCGGCCTCGACGGCCTCGGCCAGGCGCCGGCCGTCGCGGGCTGCCTCGCAGACGGTGTCCGCGATCAGCGCGGTGGCCTCGGGGATGTTGAGGCGCAGGCCTCTGGCTCGGCGGGCGCGGGCCAGCTCGGCTGCTGTGAAGATCAGCAGCCGGTCCCGCTCGGTGGGGGTCAGTCGCACGGTTCCTCGCTCGCGGTCGCCGGGGAGGGTGGGTGGGCGGTGGGGCCGGGGTTCCTGGGGGAGCTGGTGAACGTGGTTCCGGAGGGAAGTTAGAACGCCGTTCAAACATCCCGGGTCATTGAACCCGGACCCGGCCACCCTGTCCAGCGTTGCCGCTCGGGCGGCGTTCGGCTCGCCGGGAGCCGCCATCGGGCCCGGCGTGTCGCCGACGCGGCCGGGCGGCGGGCCTCGAAAGCGGACCGTATGCTTCGCAAACCTGTCCGGTGCGGGCAGTTGGATCACGCAGAAAGCCCCGTGCCCCTTTCACCCCAGGTGATCGCCCGTGCACTGTTCCAAATGCCGAAAGGTGGGCATGAGGATGGGTGGTCAGAACCACGGGGCCACCCGACCGGCGGGGGATCCGGCCCGGGGGTCCGGAGCGAGGGCGGGGGCAGGAGTGATGGACGGTCAGTCGCGATTCCCGCGACAGCGGACGGGTTCGGGGGGCGCCTTCCGGCCCACGGGTCACGGCGGTACGGCGACCCCGGCGGGCGCCGGCCCGGCAGGTGCCGGTTCGGTGGGTGCGGCCGGCGCCGCGCTGCAGGGCGTACCGGCACCGGGGTGTGCACTGCACCGCCGGCTCCACCTGGCGGTGGAGGCGGCCGACCTGGTCGCCGTCGGCGCGGTCCGCCGGCGGCTGCGTGCGGCCCTCGGGCACTGGGGGGTGCCGGAGCTGGCCGACACGGCCGAGCTGCTCTCCTCCGAGCTGGTCACCAACGCACTGCAGCACACCAGTCAGGGCGCCGTCTTCGACGCGGTGCTGACCGCCGACCTGCGGCTGCGGATCGAGGTCCAGGACGCCGCCGCCCGGCTGCCCGGTCGCCGTCGCGACCCGGAGGCCGAGTACGCCACCTCGGGGCGCGGGCTGGTGCTGGTCGAGGCGCTGGCCGACTCCTGGGGCGTTCAGCTGAGAGGGGACGGCAAAGTCACCTGGTTCGAGCTGGCCTCGGCCGCGGCCTGACGCGGCCGAACACTGTTCGCTGTCGAACGATGCCCTGAAGTGAAGGGCAAAGCCAAGATTTCCGGCCCGTTGCCATTGCCGCTGGGCCGAACATTGGCCAGGATGGTGGGAATGTGTGTCCACGTGCGAGGAGCGGCGGGGAATTCTCACCTCGACTGACCGTCGCCCGTCGGCACCGAGCCACCGAGCACCACCCATCACACCGCCATGCGGCCCGTCCGGACGGTCGGCGCGGTCCGCCACGGCAGCGGCAGGAGCAGCATGCCCACAGAGCCCGAGTCACCGGGGCCGGCCCTCCCGTCCGGCTCGTCCACGACCGGGTCGGGCCGGACCAGACCCCCCGCCCAGGCGGCCCGGCGGCACGCGCTGCGCACAGCTCCCGGCCTGGCCGCCGGCCGCCTCGCGCCGATGCTCTCCGGTGGCCTGCCGGTCGTCCAGAGCGACTCCACGCCGGACTGGCTGGAACCGGCGATGGCCGCCAACGGCATCGGCTCCTTCGACTGGGACATCCGCCGCGACGTCCTGGAGGGCGACCAGCGGGCCTGCACGATCGTCGGCCTGGACACGGCGGACAAGAGCCGGTTCGACCGCACCTCCGCCTCCTTCCTGGCCCTGCTCCACCCCGAGGACGCCCCCGTGGTGCGCCGCCGCGTCGAGCGCGCCGTCGCCGAGCTGGGCCAGTGCGGCGCCTACTACCGCACGGTCGGCCCCAGCGGCACCATGCGGGCCGTCCGGTTCCGCGGCCGCGTCCTCGCCGACGCCTTCGGCCGTGCCTCCCGGATGGTCGGCTTCGTCTGGGACGCCACCGTCGAGCTGCACAAACGCGACCGCGCCGACCGGATGGCCCTGCTGCGCGAGGAGCGCTCCCGCTTCATCAAGGAGGCCGCCCGCGCCCTCTCCGAGGCCGTCACCGTCCGAGACGTCGCCCGGGTCTTCACCGAACTGCCGCTGCCCGGCCTCCCGCCGGACGGCCTGGTGCTCGCCGCCTTCGAGGCCGGCCGGGTGCAGATCCTCGGCGCCTCCGGCTACCGGGCCGAGGAGCTCGCCGGCTACGACCGCTCGGTGCTGCCGCAGACCCACCCGGCCGCCGAGTCCCTGCGCAACCGCTCGCCGGTCTTCTGCGCCAGTCGCGAGGAGTACCGCGAGCGCTACCCGGAGGTCTGGGAACAGACCCGGCGGACCAGCCGCAGCTCCTGGGCCTTCCTGCCGCTGGTGGCCAGCGGCCGGGCGATCGGCGTCTGCGTGGTCAGCTTCGACGACGACCGCCAGCTGGACGCGGACGAGCGCACCCTGCTCTCCACCCTCGGCGGGCTGGTCGCCCAGTCCCTGGCCCGGGCCCGGCTGCACGACGCCGAGCACGAGCTGGCGGCCGGCCTCCAGCGGGTCATGCTCCCGCGCACCGTCCCCTCGGTGCCCGGCGTCACCACCGCCGTCCGCTACCTGGCGGCCGGCTCCGGCCTGCAGATCGGCGGCGACTGGTACGACGTCGTCCCCCTGCCCGGCGGCCACGTCGGCCTGGTGATCGGCGACGTCCAGGGCCACGACGTGCACGCGGCCGGCATCATGGGCCAACTGCGGATCGCGCTGCGCGCCTACGCCGCGGAGGGCCACCCGCCCGCCGCGGTGATGGCCCGGGCCTCCCGGTTCCTCGCCGACCTCGACACCGACCACTTCGCCACCTGCACCTACGCCGAGGTCAACGTCGACTACGGCGTCGTCTACGCCGTCCGGGCCGGCCACCTCGACCCGGTGGTCCGGCGCGCGGACGGCACCGCGGCCAGCGTGCCGGTGGCCGGCGGACTGCCGCTGGGCATCGCCCCGGACGAGGAGTACCGGGTCACCCGGTTCAGCCTCGACCCGGGCGAGACCGTGCTGCTCTGCACCGACGGACTGGTCGAGTCACGCGGCATGGACCTCGACGAGGGCGTGGCCCGGCTCACCGCGGTGCTCGCCGAACCGCTCGCCGACCCCGCGCGGGCCGGCCGCGACCCGCTGGAGGTCCTGGCCGACCGGATCGCCTCCCAGGCCGCCGACTCCAGCGAGCGCGAGGACGACATAGCGCTTCTGCTGCTGCGCTGGGACGGCCCCGAGGGCGGCCTGGCCGCGCAGCAGCTGCGCCGCCGGATCGGGCAGGCGGACCTCGCCCGGATCTCCGAGGTCCGCGCCGAGCTGCGCGACGCGCTGCGCCGCTGGGGAGTGGCCGAGCTGATCGACACCGCCGAGCTGCTCACCTCCGAGCTGGTCACCAACGCGATCCGGCACACCGACCGCGACGCGATGTTCACCGCCCGGCTCTACCGGGAGCCGGCGGCGGACGGCGGCCGGGCCAGGCTGCGGGTCGAGGTCGAGGACGAGTCGGACCTCTGGCCGACCCGCCGTACGCCGGGCGAGCAGGCCTCCTCGGGGCGCGGGCTGATGCTGGTCGAGGCGCTGGCCGACGGCTGGGGCGTGGAGCCCCGGGGGTCGGGCAAGCGGATGTGGTTCGAGATCACGGCGACGGCGACCGCCGCCGCCGGGGCGACGGCGGGCTGACCGGCGGCCGGGCCGTCGGCGGGCCTGCGCCCGGCGGCGGCCCGGCCCGGGAACCCGTCGGCCCGCGGGCCGACGGGTCGGCCGACCCGTGGGTTCGCGGGCGCGCAGCTCCCCGGCGCCTCAGCCGAACTGCTGTTCCAGGTCCTTCAGCTTGCGCTCCAGCGAGTCCAGCCGGGGCAGGGCCACGGTGTCCTCCTCCGTCGTCAGGTCGATGGTGCGCCGTTCCGGGCGGGCCGGGAGGCCCGGTTGCGCCGGTGCCCCCTCGGCGGCCGCGCCCTCGACCGCTCCGGCCCCGTCGGTGCCGCCGGGGCCGCCGGGGCCGCCCGCTATGGCGGACTCCGGGCCGGGTTCCAGCTGCCGGGCCCCCGACGACGAGCCGCCGCTGCGCTGGCGCCAGACACTGTGGGTGCGGTTGATCGCCCGGATCTCGGCCCGCTCGCGACGTCCGGCGAGTTTGCGCCGCTCCTTCTCCAGGGCGTTCTCGCGCTTGTCCTCGCGGACCTCGTCGACCGCCTCGTCCAGGCTCCGCACGCCCTCCAGCAGCATCAGGGACCAGGCCGCGTAGGTCTCGCGCGGAGCGCGCATCCAGCGGACGATCCGGATCTGCGGCAGAGGGCGGGGGACCAGTCCCTGCTCGCGCAGGGCGGCCCGGCGGGTCTGTTTGAGGGCCCGGTCGAACAGCACGGCGGCCGAGAGCGACATCCCCGCGAAGAACTGCGGGGCGCCGGCGTGGCCGAAGCCGCGCGGGGCGTGCACCCAGTTGAACCAGGCCGAGGCGCCCGCGAAGAGCCAGACCAGCAGGCGGGAGCCGAGCGCGGCGTCGCCGTGGCTGGCCTCGCGGACGGCGAGTACGGAACAGAACATCGCCGCGCCGTCGAGACCGAACGGGACCAGGTACTCCCACCCGCCGGAGAGGTTGAGGTTCTGCACCCCGAAGCCGACCAGCCCGTGGAAGGACAGCGCGGCGGCGACGGCCGCGCAGCAGAACAGCAGCGTGTACGAGGCCCCGCCGTACAGGGACTCCTTGCGGCGGCGGCGTTCCTCGGAACGCTCCCAGGAATCCTGGCCACCCGATCCGGTGGTGGATCCCCGACTCCGGACCAGGGCCACCAGCAGGGCGCTGACCAGCAGCACCGCAACGCCGGTGACGGCCCAACCAAGCGGTATGTCGGACAATTTCATCGCCTGGACCAGCCTCGCTTTCCTGCGTCGCAATTCCTGCGTCGTGATGGCGGGGACCATCATGACCGATGCTCGGCCCGAGAATGGCTGATTTGCCGTCAATGCGCTGACGAGAGGGATTTCTGGCGGGGGATAAGTCGCATCGTCATATGAATTCCGGGCGGGTGTCTCCCGGAATTCCGCCCCCGACCCGTTCCGCGCCGGGAGGAGTGCCGTCAACCTCGCGTGACGCGGGGACAGCCCGCGCACATCGCCTCGGCCTCGACGGTGTACACGAGGCAGCAACTGGCCCGGCAGCGGTCGAAGTGCACTGCGGAGCCGGACGCGGGGCCGGTGAATCCGGCGCCCGGCGTGAAGGGCGCGCACTCCGGCGCCGGGCGCGCGTCCTGTAGGCCCGGCGCGAGCAGCGCGGACAACTCGGCCCGGGCGCGCTCCTCCTCGCCGAACAGCCCGGCGGCGTGCCAGAGGCTCTCGACCGCGGCGTCCGTCGCCATCGCCCAGAGCGTGCGCGGACCGCGTCGCACCTCCGGCCGGAAGGCCGCCAGCAGCGGGGTCAGGAAGTCGGCCAGGGCGATGCGCAGTTCGCCGGCCAGCGCCGCCTCGTCGGGCACCGTGCGGGCGGTGTGACGGCGCACGGCGCACGGCGTCTCGGCCGCCGTGCCCGCCGTGCCCGGCGCTTCCGGTCGGGCCGTCGCGCCGCCCGGGGCGGCCGCCGGGTCGTCGGGCAGGCAGACGAAGGCGCCCGGACGGACCGTCAGCTCGCCGGTGCGGCGACGGATCGAGATGTCGGCGGGGGTGAGCAGCGGCACCCGGCGCTCCAGGAACCACGGCAGGGTGAACAGCAGCGAGACCGGCCAGACGAAGCGGTGCAGGCCGAACCCGGCGGCCACGTCCGGACGCAGTGGCCGCCCGTACCGGGCCAGGCCCTGCCGGGCGTCGTGGGCGATCAGTTCGCGCAGTGCCTCCGGGTGGGTCAGGAGGTCGGCCCCGGCGATCCAGCCCCGGCCGGTGCGCGGCGGGGCGCAGTGCACCCGGAGTGCCGGCAGGAGCTCGCCGAGCCGCCGGTAGGCCGCGGCGCCCGGGGCGGTGCTGCCCGGGGCTGCGGCGCCCGGGACGGTGGTGCCCAGGACGGCGGTGCTGTCGGCTCCCGGGTCGGTGCAACCCGCAGCGCCGGGTGCGGTGGTGACGGGCCGTGACGGCGGTAGGGCGAGTGCCGCTTCGACGGCGGCGGAGGCGCGCGGCGCGGGGCCGGGCCGGGTGCTGCTCACGGTCATGGTGCGGGCCCCATCGGGTCGACCGGAGCCCGTGCCGGACCGCCCGGTCCCGCGCCCGGCGGGGGCGTCCGTCGTCGAAGCACCCCGGGTGCCCTCGCCGTCGTTGCGCCCTGCGTCCGGGCCCGGCCGGACGTAGGCCTGGCGGAGCCCGGGAACGGCAAGGCGAACCTGGCCGGGTCACTGCTCGACCCGGCCAAGTTAGGCTCACCTTAGCTGATCGGTCCCTGGGCCTGCCTTCCGATGCGTCCGTCCGGGGGAGCGCCCGGCGTGCGCGCCGCGCTCAGCTGGCGCGCGAGCCAGACCGGAACACCCCCGAGCGCCTTCACCAGCCGGGCCGCCTCCGCCCGGAGCCGGGCGGCCTCGGCCGGTTCGGAGACCTCGGCCAGCGCCGCCAGCGCGGGCGCCACCCCGACCGTGAAGCCCAACTGCTCGCGGAGCCGGAGCGAGGCCTCGAACCCCTCGCGGGCCCGCTCGCGGTCGCCTGCGGCCAGGGCCAGGGCCGCCAGGTGCCGCCAGGTGGAGGAGCGCAGCAGGTCGTCCCCGCGCTCGCCCGCGCCGTCGTGCGCCCGGCGGTAGGCGATCCAGGCCGCCGTCGGGTCGCGCAGCAGGTTCTCCGCGACCAGCCCCCGCCGGAAGTCCAGCAGCGGACGGCCCGGTGCGTCCGGCGGCAGCAGCGCGGACGTGCGCCCGAGCGCCGCCTGTGCCTCGTCGAGCCGGTCCCGCGCACTCAGCACGCTGGCCGCGTACGCCAGGAAGCCGCGTGCGCAGGCCGCCGCCGCGCGCTGTTCGGTGGAGGTCGCCCCGGCCTCGGCGAGCCGCAGCGCCTGTTCCGCCTGGGACCAGTTCGCTGCGGTGAACAGGCATTGTTCGATCAGGAGTTCGGCTCTGGCCAGCGCCGCTGTCGGATCTCGTTCGGCGGCCGGGCGTAACAGCTCCGCGGCCTCCCGCCAGCACGCCCGGGACCGCAGCCGCCACACGGTGTCCCCCGGCTCTTGGGGTGCGGTCGCCCGCCCCCGCCCGTCCCGGCCGCTCGGGCCCCATCCGTGCTCCGACAACGCCACCTCCTTGTGCGCGCCATCCAGCAGGACGCGGACCCTGCCCCTCGTGGCATGACACGCCCCCGGGCCCGCGCTGTGGCGGCAATTCAACACGGGGGCGAGCTTGTGCACCAGATCACGAGCGGAGGTTGTTGCGCTCGGGCGGGTTTTCGTCTAAACGATCAGCGGTCGGCGGGTCGGGTCCGAACGGGGGCTCAGGACGTCCAGCCGGTCTCCATCAGGGCCTCGGCGGCGCCGTTGGCGGGCTGCGGCACCCCCGCCAGGTCCAGGCTGAACAGGGCCACCAGCAGTTGCTCCCCGCGCACCGTGGCCTGGTGCGAATAGCCCGCAAGAGTGAACATCGCGGCGGCCATCTCCTCGGCGTGCAGGGTCTGCAGCCAGAGGCACTCCACCGACTTCACGTCCGCCGGTTCGGTCCAGGTGTCCACCTGGGCGACCATCCGGCTGCCCAGCAGCGTCACCCCGTCGCGCTCCTGAGCCTCGGTCAGCTCCAGGTCGTCGAAGCCCAGCCACTCCAGGTAGCGGGCGGCGGTGAACACCGCGTCCTGCGAGGTCCGCACCGGGTGCGGACGGAACGGCGCCCGCCGCCGCCACGGCGTGGCGGGGCCGCTCGCCCCTGCGGCCGGCGCCGGGGCGGGCGGCGCGTCCAGCGGCTGGGTCGGCCGCGCCGGGTACGGGTGGGAGGCGCGGGGTCCGGCGGCGGTGCCCAGCGGCCCGGTGGACGCGCCGCCGCCCAGCCGGGTGGTGCGGTCCACCGGGAGCCGGACGGTGGCCCCGCAGTTGCAGGTGAACTCGGGCTGCGGCCACTGGTCGGAACGGCCGCAGTGCGGGCAGCGCATGTTCAGCCAGGAGTCCTCCCAGGACCGGAACCGCACCTGCACCGGCACGCCCCCGCGCAGCAGCGGCACCTTCAGCGAGGCTCCGCACGGGCAGGGCAGCGACGGCGGCTCGTACAGGTGCTCGCGCCGGCAGGCGGGGCAGCGGATCGCCCGGGCGCCACCCCCGGTCCCCGGCCCGCGGCCGGCCGGGTCGTGTCCGGTGAAGTCGTCGGGCAGTCCGGCCATCGCGGGCACCGTCCGTTCGAATCGGGGAGGAGGGACGGGTCCCATGCTCCCCGAAACCCGCGGACCGCGGCGCGGAATGAGGCAATCCTCAGGGAGGAATCAGGGGTGTGCGCTCGATTCCTCGGCGGGGAGGAGGAGGGCGGTTCCACCCCGGAGGGGGATCCGTTCGAAGAAGAGCGGTACCCGCGTCACCCCGCACCCCAACGGGCGAGGTCGGCAGGCGTGTCCAGGTCGTCCGGAGTGGCGACATCGGCGCACTCGACGAGCGTGATCTCCTCGGCGTGCGCCGCCAGCAGAGCCCGCGCGCCCGCGTCCCCGACCGCCCCCGCCGTCACCTCGGCGAAGTACCGGGCCCCGATCAGCACCGGGTGCCCCCGCCGCCCGCCGTACGCCGCCGCGGCCAGCTCCGCGCCCGCCCGGTGGGCCGCCAGCAGCCGGGCCACGGCCGCCGCGCCCACCCCCGGCGTGTCCACCAGCATCACCAGCACGGCCCGGGTCGGCGACGGCAGCGCGGCCATCCCGGCCCGCAGTGAGGAGCCCATGCCGGACTCCCAGTCCGGGTTGGCCACCAGCCGGCAGCCCGGAAGGTGCGCCGTCGACCGGACCCGCTCCCCGGCCGCGCCCAGCACCACCGTCACCTCCCGGCAGCCGCCGGCCCGCACCGCCGCCACCGCGTGCTCCACCAGCGGCCGTCCCCGGTACGGGACCAGTGCTTTCGGCCGCCCGCCCAACCGTCGCCCGCCGCCCGCCGCCAGGACCAGCGCGGTGACCGCGTCCTCGTTCTGCATGCGTCCAGCCTGCCTGTCCGGCAGGGCGGCCCGCAGCCCCGGCGGGTGACCCTTGGACGAAGCCACAACCGGGGCGGGTGCCGGGCGCCCGCGGCCCGGCGGTTCGGCCGCTGGAGTTTCCGCGCCGACCCCCCTGTACTGGGCCGATGAACTCCGCACCGCGCCCGCTGGTGGACCGCTTCGGCCGGGTCCACACCGACCTGCGGGTCTCCCTCACCGACCGCTGCAACCTGCGCTGCACCTACTGCATGCCGGCCGAGGGCCTCGCCTGGCTGCCCGGGGCCGAGCTGCTCGGTGACGACGAGGTGGTCCGGCTGGTGCGGATCGCGGTGCGCCGGCTCGGGATCAGGTCCGTCCGCCTCACCGGCGGCGAACCGCTCCTCCGGCGCGGCCTGCCCGGCCTGGTCCGGCGGATCGCCGCGCTCGGACCCGAGGTGTCCCTGACCACCAACGGCATCGGACTGGCCCGCACCGCCGCGGAGCTGAAGTCCGCCGGGCTGCACCGGGTCAACGTCAGCCTGGACACCCTGCGGCCCGAGCGGTACGCCGCGATCACCCGCCGCGACCGGATCGCCGACGTGTTCGCGGGCCTGGCCGCCGCGCGGGACGCCGGCCTCGCCCCGGTCAAGGTCAACGCGGTGCCGGTGCGCGGCGTCAACGACGACGAACTCGTCCCGCTGGTGGAGTTCGCCGCCGAGCACGGCTACCGGATGCGGTTCATCGAGTCCATGCCGTTGGACGCCCAGGGCGCCTGGGACCGGGCCCGGATGGTCACCGCCGACGAGATCCTGGCCGCGCTCGGTACCCGTTGGGAGCTGCTGCCGACCGGCCGGGCCGCCGGGGCGGAGGGGACGGGGCCCGCCGGGGCCGGTCGGCGCGGCACCCCGCCGGCGGAGGAGTGGCGGATCGCCGGGACGGACACCGTGGTCGGCGTGATCGCCTCGGTGACACGGCCGTTCTGCGGCGGCTGCGACCGCGTCCGGCTCACCGCCGACGGACAGTTGCGCAACTGCCTCTTCGCCACCGAGGAGTCGGACCTGCGCGCACTGCTCCGCGAGGGGGACGGCGGCGGTCACGGGGGCGGCGGTGGGGACGACGAAGGTGACGCCCGCATCGAGGCCGCCTGGCGCGCCGCGATCGCCGGGAAGGGGCCGGGCCACGCCATCGGCGCCGCCGGGTTCGTCCGGCCGGCGCGCCCGATGTCGGCGATCGGCGGCTGAGCGGCACCGGCCCCGGCCGGCGGGTTCGGCCCCTGCCGTGTCGACGGTGCGGGCGTCGCCTGCGTGGTCCGCGCCGGCCCTTCCGGGCGCGACCTTCCGGGTGTGACCTTCGACATGATCGAAATGCTCCGTGTTGTGCCCCCTTGACCGGGTGTGGGGCGGCTGGTCTGCTGGTGCGCCGTCAGTCGCCCGCCACCTGGGGAGTCCTCCGTGCCCGCCCGTCGCACCGCTCTGTCCGCCGCCACCGTCTTCCTGATATCCGCCCTGGCGCTGACCGGCTGCTCCGGCGCCGGGAAGCGGGCCGCCGACGCGGCCTCCGCGGGGGCGGGATCCCCCGGGGCGGCGGGCGCCGCCGGCCCGGGCACCAGCCCGCTGCAGAACCCCGACGGCACCAAGCCCGGTCTGGGGCCGCTGACTTCGCCCGAGGAGCTGAGCGCCGGCCGGGAGCTGATAGCCAGGGTGGCCACCGCCAGGACCGGCTCGAAGGACGGTTACGACCGCGACGAGTTCGGCCCGGCCTGGACCGACAACGTGGACGGCGTCCCCGGCGGCCACAACAAGTGCGACACCCGCAACGACCTGCTGGCCCGGGACGGCACGGCGGTCGAGCGCAAGGACGGGTCGTCCTGCGTGGTCACCTCGATGACCATCCACGACCCGTACACCGGCAGGACGGTGCAGTGGTCCAAGCAGCAGGCCTCGAAGATACAGATCGACCACGTGATGCCGCTCTCCTACGACTGGCAGATGGGTGCGGCCACGTGGGACAAGGCCAAGCGGGTGCAGATCGCCAACGACCCGCTCAACCTGATCCCGGCCGACGGCTCGCAGAACGCCTCGAAGGGCGACTCCGGCCCGTCCGCCTGGCTGCCCGCCGCGCCGGAGATCCGGTGCGCGTACGCGGTGCGGTTCGCGCAGGTGTCGTTGAAGTACCGGCTGCCCGTCACGGAGGCGGACAAGACGGCCATGCTGCAACAGTGCGGCGGATGACGGGAGCTGATGAGCCGTGGCCGGCCGGTCGGGCGGTCGAGCGGCGGCCCGGCCGGGCGCGTGACCGCTGAGCGGCAGGTGCGTGGCTGAGGAAACGATTCCTCTTGGTTCGCCGGACTTTGTCCCAGCGCCACGGACGCCGGAGGGTGGGGGCGAGATGATCAGTGTGATGACCGGATGATATTCGTGTGCGGTGCACTCGATGATCACCCGGTTCTCCCGCGGCGCCCTTCCCGCCGTCGCCGTAGCCGCCCTGCTGGCAGGCTGCACCAGTTCGGCCGGATCCACCGACGCGGCCTCCGGCACGCCGTCCCCCGTCGTGACCGCGACGCCGACCCCGGCGGACACCCCCAGCCCCACGCCGACCCCGACCCCGACGGTCAAGCCCACGGGCCAGGCGGATCCGGCACTCCAGCCGTTCTACGGTCAGCAACTCGGCTGGGCGGCCTGCAAGGACGACCCGAAGACCGACAAGCTCGACGAGTCGGCGGTGCAGTGCGCCACCCTCAAGGTGCCGCTCGACTACGCCAACCCGGCGGGCGACACCATCGACGTCGGGATCGTCCGCAGCCCCGCCGGCAAGCCGGACCAGCGGATCGGCTCCGTCCTCGTCAACCCCGGCGGTCCGGGCGGCTCCGGCGTCGGCTTCCTCCAGCGCAACCCCAAGCAGTTCCAGGGCGCCGTGGGCGAGCGCTACGACACCGTCAGCTTCGACCCGCGCGGCGTCGGCCTCACCGCCCCGGTGAACTGCCTCGACGACAAGGCCCGCGACGGCTGGGTCACCACCGACGCGCTCGGCGTCGACCACGGCAAGGTCCTCGCCGACGCGTGCCAGGCCAAGTACGGCAAGGTGCTGCCCTTCCTCGGCACCCGCAACACCGTCCGCGACATGGACGTGCTGCGCGGCGCGCTCGGCGACCAGAAGCTGACCTACTTCGGTCTCTCCTACGGCACGTACGTCGGCGCCCTCTACGCGGAGGAGTTCCCGGACCGCGTCGGCCGGCTCGTCCTCGACGGCGCCGTGGACCCGTCCATGCCGCTGCTCCAGCACAACATCGCCCAGTACGCGGCCTTCGAACGCTCCTTCAAGGACTTCTCCGCGGCCTGCGCGAAGAAGGACCAGTGCCCGATGGGCAAGGACCCGGCCAAGGCGGCCGAGAAGCTCGCCGACTTCCTCGACAGCCTCAAGCAGAAGCCGCTCACCACGGCGAGCGGGCGCACCCTCACCGCCAACGCGGCCTGGGTCGGCATCATCGACGGGCTCTACGGCGGCCAGCCGAGCTGGGACTCCCTGCGCAACGACATCGGCTGGGCGATGCTCCGCGGCAAGGGCGACTACCTGCTCGCCCGCGCCGACAGTTCCAACCGTCGCGACAAGGACGGGCACTACATCGTCTCCGCCGACGCCTACACCGCGATCCACTGCGCCGACGGTGCGACCAACGTCGCCGCCGGCGCCGAGCTGGAGGCCGCGTACGCCGACCTGGCCGCCAAGGCCCCGCTGATCACCCGGCACGAGCCGGACACGGCGCTGTTCGACCCCGACTGCCGGACCTGGGCCTTCCGTTCGGCCGAGAAGGCGCACCCGATCGCCTCGAAGAGCGCGTCCACCATCGTCGTGGTCGGCTCCACGGGCGACGCGGCCACGCCGTACGCCTCGGCGGAGAAGCTCGCCGCCCAGCTGGGCAACGCCGTCCTCCTGACCCGCGACGGCGACGGGCACACCGGCTACGGCTGGAGTGCGTGCATCCGCACCTCGGTGGACGCCTTCCTGCTCGACGGCACGGTGCCCGCCGCCGGGACGCGTTGCGCGACCGACACCGCGGGATGACCTGATCCGACGCGCGCGCGGGGCGCGTCACGGCGGCTCGGGATCCGAGTGCCGTGGCGCGCCCCTGCTGTGTCGTGCTCGGTGCCCGCGGGCGCCTTCCGGTGCCCGGTGGGTCAGGAGGTGGGCGGCTGGGTGAGGTCGTAGACGGTCGAGCCGCCGACCGTCCGGGCGGTGTAGTGGCTGGTGACCCAGCTCTCGATCTGTGCGGTCGGCGAATCCGCCGATCCGGGGCCGCTCGGGCCCGCGGTGCCCGCGGTCGGGGCGCCGGGGCCACTGCCGTTGGCGTCCGTGCCGTCGGGCGAAGTGCCGTCAGGTGTCGTGCCGTTCGGGGCCGGGGCGCCTGCGCCCTCGCCGTCCGCGCCCGTACCGCCTGCGCCTGCGCCCGTGCCGACCGTCCGGCCCGGGCCGCCGCTGCCGGCGATGAACCAGTGCACCTTGCCCTCCTTCACGTACTGCTGGAAGGCGCTCAGCGTGAGCGACGGGTCGGTGCTGTTGAAGCCGCCGAGCGCCATCACCGGTACCCCGGAGGCCAGTTGGTAGCTGGCGGCGTTCTGCGAGCCGCTGGTCGCGGCGGCCCAGCGGTAGCGGTCGGCGTCCTGCTTCAGCAGGGCGGCGGCCTCGTCGCTCACCTTGGCACCGTTGAGCAGCCCGCCCATGCCGCCGGGGCCGCCCATGCCGCCGGGGCCGCCCATGACGCCGTAGACCGACTGGCCACCGCCCGGCAGGCCGCCGGTGCCCTGGCCGCCGCCCGGCCGGTTGCCCCGGCCGCCCTGCGGCGGGGTGCCCGGACCCCCGCCCTGGCCGCCGGCCTGCGGGGGAGCGACCTGCTGGCCGTTGATCCAGAACATCCCCTCGCCGCCCGGCCCGCCACCGGGCCCGCGTCGCATCGCGCCCGGTCCGAACCCGCCCGCGACCGCCGGGCCGGCCGTCACGATCGAGCCGGTGTGCGCGGTGTTGACGGTGTCCACCGCGTACGCCGCCGGACCGCCCAGCGCCGCCGCGGCACCCGCCAGACCGGCCACGGTGGTCAGCCGCCCGGCGAGCCGGTGGCCCTGACGCCCGTTCCTCGGAGCGCCGTTCACGCCGTTCACACCGTGCGCGTCGTCCGCCCCGGGACCGCCGTCGCCGTGCGCGCCGCCGCCCTGTGCGTCCGGCGCGTCCTGTACGCCCCGGGCGCTCTCACGCGGTGCGAGCCGGGCGGCCAGCGGCCCGGCCGCCGCCAGCGCGACCGCCGACACCAGCCCGCCGACCAGCACCGTCCAGCGCAGCCAGGGCAGGAAGTCGGAGCTCCGCCCGAGCAGGACGAACGCCCAGGACACCGTGACCGCCAGCGTCCCGGCCAGGACGGCCGCGTACGGCAGCCGGTGCCGCGCCCGCCAGAGCCCGTCCACGCCCATGCCGACCAGGGCCGCGACCGCCGGGGCCAGCGCCACCGTGTAGTACTCGTGGAAGATCCCCGACATGAAGCTGAAGGTCAGCGCCGTGCAGACCAGCCAGCCGCCCCAGACCAGGAAGGCCGACCGCGCGGTGTCCGTCCGGGCGTACCGGCGGGTCGCCCAGAGGCCGAACAGCAGCAGGACGAGCGCGGCCGGCATCAGCCAGGCGATCTGCCCGCCGATGTTGCCGTCGAACATCCGGGTGATGCCGGTCTCGCCCCAGCCGCCCCCGCCGCGCACGGTCGGAGCGCCGCCGGCGGGCGCCTCCATCCCGGCCGGGAACCGGGCCCGGTTGCCGCCGCCGACGCTGCCGGTCTCGTTGCCGTTGAGCCGGCCGAGGCCGTTGTAGCCGAAGGTGAGGGAGAGGAAGCTGTTGTCCTGCGAACCTCCGACGTACGGGCGGGCCGAGGCCGGTACCAGCTCGACCACCGCCACCCACCAGCCGCCCGCGACCACCATCGCCAGCCCGCCGGCCAGCAACTGCCGGACCCGCCGCCAGAGTCCGGTGGGCGCCACCACCAGGTAGACCACCGCGAAGCCGGGGAGCACCAGGAACGCCTGCAGGGTCTTGGTGAGGAACGCCAGCCCGAACATCGCCCCGGTGAACACCAGCCACCGGGTGCTCGCGGTCTCCGTCGCCCGCACCAGCCCGTACGCGGCCAGGGTGAGCAGCAGCACCAGCAGGGCGTCCGGGTTGTTGAAGCGGAACATCAGCGCCGCCACCGGGGTCAGGGCCAGGGCGACGCCGGCCAGGAGCCCGGCCAACGGGGAGAAGCGGCGGCGCACCGTCGCGTACAGGGTGGCGACGGTCGCGACGGCCATCAGCGCCTGCGGGGCCAGCACCGACCAGGAGGAGAGCCCGAAGACACGGGCCGAGAGCGCCATCGGCCAGAGCGCCAGCGGCGGCTTGTCGACGGTGATGAAGTTCCCGGCGTCCGAGGAGCCGTAGAAGAAGGCCTTCCAGCTCTCGCTGCCGGCCTGCACGGCGGCCGAGTAGAAGGCGTTGGCCCAGCCCGAGGCGGACAGGCCCCAGAGGTAGAGGACGGCGGTCGCGGCCAGCAGCGCGAGCAGGGCGGGCCGGACCCAGCGCGGGTCCTCCGCGCGCCCGCGCCAGGTCCGGGCCGGCAGGGTCCGCAGGCGGTCGGCCCAGGATGCCGGGCCCTTCGGCCCGACGGGCGGCAGCGGGAACTCGGGGTAGAGCGGGGGCTCGGCGGGCCGCGCCTGCGGGACGTCGGCGGCGGGGCCGGCCGGCCCCGTCGGTCCGGCGGGCGGAAGCTGCGGCGGCGGGTAGTTCGCGGCCTCCGGCCAGGGTTCGCCGGCCGGCGGGGAGAAGCTGGTCGTGGTCATGGGCGCTACGTTCGGGCGCCCGGCTGAGAGAAGGGTGAGACGGGGGTGTGAGCCGCCTGTGATCCTCGCGGGATCACTCGTTCGGGCGGTCCGTGCGCGGTGCGCCCGCGCCGTCCGCTACGCCCTAGGCGGGCTGGGGCATCGTCAGGTGCTTGCCCAGCCACTCCAGGGCGGGCGGGATCTCCCTGGTCCAGGTGTGGAAGTTGTGCCCGCCGGTGTCCAGGGTGATGGTGGAGAGCTTGGTCGGCGCCTTGAAGGAGTCGACCATCGCCTGGGTGCCCTCGTAGTTGTTCTCGTCGTAGCTGGTGGCGAGCAGCAGGGCGACGGGCTCGGCGGGCTTGTTCTTCAGCCGCCAGACGAGGTCGTTCTCCTGCTTCAACCGGTCGTTGCCGCCGAACAGGTCGCCGGTGGTCTCGTCGATCGGCGCGGTGTAGTAGCCGGAGAGCGAGATCGCCGCCCGGTAGGCGTCGGGCTTGCGCAGCGCGAACTTGAGCGCGCAGTAGCCGCCGGTCGAGTTGCCGATCACCGCGCGGTTGGCCGGGTCGGTGCCGATCCGGTAGTTGCCGGCCAGGGCCTTCGGCAGGTCGCTGGTGAAGAAGGTCTCCACCTGCGGGCCGCCGGGGACGTCCATGCACTCGGTGTCCCGGTTGCCGACCAGCGTCGGGCGCATCAGCACCAGGACGGTCGGCGGCAGCTTCTTCTCCTCGATCGCGGTGAGGGCGGACGCCGGGTACTGCATCAGCGTGATGAGCTTCTCCGCCGAGCCGGGGTAGCCGGCCAGCACCAGGGCCATCGGGAACTTCCGCTGCGCGTACTCCGGCTGGAAGTACTGCGGCGGCAGGTAGACGTAGGCGTCGCTGCTCAGGCCGCTCGCGGTTCCCCTGACGGCGACCTCCTGGATCAGCCCGGAGCGGTCGCGGGCCGAGCCCTGCGCCGAGTACATGCTCTTCTCGCCGGTGACCGAGAGGGACGCGGCGGCGTTCGGCTGGTGGTCGACGACCGTGCCGGGCTTGCCGTTGGTGCCCAGCAGGTCGCTCCAGGAGCTGTAGAAGCCGAAGTAGCCGTTGGCGATCAGCCCCATGGCGGCCAGGACCGTGACCTGGGTGGCGAGGAACGCCCCGATCCGCCCCGACCAGGCCCTGAGACCGTTCCCGCCGAATCTCGGCCAGAGCCACATCGTGGCGGCGAAGACGCCGATCGCGACGACGGAGGCGATGATCTGGAGGGGCATTCCCGTGAGGCTCAACACGAGCCGATCGTAGTTGACCCGGAGGTCCGGCCCGCGCGCCCCCTGTGCGCTCCCTGTGAGATTCTGTGCGCTGCCTGTGCGCCCTGTTGACCGCGTCTCATCGGGTCGGGATCATGTGCGCGGGGATTGCAGAGTGCACGGAGCGTGCACGAGAGAGCACCGAGAGAATTCCGGGGGAGCGGCATGAGGTCCGTGACCAAGATCGGCCTGGCGGTCGGTACCGCATTGCTGCTGACGGCCTGTTCCGGCGGCAGCTCGAAGAGCTCCGGCAGTTCGGACGCCGCGGGGGGCCGCACCGAGAGCTCCCGGTCCGCCACTCCCACTCCCACGCCGACCCCCACGCCGACGCCGACTCCCACCAAGCCCCCGTACGGCCCGGTGCTGGCCGGCTACATCGACCCGGTCAACGCCGCCCTGGCCAAGCTCAACCCCGCCGGGAGCCTCGACGCCTTCGCCCTCTCGCTCCAGGAGGCGGCCACCGCGGCCAACTCCGCCAGCAGCGGGCTGAGCCTGTCCGGCGAGCCGGACACCGTCACCACCGTCCGGCGCCAGCTGGTGACCGCGCTCTCCCAGCTGTCCACGGACCTGACGAAGGTGCGCACCGACATCAAGGGGAAGGGCGTCTGCACCACGACCTCGGCCTTCGCCTCGGTCGGCCTCTCCGAGGGCCTCAAGGGGGTGCCCGCCGCGCTCGCCCAGATGACCGCCGCGGGCTACCCGACGACCTTCAACGTCCCGCAGACCCCGCAGCTGCAGGCCCGCTCGCTCGACAACGGCACCATGATCCGCAAGGGCCGCCTGCGCGGCGAGGGCGGGCTGGAGGTCGACAACACGGGTGGCAGCTCCGACTCGGTCGTGACGCTCTCCCAGAACACCAAGGCGGTCCACTCGCTGTACGTCGGCAAGGGGAAGAAGGCGTCGATCGACGGCATCGAGGACGGCACCTACGAGGTCTTCTTCTCCGACGGCGTCGACTGGGACACCTCGCTGAAGATGTTCACCCAGAACTGCTCCTACACGAAGTTCGACGACACGCTGTCCTACGAGACCGGCCGGACGGCCACCACGTGGTCGATCACGCTGACCGCGAAGGTCGGCGGGAACGCCAAGACCAGCGACGTGGACGAGGAGACCTTCCCGCAGCCGTGACCGGGGCTGCCCTCCGCCGGGCCGGCGGAGGGCGCTTCCCCTTCCGGCGTGCTCGGCCGCTCCGCTGCCCGGGCGACTGCCTCCGGTCTGCCCGCCGATCCGTCGTCCGTCTGCCCGGCGGGCTGCCCTCCCACGATCCCGCCCCCCTGCCCCCGCCTCCCTGCCTCCCCGCCCGTCAGGGGGCGAAGGTCGGGAGCAGGGTGCGGGCCACCGTTTCGACCGGCGGGACGAAGCGGTCGGCGTCGTCGCCCAGCAGGTAGTGGTAGAGCGCGCGCTGGTGAGCGGCGCCGATCAGGAGCAGTGCGCCGGTGACCGGGTCGAGCCCGGCGGCGAGGCGTCCGGCCGCCTGGTGGACGCGCAGCGCGTCGCCGACCGGTCGGAGCGCGAGGTGCGGTCCGATCTCGCCGCCGTGCGCCACGAGGAGGTCGCGCAGGGTGCGGCCGGACTGCATGGCGCCGAGGATCGGCATGATCCGCCGGTAGAAGTCCTCCAGCCCGGTGAGCATGGCGGCGAGGTCGGCCTGGAGGTCCGGGTCGCCGGCCGGACCGCCGTCCGCCGGCGGCGCGGGCCGTTCGCCGAGGACGGCGGTGGTGTCGGCGAACACCGGCAGGTACTGTCCGATGACGGCCTGGATCAAGCCGCGCCGGTCGCCGAAGTGGTAGAAGATGCTCGACTCCGCGACGCCCGCGCGGTGCGCGATCTCCTTGGTGGACAGCGCCAGCCCGGCGTCCCCGAGCATCTCTCCGGCGGCCCTGAGCACCGCTTCCCGCGCCCCCGTCGAGGGGCGGCCCCGCCTCGCTGCCTGCGCCACTGCGGCTCCTCCGATGGTCGTCGGCCCGTCCTGGCCGAAGTCTCTTGCGAGCGATGACTCGGCTCGGGGAGAGGTTAATTAAATGATGAATCACTGGTGGGATCGACACGGCAGGTAGTCCGACTCGAAAGGGTTCGTCCACGATCCCGCCGGCGCCCTCGCGGACCCGGGACCTCCGCGCGCACCCACGAGCACCCGCTCCCCGGTGCCTCGCCGGGGCCTCCCCGGCGCCCCATCGGCGCGGCCGGGCGTGCCGGCCGTCGAGCCGCGCGGCGGCGCCCGCCGGGGCACAACTCCGTTGTCGGTGGCGTGTGCCAGACTCCGCGCATGGCCCTCGAACCGCTCTCCTCCCTCACCCTTGCCGCCTGGCGCCGGCTCGACCTCGCCACCGCCACCCGCCTGGCCGCCCGCGCGGCCGACGTGGTGGGCGGTCGACCGGAGCAGGTCGAGACGGTCGAACACCTGGGCGCGCCGCTGCACCGGGTGCTGGTCGAGCGCGGGGAGCGGCTGTTCGCGCTGGTGCCGGGTGGCCGGGTCACGGTCGGGTTCGACCTGGCGGCGTGGCAGCCGTCGGCCGAACTCCTCGACTGTTACCGGGAGGAGAGCGTCAGTCAGGGCTTCGGTCTCGACGACGACCTCCGGCTCCACCTCGCCCGGTACCTCAGCCCGCACCGGACCGTGACCGTGCCGACGCTGCTGATGGCCGTCGAGGACGAGGACCTCGTCGAGCCGCTCGCCGACACCCCGGCGGCGCTGGCCGCGGAAGGGCTGCGGCTCCCGCACCCCGACGAGTGGGAGCACGCGTGCGGCGCCGGCGCCGGGACGCTCTTCCGCTGGGGCGACGAGTTCCCGCTCGACCGCGGCCCGTACCAGGACGACACCGGCCCGCACACCGGGCCGAACGCCTTCGGGCTGCGGATCGCCTACGACACCTACCGGTCCGAGATCACCAGCGACCCGGGCGCGATCCACGGCGGCGACGGCGGCGAGTCGGTCTGCGGCGGGTACGGCATCGTCCTGGAGTGGCTGCCCCTCGCCACGGCCAACCGGAACACGGAGCTGGCCGCGCTCGTGTACGGGCCGGACGACACGGGCATGGGCGACGAGCTCTCGACCCGGCCGGTCCTCGACCTGCGCTGAGCGCGGCCGGGCCGCCGGCCCCGGCTGCTCCCGGCTCGTCCTCGAACGGCGGGACGGGCCAACGCGGTCCGGCCCGGCCCGGCCCGGCCCGGCGCGGCACGGCCGTCGACCGGTGTCGGGTGCCGGTCGGTGCCGAGTGCCGTCGCCGACCTCGATCGTGGCGATGCGGCGGACACGCGGTCCGGGTTTTGCTTCACTGGGAGGGTGAGCGTACTCACCGACCTGGCGCTCACCGGCGCCGTGGCCCTCGCGGCCGGATGGATCGTCGAGCGCAGGCATCTCGTGCGCGCCCGGAAGCTCGCCGGGGGCGCGACCGCCCGAGTGATGTGCATGGTCAGGAACCCTCCTCAGGAGGAGCGTTGGCGCACCGGTCGGCTGCTGATCGGGCCGGACGGGGTGGTCTGGAGGCCGGTCCGCGGGCGAGCCGGCGCGAGGCCGCTGCCGACGGGACTGCGGAAGGTCGGGATGCGGCGGACGACCTGGCGCGAACGGGTCCGGATCCGATCCGACGCGGTGGTCGTCGAGTTCGCGTCCGAGGGCGGTGAGCGCGGCGAGGGCGGCGCCCTGGAGGTGGCGTTGATGCCGTATGACGTGGCCTACGTGGTGACGGCTCTGACGGGGGAGTGAATTCCGAGGCCGGGCTGTCGGCCTGATCGCCGGCCCCGGTCGTCGGTGGCGAGCGGGCCAGAGCGGGCCGGAGCGGGGCCTCGCGGTGTCCGGGGCGGGGCGGGCGGTGCGCCTGCGGGCGCTTCCGGGCGCCTCCCCACGCCCCTGGGCGGATCCGGGCGGGCGAATTCCGTACGCATGGTTGACCGATTGAAGTGGGCATGGCACTTTCGTGCGGCGCGGGCGTCCGCAACCGGTCGTACGCCCCGCATCCCCCACAAGGAGAGCCATGTTCAAGAGACTTGCCGCCGCGTCCGCCGCGGGCGCAGTCGTCGCAGGGGTTCTGACCTGCGTCACTGCCACCCCCGCGCAGGCGGTACAGGCCGGTGACCTGACGTCCACCATCGCACTGAGCAACTGCTCCGCCTCGCTCGTGCGTTACCCCTCCTCGGTGGACACCGACCGCGCCCTCATGCTCACCAACGGCCACTGCCTGCCGACCATGCCGACGGCGGGCCAGGTCATCCAGAACCAGAGCGCCAGCCGCAGCGGCACGCTCCTCAACGCGTCGGGCGGCTCGCTCGGCACCGTGCAGGCGGACAGGATCCTGTACGCGACGATGACCGGCACGGACGTCGCCCTGTACCAACTCACCGACACCTTCGGGTCGATCACCTCCAAGTTCGGCGCGACGGCGCTGACCGTCAGCGACACGCACCCGGTCGACGGCTCGGCGATGTTCATACCGTCCTCGTACTGGAAGCAGACCTGGAACTGCTCCATCAACGGGTTCGTCGGCACGCTGCGCGAGGACGAGTGGACCTGGCGCGACTCGATCCGCTACAGCTCCGGCTGCAACACCACGCACGGCACCTCCGGTTCGCCGATCGTCGACGCCGCGACCAAGAAGGTCGTCGGCATCAACAACACCGGCAACGACGACGGCCAGATGTGCACCATCAACAACCCCTGCGAGGTGGCGGCCGACGGCACCACCAAGGCCGTCAAGGGCCAGAGCTACGGGCAGGAGACCTACTGGTTCACCACCTGCCTCGGCACCGGGCGGGTCATCGACCTCAACGTCAGCGGGTGCCTGCTGACCAAGCCCGCGGGCAGCGGCACCGTCTCGGTGGCCAACCCGGGCAACCAGTCCACCGCGGTGGGCGGTTCGGCGAACCTGCAGATCCAGGCGAGCGGCGGATCCACCCCCTACACCTACACCGCCACCGGTCTGCCGGCCGGCCTGTCGATCAACGCCTCCACCGGCGTGATCAGCGGGACCGCGACGACGGCGGGCACGTACAACGTGACCGTGACGGCGAAGGACTCGGCGAACAAGACCGGCAGCACCGCCTTCGGCTGGACCGTCAACGGCGGTGGCGGCACCTGCACCCCGGCGCAGCTGCTCGGCATCGCGGGCTTCGAGACCGGCACCGCCGCACCCTGGACCACCTCCAGCGGCGTCGTCGACAAGTCGGCCTCGCAGGCCCCGCACGGCGGCACCTGGAAGGCGTGGCTGAACGGCTACGGCTCCACCCGCACCGACACGCTCGCCCAGACGGTGACCGTCCCGGCCGGCTGCAGGGCCACGCTGAGCTTCTACCTGCACATCGACACCGGTGAGTCCGGCTCGACCGCCTACGACAAGCTGACGGTCTCGGCGAACGGTACGGCGCTGAAGACGTACTCGAACGCCGACGCGGCCTCCGGCTACCAGCTGCGCACCTTCGACCTCTCGGCCTACGCGGGCCAGTCGGTGACGATCAAGTTCACCGGCACCGAGGACGCCTCGCTGCAGACCAGCTTCGTGATCGACGACACCGCGATCGCCACGAGC